>CAZZWN010000053.1:0-16267 GCA_964657765.1 uncultured Acetobacteraceae bacterium
GAGGTTCGTGCCGCCGGCGATCACGTGGCCGGCGGCAGTGGCTTCTGAGGCGAGCAGCAGCCCCATCCGGCCGCCTATTCCGACGATGCCTATGTGCATTCGGGTCTCCCGGTTGAACGGCGATGACGCTGTTAGACCAAAACGGCCGCAGTCGAAATGGCCGCCAGCCAGCATTCTTCCACTGATTTTTTTGAGGAGTGATAGGTCACACTTTTCGGTATGGTTCGGAGCTTCCGGCACAAGGGTCTAAACTTGCTGTTCGAGGATGGCGACTGTCGCAAGGTGCGGGCGGACCAAATTGGCAAGATCGAGCGCATTCTGGCCCGGCTGGATCAGGCTTCCGAACCGGATGATATGGCATTGCCAGGTTTCCGGCTGCATCCGCTGAAAGGCGACCTGACCGGGTTTTGGGCCGTGTCCGTGTCGGGCAACTGGCCGGTTATCTGGCGTTTAGAGGGACCGGACGCTGCCGATGTCGATTTGATCGACTATCGCTGAGACGGGCGGGCGATAAAGCCCGCTTGAAAGGAAATTTCATGGCTATGAAGAACCCGCCGCAGCCTGGCTTGTCCGTTAAGCACGATTGTCTTGAGCCTTTGGGCCTGACGGTGACAAAGGGCGCGAAGGTGCTGGGCGTCAGCCGCAAGGCGTTGTCCGACCTTGGTGAACGGCCATGCCGGGATTTCTCCGGAGATGGCGATCCGGCTGGATAAGGCATTTGGAGGCGGGGCCGCGACTTGGCATGGTTTACAGGCCGCCTATGACCTCGCGCAGGCCATGAAGCATGCGGACCGGATCAAGGTGGAGCGCGTGCAACAGCCAGTTCAGGCAAGTGGCCAGCCGCACGGAGGCACATGACTACAAGCAGTAGAATTACGCCTGTTTGTTTTCATGCCTTATGTTATGATCGTAGTCATCGACGTCTTTGATCTTACAAACAGGTTACTTGATACGTACCTTTAATTTCGGTGAGCTGGTCGTTCTCGTCAGACTTCCATGAGACCCAGGCATTATAGTTGCAGGCCGGAGCGCCGCCGTCGTACCGCGTCGCAATGTGCTCTTTTCCTGCAAGAGAGTTCCAGTCCTGGCGGACAAAGCCTTCACGCGCGAGTTCTCTGCCCACGTCTTCCATTGAGGTTCCGATTGAGAAACGCGTCTTCACCCGCAAATCGAAAGCTGGGGATTTCTCTGCTACTTGGGTAGGCAGGCCGTTCGTTAGTTGGACTCGCGGTATGGTCCACGTCTCGCTCCAAACCCAGAGCCGCGTCGCGCATGACGATACAGCGGCTACGCCAAGCAAAACGAGTGAACGGCCTAACCATCGCATCGGCGTACCACGTCGAAGTTGTCGCCATAGTGGCGGGCGTTGAGCATCAGTGCTGCCCTTCACGCCAAACTTCGCCCTCCCGAGCAGCCATTGGACATTCTCTCTTACTCACTCGATAACCCGCTCTCCGCCCGCCGCTCCAGCACCGAACGGTAAAGCGCCACCGTGGTCTGCGCGATGGCGTCCCAACTGAAGTGTGCGATCGCTCGCTCGCGCCCGGCCTTGGCAAAGCGCGCGCACAAGGCCGGGTCGAGCGCCAGTCGATTGATCGCATCGGCCAATCCTGCGGAGAACGCGGCCGGGTCGGCCGGGTCGAAGGTGCCGGGCACCAGGCCAGGATCGACCAGAAACCCGGTCTCGTTCGGCACCACGACCTCGGGGATGCCGCCCACGGCGGAGGCGACGACGGCGGTCTCGCAGGCCATCGCCTCGAGATTGATGATCCCGAACGGCTCGTAAACCGACGGGCAGCAAAACACCGCCGCATTGGTATAGAGCTGGATGACCTCCGTGCGGGAGATCATCTCCCGGACCCAAATCACGCCCGGCCGCCCGGCGGCAACCTTCGCCACGCCATCCTCCATTTCGCGGCCGATCTCTGGCGTGTCGGGGGCACCGGCGCAGAGCACGATCTGCAGCCCTGGGTCGATGTGGGGAATGGCTTTGACGAGGTGGATGATGCCCTTCTGCCGGGTGATGCGCCCGACGAACAGCAGGAAGGGCCGGCCCGGGTCGATGCCGTACTTGGTGAGCACGTCGGTGCCGGGCGTCGGGCGGTACTCCACGGGATCGATGCCGTTGTGGATGACGTGGACCCGCTCGGGCTTCACGTCGAACAGGCGCAGCACGTCCGCCTTGGTCTCGCGTGAGACGGCGATGATGGCGTCAGCCTGTTCGATGGCGGTGCGCTCCATCCAGGCGGCGAGATGGTAGGCCCGGCCGAGCTGCTCGACCTTCCAGGGGCGCAGCGGCTCCAGCGAGTGGATGGTCAGGACATAGGGCACATCCCAGAGCTGAGACGCGATGGTGCCGCCGATGTCGGTGTACCAGGTATGGCAATGCACGAGCTGGGCATCGAGACGATCCTTGGCCATGACCAACGAGCGCGCGAATGCATCGATGGCGCCGGTAAAGCGCGGGTCGCTGCCGGTTTTGGTCTCCCCCCACTGTTCGTAGCCGCGGACGGCGAGGGCACCCTCATCCAGCGCCTGATCGCCGAAAGCGCGGACCTCCACCTGAATGATCTTGGCCAGTGCCCGGCTGAGATACTCGACGTGCACGCCCGCCCCGCCGTAGACGTAAGGCGGATATTCCTTGGTGAACAGGGCGACTTTGGCAAGGTCAGGCGTGCCCGGCTCCGACATGAACGGCCCTCCTCAACGCAGCCGCATCAAGCCTGCAGCTTGTCGATCATCGGCTGAGTAATCAGGCACACGCCGCGCGCGGTGCGGCGAAAGCGGGCGGCGTCGTGCTCCGGGTCCTCGCCGACCACCAAGCCATCCGGGATGCGCACGCCGCGGTCGATGACGACGTTGCGCAGCCGGGCCGCCCGGCCGACATCGACGTAGGGCAGGATCACCGCCCCGTCGATCTGCGACCGCGAATGGGTATGGACGCCGGTGAACAGCAGCGAACGGTTCACCGAACTGCCCGACACGATGCAACCGCCGGACACCATCGAACTGATGGCCTGCCCGCGCCGCCCGGGCTCGTCGTGCACGAACTTCGCCGGCGGCACGATCTCGCCATAGGTCCAGATCGGCCATTCATGGTCATACAGATCGAGGCCCGGCACGAAATCCGTCAGGTCGATGTTCGCCTCCCAATAGGCGTCGACGGTGCCGACGTCGCGCCAATAGGACTGGGTCTCCGACGATGACCGGACGCAGGACTGCGCGAAGCGGTGCGCGACCGCCTTGCCGCGTTCGACGATGTAGGGGACGATGTCCCGGCCGAAATCGTGGTTGCTGTCCGGGTCGGCGGCGTCGCGGCGGAGCTGCTCGAACAGGAACTGCGTCTCGAACACGTAGATGCCCATGCTCGCCAGCGCCTGGTCCGGGCTGCCGGGGATGCCCGGCGGATCGGCGGGCTTTTCCAGGAACGACACGATGCGGTCGTCCTCGTCGACGCCCATGACGCCGAACGCCGTCGCGTCCATCCGCGGCACCTCGATGCAGCCCACCGTCACGTCGGCGTCCTGCTCGACGTGCTGCTGCAACATCGGCTCGTAGTCCATCTTGTAGATGTGGTCGCCGGCCAGCAGCACGATGAAGCGCGGCTCGTAGCTCTCGATGATGTCGATGTTCTGGAACACCGCGTCGGCGGTGCCGGCATACCAGCCGCTCTCGGTGATGCGCTGGCTGGCGGGCAGGATGTCGAAGCTCTCGTTGCGCTCCGGCCGGAAGAAGTTCCAGCCGCGCTGCAAGTGGCGGATCAGGCTGTGCGCCTTGTATTGCGTGGCGACGCCGATGCGGCGGATGCCCGAGTTCAACGCATTGGACAGCGCGAAGTCGATGATGCGCGACTTGCCGCCGAAATACACCGCGGGCTTCGCGCGTATGTCGGTCAATTCCATCAGCCGGCTGCCGCGTCCGCCCGCCAGCACATAGGCCATGGCGGCGCGGGCGAGCGGCGCGTTGACGCCGGGGCTGGTGCGTATCATGCGTCGTCCTCCAATGCAGGCGCCGGCTGCGGGGCCGCGTTCCAGATTTCGGTGGCGTATTCGAGGATGGCGCGGTCGGACGAGAACCAGCCGACCCCGGCCGTGTTCATGATGCTGGCGCGCCACCACGCCGGCGGGTCAATCCAGAGTTGCGCCACCGCCCTTTGCTGCTCCTGGTAGCTGGGGAAGTCCGCCGCGACCATGAACACGTCGCGTTCCAGCAGGTTGTGCACCAGCTCGCCGTACCGGCCGGGTTCGCTCGGCGAGAACACGCCGGACCGGATCGCCTGCAGCGCCTGTTCCAGCGCCGGGCAGGCGGCGACGTCGTCATAGGCGGCGAGGCCGCGTTGGGCACGGACGTGCACCTCCTCGGCGGTCATACCGAATATGAACATGTTGGCGGGGCCCACGTTGTTGCGGATCTCGATATTGGCGCCGTCGAGCGTGCCGATCGTCAGCGCCCCGTTCAGCGCGAGTTTCATGTTGCCGGTGCCCGACGCCTCCATCCCCGCGGTGGAGATCTGCTCGGATAGATCGGCCGCGGGAATGATGACCTCGGCGAGGCTCACGTTGTAGTTCGGCAGGAACACGATCTTGAGCCGCCCGGCGACCGAGGGATCGTGGTTGATGACCTGCGCTACGTCGCAGGCGAGCCGGATGATCTGCTTCGCCACCCGATAGCCCGGCGCCGCCTTGCCAGCGAAAATCTTGACCCGCGGCACCCAGTCCCGCGTCGGCATCGCCCGGATCGCGTTATAAAGCGCGACCGTTTGCAGGATGTTGAGCAGTTGGCGCTTATACTCGTGGATGCGCTTCACCTGCACGTCGAACAGGGCATGGGGGTCGACCTGGATGCCGGTGCGGTCGGCGATCAACCGGGCCAGCGCCTCCTTGCGTCCCAGCCGCTGCCGCGCGAACGCCGCCTGGAACGTCGGATCGTCGGCATAGGCGCGAAGGTCCGCCAGCGCGCCGGCGTCGAGCAGGACGCGCGGGCCGAGCTTCTCGACCAATAGGGCAGTCAGCCCGGGGTTGGCGCGGTGCAGCCAGCGGCGGAACGTCACTCCGTTGGTCTTGTTGTTGATGCGGCCGCCATACTGGGCATTCAGGTCGCGGAACACCGTCTTCTGCATCAACCCGGTGTGCAGCGCCGACACGCCGTTGATGGAGTGCGAGCCGAGGAACGCCAAATGCCCCATGCGCACCCGGCGCCCATGCTGCTCGTCGATGATCGACAATGTCTCCAGTAGCGTGTCGTCCACCGGGCCCTGCGCCTTGACATGCTCAAGATGTCCGCCGTTGAGCAGATAGATGATCTGCATGTGGCGCGGCAGCATGCGCTCCATCAGCGAGACCGGCCAGGTCTCGAGCGCCTCGGGCAGCAAGGTGTGGTTGGTGTAGGCGAAGGTCGCAATGGTGATGTTCCACGCGGCCGCCCACTCGATGCCGTGCACGTCGACGAGCAGGCGCATCATCTCGGCGATGGCGATGGCGGGATGGGTGTCGTTCAACTGGATCGCCGCCTTGTCGGCGAGGTTGGCAAGGGTGCCGAACTGGTCGAGATGGCGGCGCAGCAGGTCCTGCAGCGAGGCGGAGGCGAAGAAGAATTCCTGACGCAGCCGCAGCTCCTGCCCGGCGTCGCTCTCGTCGCCGGGATACAGCACGCGGGACACTGCCTCGGTCCGCATCCGGTCGCGCATGGCGCCGACGTGGTCGCCTCGGTTGAACTCGTCGAGGTGCATGGGTGTCGCGGCCCGCGCCGCCCAGAGCCGCAGCGTGTTGGCGTGGTGGGTCTTGGCGGAGCTGCCCATCCGGCCAGAGGTCGGGCCGCCGATCACCGGCATGTCGAAGGCGACGGCGGACAGCAGCTCGGCCGGCTGCCAGGCATAGACGCTGCGGCCGCCGGCGCCCTCGTGCCGGGCGACCGTGCCGCCGAAGCC
Source organism: uncultured Acetobacteraceae bacterium (assembly GCA_964657765.1). Lineage (GTDB taxonomy): Bacteria > Pseudomonadota > Alphaproteobacteria > Acetobacterales > Acetobacteraceae > CAHJXG01. The sequence continues at coordinate 5,927 of CAZZWN010000053.1, forward strand.
GACGGGGTAGGCCACCTCGGCACGCTCGAACTCCCACGGGTTGCCGAGGGAGAGCCAGTCCTCCGGCAGCTCCTGCTGGACGCCGTCCGCGAGGACCTGGCGGAACAGGCCGTTCTCATAGCGGATGCCGTAGCCGTAGGACGGAATGCCGAGCGTCGCCATGCTCTCCATGAAGCAGGCCGCCAGGCGCCCAAGGCCGCCGTTGCCGAGCGCCGCGTCCGGCTCAAGCTCGCGCAGCCGGTCGAGGTCGATGCCCTCTGCCGATAGCGCCGCCCGCACCCGGTCGAGCATGCCGAGGTTGCCCATGGCGTCGAACAGCAGCCGCCCGATCAGGAATTCGAGCGAAAGATAGTACACCCGCTTGGCGCCGCTCTGGTAGGTGCGCCGGGTGCTGTCGAACCAGCAATCCAGGATGCTGTCGCGCACGGCGAGCGCCGTTGCGACGAACCAGTCCCGCTCGCTGGCGGCGATGGGCGCCTTGCCGACCTGGTAGGTCAGCTTGGCAACGATGGTGGCCCGCAGGCTGTCGACCGCCTCGGCTTCGGTCGGAGCGGTGGGCGGCGTGGCTACATCCATGTCAGGGCATCCCGTGTGGATTCAGGCTGGCAGCATCTTGCGCACTGCCGGTCCATTCCCGCCAGAGCAGGATCAGCGCCGCCATGATGGCGGGGCCGAGGAACAGGCCCAGCAGGCCGAAGGTCTCGACCCCGCCGAGGATGCCGAGCAGCACCCAGATGAAGGGCAGGCGGGTCGTGCCGCCGATCAGCGCCGGGCGGACGGCGTGGTCGGCGATGAAGATCGTGACCATGCCGCCGGCGAACAGCGCGATCGCCGCGACTGCGGAGCCCGTCGTCAACACCAGCAGCGACGCGATGGCCAGCAGGATCGTGGCGCCCATCGGGACCATTGCCGCAACGGCCGTGAATGCGCCCAGCAGCACCGGATGCGGCACTCCGGCGAGCCAGTAGCCCACCCCCAACGCGGCGCCGACGCCAAGGCCGACCAGCACCAGCCCGTCCACCGTGCCGTGGACGGAGGCGATGATCTGCCGGCCGAGATCCTCGCCCTGCGAGCCGAACAGCCGGCGGCTGGCGATGCGGACCTGCTCGATGAGCCGGTGCCCGTCACGGAACAGGAAGAACAGCGCGGCGAGGGTGAAGCCGAACATGACGCCACGATGCGCGAGCTGCGCGCCGAACTCGCGGCCGAACAGCGTGATCTGCGCCCGGTCCACCCGGCCCAGCAGCGTTCGGGCATTCGCCGGGTCGCGCAGGTTGGCATCCCACCAGCTCGTCGCCCATGACGCGCCGACCGGCAGCCGCGCCAGCCAGTCCGGCGCGGCCATGCCGTGCTCGCGCGCATCGACGACCATGGCGGTGGCGAGCCGCGCCTCGTGGCTGAGCTGAACGACGGCGAGGGTGAGCGGGACGGCGAACAACAGCGTGATGGCGGCAGTGAACAACAGCGGCAGCAGGATGTTGTGACGCCCGGTGCCGAACCGCTGCTGCGTCCGCAAATAGAGCGGCCAGGTGGCGATCGCGAGGATCACCGCCCAAACCAGCGCGCCGAGGAAACTCTCGAGCAGGTAAACGCCCAGCAGAGTGAGGCCGATCGCGAGCGCGACGCGGGCGATCTGCTGACCGCTTTGCCTGCGTTCGGCCTGGTGCGGTGTCGGCATGTCCATGATGCGGCGTCCTCGATGCGGCTGTGGCCGTGATGGTGCGGGCCAGCATAGCGGGAAGCGCTGCGCTTGCTCAACGGATGCGGACAGGTCACGGTTACCATAGAAGCCGAACCTGGAGAGCCGAGCATGGCGGACGCCGCTGAGACCGATTGGAAGACCGACGGGGTGCGCGTGATCCCGGGCGACAGCCTGGACACGAACACGCCGCAGTCGCCGGGCATGAACCGCGCTGCGGCCATCAACTTTGCCCGGGCGGGCGCGCAGAAGCTTTGGGCCGGCACGGTGCACATCCACCCCGACGCCAAGACCGGCGCCCATCACCACGGCGCGCTGGAGAGCGTCATCTACGTCCTGCGCGGCCGGGCGCGGATGCGCTGGGGCAACGCGTTGGAGTTCGTGGCCGAGGCCGGGCCGGGCGACTTCATTTTCGTGCCGCCCTACGTGCCGCATCAGGAGATCAACGCCAGCACGACCGAGACGCTGGAGTGCGTGCTGGTGCGCAGCGACAACGAGGCGGTCGTGGTGAACCTCGAGATCGAGCCGGTGGAGAAGCCGGAAGCGGTGCATTGGGTGGACCCTATCCACAAGCAGCCCGGTGCGGCATGACCGCCCTCGTATGACGGGGCGCTACTTGCAACTACGGTCGCAGTTTAGGCGTCCCCGGCGTCTAAAAATGGATTTTATTGACGCTCGTCCTGGATTGTTGCGTGTTGGCGACTGCGCGACATGCATTGCCGCGCGCCGGCAAGACTGCCATCTTGCCACGGCGTAACGACAAACAGGATATCAGACCGGTCATGCGGATAATCGTCACCGGCGGCTGCGGCTTCATCGGCTCGGCCGTCATACGCCACTTGATCCGCAGCACCGACCATCAAGTCGTGAACGTGGACAAGATGACCTACGCCGCATCCGAGGACGCGCTCGAGGAGGCGCGACACCATCAGCGGCATCAACTGCTCCGCGCCGACATCACCGACGCGTCCGCCATGCGCGACATCTTCGCCGCCCATCGGCCGGACGCCGTCATGCACCTCGCGGCCGAGAGCCACGTCGACCGCTCCATCGACGGCCCTGCGCCGTTCATCCACACCAACGTCGTCGGTACCTTCGTTATGCTGGACACGGCGCGGGCCTATTGGGCCAAGCTCGACCGCGACGGCCAAGCGCGCTTCCGTTTCCACCATATCTCGACGGACGAGGTGTTCGGGGCGCTCGGGCCGCACGACCCGCCGTTCACCGAAACCACGCCGTACGACCCGCGCAGCCCATACTCGGCGAGCAAGGCCGGGTCGGACCACCTCGTGCGCGCCTGGTGGCACACCTACGGGCTGCCGACGTTCGTCACCAACACGACCAACAACTACGGCCCCTGGCAATTCCCGGAAAAGCTGATCCCGCTCGTGACCCTGAACGCCCTGGAGGGCAAGCCGCTGCCGGTCTATGGCGACGGCACCAACCAGCGGGACTGGCTGTTCGTCGACGACCACGCGGAGGCGCTGGTGCTCGCGCTGGAACGCGCCGAGCCCGGTGCGACGCTCGCGATCGGCGCCCGGCAGCCGCGCACCAACCTGCAGGTCGTGCACGCGATCTGCGGCGTTCTGGATGAGCTTGCGCCCGATCCGGCCGGGCCACGGGCGCGGCTGATCCACTTCGTCACCGACCGCCCCGGCCACGACTTCCGCTATGAGATCGACCCGGCGCGCACGACTGCGGCGCTCGGCTGGACCGCGCCGCACGACTTCGACCGCGGGCTGCGGCGCACCGTGCAGTGGTATCTGGACAACCGGGCCTGGTGGGAAGGCATACGCGGCGGGCGCTACTCGGGGCAGCGCCTAGGAACTGCGGCATGAGGACGGCTGCATGAAGGGCATCCTGCTCGCCGGCGGCAGCGGCTCGCGGCTGCACCCGATCACGCTCGCCTCCAGCAAGCAGTTGCTGCCGGTGTATGACAAGCCGATGGTCTACTATCCGCTTTCGGTGCTGATGCTGGCGGGCATCACCGAGATCATGATCATCTCGACCCCGGAGGACCTGCCGCAGTTCCGCCGGCTGCTGGGCAGCGGGGAGCAGCTCGGCGTGCGGTTCACCTACGCCGAGCAGCCGAAGCCCGAGGGGCTGGCCCAAGCCTTCCACATCGGCGAGGACTGGATCGCGGGTGAGCGTTGCGCGCTCGCGCTGGGAGACAACCTGATTTTCGCCGATAATTTGAGCGTGCTGCTGCGCGCCGCCGTCGCCCGGCCGCAAGGCGCCACGGTGTTCGCCTATCAGGTGCGCGACCCGGAGCGTTACGGCGTCGTCTCGTTCGACAGCGACGGCCGTGCGGTCGAGATCGTGGAGAAGCCGGCGTTGCCAAAGTCCAACTGGGCGGTGACCGGCCTGTATTTCTACGACCACCGCGTCGCCGAGTTCGCCCGGCGGGTGCGGCCGTCGGCGCGCAACGAGCTGGAGATCACCGACCTCAACCAGATGTACCTCGAGGAAGGCACGCTGCACGTCGAGCGGCTGGGCCGCGGCTGCGCTTGGCTCGATGCCGGGATGCCGGATAGCCTGCTGCAGGCGGCGACGTTCGTGCAGACCATCCAGAACCGTCAGGGCATGCTGGTCGGCTGCCCGGAGGAGGTCGCGTTCCGCATGGGCTTCATCGACGCCGAAATGCTGCGCAGCGCGGCGCGGCGGCTGAGCAAGACGGAGCTGGGCCGGTTGTTGCTGGAGCTTGCGGACGGGCTGCATCCATGAAGGTCGAGCGGCTGTCCATCCCGGACCTGATTTTAGTGACGCCGCCGCGGTTCGGCGACGCTCGCGGGTTCTTCTCCGAGGTGTTCAACGCGTCGCGATTCGCGGCGGCGGGGATCGACATGGAGTTCATCCAGGACAACCAGAGCCTGTCGCAGGAGCGCGGCGTGGTGCGCGGGCTGCATTGCCAGGTGGCGCCGCATCCGCAGGGCAAGCTGGTGCGCTGCATCAAGGGGGCGATCTGGGACGTGGCGGTGGATGCGCGCCGGGCCTCGCCGACGTATGGCCAATGGGCGGCGGTGGAGCTTTCGGCGGAGAACTGGGCGCAGCTTTGGGTGCCGCCGGGGTTCTTGCACGGGTTCTGCACGCTGGTTGAGGGGACGGAGGTCATCTACAAGGTGACCGGCATCTATGACCGCGCTTCGGAGCGGGGGGCGATCTGGAACGACCCGAGTCTCGCGCTGCCATGGCCGGTCGCGGAGCATGAGGCGATCCTGTCCGACAAGGACCGCGCGCTGCCGCGCTGGACGGATTTGCCGGCATTGTTTTGAGGCGGGCCGGACGCCGGGGTTGCTGAGACGGAACGGTGGGCTTCTGGTTCGCGGCCCACGTCGGTATTACTGGCACTCATCGATAGCGCAGCGCATCCACCAGCAATGTGAATGCCGCCGATGGCTGGCGCCGGCTCGGGTAATAGAGCTGATAGCCGGCGAACGGAGGGCACCAATCCTCCAGCACGCGGATCAGGCTCCCGCTTGCGACGTGCGCCGCCACATGATCCTCCAACACGCAAGCAAGCCCGAACCCGGCCATTGCCGCGCGGAGCGTCATGGCCGGGTTGTCGAATGCCAACTGACCCTCGACGCGCACCTTCACCTCACGGCCGCCTTTCTCCAGTTCCCACGCATAGAGGCCGCCGAAGGTAAGGAGGCGAAGGTTGACGCACCGGCGCCCGGCCAGGTCCTGCGGCGTTTGCGGCTTTGGCCGTGTCGCGAAGTACGAAGGTGCGCCCACGACTGCCATCCGCAGATCGGGTCCGATACGGACCGCGACCATGTCCTTGGCAACGGATTCGCCAAGGCGGACCCCCGCGTCAAAGCGTTCGGCGACGATGTCGGTCAGGCCGGAGTCGACCGAAAGCTCGACCTGGACGTCCGGGTAGCCAGGCAGCAGCTTCTCCAGCACGGGCCACAGGACGGTGTTCGCGGCGTGCTCGTTCGCGGTGATCCGGATGGTGCCGGACGGCGTCTCGCGCAATTCGCTCAACGAGGCGAGTTCCGCGGCGATGGTGTCGAAAGCCGGGCCAAGCGTCCGCAATAGCCGCTCACCCGCCTGCGTAGGGGCCACGCGCCGCGTCGTGCGGGTCAGCAGCCGGACGCCCAGCCGTGTTTCCAGCCGCCGGACGGTATGGCTGAGCGCCGATTGCGACGTGCCAAGCTTGGCCGCCGCGCGGGTGAAGTTCTGCTCCTCCGCGACCATCGCGAAGGCGTTCAGGTCAACCAGGTCCTCGCGCTTCATTCGTGAAGCCTAGACATGGATCGAGGGTGCCGCCAACGTGCTGCCCTCGCCCGGGCACGAGCAGCCAAGCGCAGGCGGCACTGCCCAGGACGGATAGTCCGATCACCCAGCCCATCGGCCACGGCGTGCCATCGGCGAACGCGCCCACCAAGGCGGCCCCGATCATCCCCGAGCCATATTGGATTGCGCCAACCAGTGCCGAGATGGCGCCCGCACGCTGCGGCATGCCGTCCAGGGCGCCGACGACCGCGTTGGCGACGATCAGGCCGTTGGCGGACGAGAACACGAACAACGCAGCGACCAGGCCGGCAAGCTCGCCATAGCCGGTCCAGGCCGCAAATGCCGCAGGCAATCCGCCGAGGACGGCCAGCGCCGCCCCTGCCCGCAACAGGCGGTCGCTGCCGAAACGCGTGACCAGGCGCGCATTGGCGAAGTTCGCGGCCATGATGCCGACGATTCCCAGCGCGAACAGCAACCCATAATGCTGTGGCGGGACGTGGTAGTAACCGATGTAGGCGAAGGGCGTCCCCGCCACGTAGGCGAAGACGCCGACGTAATAGAAGCCGATCGCGCCGGCATAGCCCATCAGGGTGCGCTGGCGAACGAGCGCACCATAATGGGCGAAGGCGTGCGCCAGCGTCTCCTTGTTGCGCGCGTCTCGCGGCAGGGTCTCCGGCAGCGTGAACAACGCGGCAAGCGTCAGCAGGCCGATGCCCACCAGCGTCCAAAAGATCGCGCGCCACCCGGCGAAGGCCAGGACTTGCCCGCCCACGACCGGACCCAACAGGGGCGCCACGGCCATCACCGTCATCAGCGTGGACAGCATTTGCGCGGCCCGGTCGCGCGGATAGAGATCGCGCACCATGGCGCGGGCCAGCACGACGCCCGAGCAGGCGCCGACCGCCTGCACCACACGCCAGCCGATCATCTGCCAGACGGTCGCGGACAGCGCGCATCCCGCCGAGCCGATCACGAACAGGACCAGCCCGGCCGAGACGGGCCCCCTTCGTCCGTAGCGGTCGCCGACCGGCCCCCACAAAAGTTGGCCGGCGCCGAAGCCGGTCAGGTAGCCTGCGATCGTCCACTCGACCGTGCCCGCCTTCGCGTGCAGCGCGGCCGCCATTGTCGGCAGCGCCGGCAAATAGAGGTCGGTCGAGATGGACGCGAACGCGAGCAAGGTGCTGAGCACGACCAGCACGCGCACGCCGGCGGCGGTCGACGTGGGTGCGGTCATCGCCCGGTCGTCGCCAGCAGCTGCGCAGGATAGCGCTCGCCCTCGATGGCGATCCCCGCTGCGGCGCTCTCGATCCCGGCGAGATCGCCCGCGGTCAGCACCACATCCGCGCCGCCCAGGTTCTCTTCGAGCCGATGCAGCTTGGTGGTGCCGGGGATCGGCACGATCCAGGGTTGTTGCGCGAGCAGCCAGGCGAGTGCCACTTGCGCCGGCGTCGCTTTCTTTGTCGTGGCGATGCTGCCCAGCAGATCGACCAGGACCTGGTTCTTCGACATCGCCTCGGCCGTGAAGCGCGGGAGGACCCGGCGGAAGTCACCCTCTCCGAGCGTCGTGTCGCGGCTCATCGCCCCCGTCAGGAACCCCTTGCCGAGCGGGCTATACGGCACGAAGCCAATGCCCAACTCCTCGCAGGCGTCCAGCACCCCGTTCGTCTCCGGCCCGCGCGTCCACAGTGAATATTCGTTCTGGATCGCGGTTATTGGCTGCACCGCATGGGCGCGGCGGATCGTCTGCGCGCCGGGTTCGGACAGGCCGAAATGCTTGACCTTGCCGGCGGCGATCAGGTCGCGGACGGCGCCGGCCACGTCCTCGATCGGCACATCGGGATCGACGCGGTGCTGGTAGAAAAGGTCGATCGCCTCGACGCCCAGCCGCTTCAGCGATGCGTCCGCCACGGCGCGGATGCGCTCGGGGCGGCTGTCCATGCCGGACTGCTTACCTGTCGCGGGATCGATCTTGAACCCGAACTTCGTTGCGATCACCACTTGGTCGCGCACCGGCGCCAGCGCCTCTCCGACCATTTCCTCATTCGTGAACGGCCCATACACCTCCGCGGTGTCGAACAGCGTGACGCCGCGCTCGACGGCAGCGCGGATCAGCGCGACGCCCTCGGCCGTGCTTACGGCTGTCCCATAGCCGAAGTTCAGGCCCATGCAGCCGAAGCCAATGGCCGAGACCTCTAATCCGCTCGTTCCCAGGACACGTTTATGCATTGCTCACCCTCCAACCTTCCGCAGCGCTCAACTGTTGCGATGATCGGGAGATAGGCCGCTCCGTTCATGTCGATTAGGCAGGAAGAACAGCATGAAGCCATACTTGCTGTTCATCAGTCCTGGTGTCATCCCGGTCCCCGCGACATCGCTTCTGCTCAGCCGTCCTGTACTTCAGGCCGCCAGGTCGTTCCGGTAGATAGTGCCGCCCTTCATAACCAACTTCCAGGTCCCACTCGGCAACGCCTTTTTCGAAGCCCGCACGGCTCTCGTAGACCGTCAGGGCCCGCTTCCGGTTCAGCTCCCCGATGAGGCCGGTTTCGGTCAGCATTGGGATCAGGTCGTCATAGACGCGGCTGTGGCGGGCCGACAGCGCGGTGGCTGATGCGCTCCATTTCGGCAGGCCGCCCCGCTCGGGAGAAGTGCCATAGCCACCGGGCCAGCCTGGGAGCGTGGCGCGGCGGGATGGCTAGGGGCCCGAATGGATCGAGCAGCCAGCCGGGGATTTTCCATATCACGCCCGGAACGGAGGCCGGCATCACCTCGGTCACCGCGATGCCGCCAGCATTCCCGTGCGAGGCGCGGTCGCCCTGCGGGTCGCGGTGGATGACCATGACATCGGCTCCGTCCCGGCGAAGGTGGTAGGCGATCGCGAGGCCGACGATCCCGGCCCCGACAACAATCAACGGACCATCAGTCACGAGCGTCTCGACAAGGCCGGCCAGGGCGTGGTTGCGCGACGGCTGCCTCGGCGAAAAAGTGCCGAGTTCTCGCGTCAACGACTACGCTGTGACTTGTTCCGAGCGGATACTCAGAGCGCTTCGGCCGGAAAAATCTGCACCTGCACCGGCGTAGGCCGAAACCCGTTGCAGGGATTGTTGACCTGCGGACAGTTCGAGATGACGCAGAGCACGTCCATCTCGGCGACCATTGCCACCGCCGAACCCGGCGCCGAAATGCCGTCATCGACCACTAAATCCCCATTCGCCGCGATCGGGACATTCATGAAGAAGTTAAGGTTGGGCACGATGTCGCGCTTGGTCATGCCGTAGCGCGACAGCTCCGTGCAGAAGTTCTCCCGGCAGGCATGCTGGAATTTCGTTTCGTGGCCGAACCGCACCGTGTTGCTCTCGCACGAGCACGCCCCGGCCGAAGTGTCGTGCCGGCCGCAGTCATCGGCAATGACGCGCAGCATCACCCGGCCCTCGTTCGACATCAGCCGGGTGCCGACGGTGACGTAGGCAGAGCCCTGGCGCCGCAACGTGTCCTGCGCGCTGTAGCGCTCGCCATAGTCCTCGGCATTGTAGAACAGCGTGTCGATCGCCTGCTGCCCGTGCGTGTCGACCAGGCGCAGCGTCTCGCCCCGACGCACGATGTCGGACCAGGCTTGGCGGGCCGGGATGGCCTGGTCGAGCCGCGGCGGGGCAGGGGTTTGCTGCGGCGAGCCGTCGAATTGCGTCATGGGACGCGCTCCGCCAGAGCGGTGTCGGTGTTCTCGAACCCGCGCAGCGCCTCGGGCGAGGCCGTGCGGCACGGGTCGTCGCCGGCCGGGACCGCCCCGCACGAACGCACCACCACGATGGCGCCGGGCGCGTAGCACGGCGCCGGGTCCAGCGGATGCGGCGCCATGGAAAGGGCGATGCGCAGGTCCATCTCCGCCCGCAGTTCGACGAAATCGCCGCCCCGGCGCACGCCGTCGCGCCAGGTGAAATGCCCGTCCGCCGCGACCGAAACCGGCGCAAAGAAGGTGACGCACGGAGCGATGTCCCGGCGCGACAGGCCAAGCTTCAGCGCCGCCAGGATGAAATTGTCGCGCGTGTTGCGGAATGGGCCTGGGCCGTACTGGGCCAGCGTGCTCGCGGCGTTCGACCCGCCCATCAGCGCGTCATGCGCGCCGCTGCTGTCCTCGACGATCGACAGGATGACCCGGCCCATGTCGGAAAACAGCACCCGCCCCCGGCGTAGCTCCGCCGACCACTGGATCTTCACGGTGTCGGCATGGTTCAGCCGCTCGGACGCGTCGTGCAGGTTCCAGGCGAGCAGCGCCGCCGCGCCGGTGCCGTCGACGTTCACGAGCCGCAGCCGGTCGCCCCGGCGCAGGACCAGCGTCGTGTACCAGCCGCCCGGCACCGTCTCGCGCAGGGTGACGCCGGCCTCGTCGACCGGCGCCTCGTCGATCC
>CAZZWN010000054.1:0-4242 GCA_964657765.1 uncultured Acetobacteraceae bacterium
TGTCGGCGATCTCGCTCATCTTGCCCTCAGTTCCTGTCGTCTCTCTGGCGTCGTTATCTGATCTACGCGGGATGGGCCGGCCTGTTCCCGCCTGATCGCCCCGCATAAAGCCACCGGGCGCTTAGCATGGTTTCCGGTTGGCCGCCAAGGCAAGCGCACCGAGAGCCAGGGTGATGGCATTTGGCCCGTGCCCCTTGTTCGTCATTGCGAGGAGCGCTTGCGACGCGGCAATCCACGCCGCATGCACGAAACTTGGTCCTTGCGGCCCTGGATTGCTGCGCCAAATCGGGGTCGCGTCGAACCAAGGGGTTCGCCGGACAATGACGGGTTTTTAAGGCCGAAAGCAAGCCGGATCAAATGCAAAGCCTAACCGCCGGCTTTCGCAACGGTCATGTGGTAATTGTGGTCTGGACGCCACGCGGAGCAACGCGGCAAATAATTTCAATGAGGCACGCACATGCAAAAGAGCAACGCCGCTGGGCAAAGCACCTGGGTTGATCCGGACGATGCACCGGAACTGACGGACGAGTTTTTCGAACGGGCCGAGGTTCGCGAGAACGGCGTGTTCATCCGCGCCGGGCGTCCCAAGGCCGCCAATCCGAAGCAGCTCGTATCGCTCCGGCTGGACCCCGACCTATTGGCTTTGCTGCGGGCCTCCGGGCCGGGCTGGCAGACCCGGGCCAATGACATCCTGCGCCGCGCCATGCCCGAGTTGTCGAACCGATAGGTTCGCCCGGCTCGGCAGGCTAGGCCGGGCGGTTCCTGCCATTGCCCGGTCTCCCTTACGGCTGGGCGCGCGGTCCTGCAGGTATATGTTGCACATCGGTTCGGTAACGACGGCAAAGCCTGCCTGCGCCACCGTCGCACTCACCTCGCACTGCAAAGCTTCCGGCTGCACGGAAAGCAGGCAGCAATGCCCACACTGGATGCGATCCGGGAACCCGCGGAGCAGCGCCGCGCGGGCCGCCCGGTGCGATGGCGGCCACCACGCCGTCGGCAATGCATAAGTCCCGGCAGCCGTGCATTCTGCAGCGATCATGTGCCCAACGTGCAAATCCGCGTCCTCATCGCTGCCCCATGACGCCCGGCGCCAGCACTGCAACAGGTGCCGCCGCCGCGTCGAGCATATGCGCGCCGATCGCATGCGGGTCGGCACCGGCCGCCGGCGTCTCATGCACGATGCGGCCATTGCGCATCACCACGACGCGGTCGGCAAGCTCCAAAATCTCGTCTAGGTCCTCGCTGATCAGCAGGATCGCACAGCCGGCGTTGCGCGCGTCCATCAGCCGCGCCCGCACCTCCGCCACCGCCTTCACGTCGAGGCCAAAACAGGGGTTCGCCACCACCAGCAGCGCGACCTCCCCATCCAGCTCGCGCGCCAGCACGCAGCGCTGCACGTTGCCGCCCGACAGCACGCCGATCGGCGCATCGGGCGAGGCCGCGCGTACCCCATATCCCGCGATCATCCGCACGGCCCGGCGGCGCATCCCGCCCGCATCCAGCCAGCTCCGCCCGCCGCCGCTGTCGTCCCGGTCGAACAGCCGCAGGTTCAGGTTTTCCACTACCGACATGCCCGGCACGCAGCCGTTGCGCAGCGGCTCCTCGGGGATGACGCGGACATGCAACGCCTGCGACTGCCGCCGGGTCGCAATATAGGGCGCGCCGTCGACGGTGACGGCACCGGCGCCAGGGCGCTGGCCGCCCAGCACCTCGAGCAACTCCTTCTGCCCGTTCCCCGACACGCCGGCCACCCCCACGATCTCATGCGCGCGCACGTCCAGCGCAGCGATGTCCAGGCTATGCTGCCCCGCGTCGCCCGTGGTGCGCAGGTTGCGGACCGCCAGGCGCACCTTGGCCTCGACCCCGCCCTGCCGCTCCGGCCGCGCCGGCGCGTGCGGCTCGCCTATCATCATGGACGTGAGGTCGCCGCGGCTCAGCCCGGCCGTCGCGCCATGCCCGGCCAGCCGCCCGCGGCGCAGCACCGTCACCTCGTCGGTGAAGCGCATCACGTCCGACAGCTTATGGGTGATGATGACCACCGTCGCCGTGCCGCCATGCGCCAGGCCTTGCATCACGCCGAGCATCTCCTCCGCCTCCTGCGGCGTCAGCACGGAGGTCGGCTCGTCCAGCACCAGCAGGCGGCGCTGCAGATAGAGCTGCTTCAGGATCTCGGTCTTCTGCCGCTCGCCGGCGGACAGCGTGCCCACTGCGGCGTTCAGCGGCACCGGGAACGGCATCCGCGCCATGAAATCACCGAGCGCCGCACGCTCGTGCGCCCAGTTGATGACCGCCGGCACCTGGCCGCGCGCGATCACCAGGTTCTCGGCCACCGTCATCGAGGGCACGAGGGTGAAGTGCTGATACACCATGCCCAGCCCGAGCGCGTCGGCGTCCGCGGGTCGGTTGATGACGGCCTCCCGGCCATCCACCCGAAAGCTGCCCTCGTCGGCGCGGTAGTAGCCCATCAGGCATTTGACCAACGTGGACTTGCCTGCGCCGTTCTCGCCCAGCAGCCCGTGCACCGTGCCGGGCCGGACCCGCATGTCGATGCCGGACAGCGCGGCAAAGGCGCCGAAGCGCTTGCCGATGCCGATCGCCTCGATGCCGATGGCCGTCAAGGAAGCGCGGCCAGGAACGCCTTGGAGCTGGCGACCGCGCCGAACACGCCGCCCTGCATGGTCACCATGGCGAGGGCGGCCAAGTGGTTGGAGTGGTCGGTCGCGCCGCAGCCGTCCGATAGCAGCAGGCACTCGAACCCGCGGTCGTTCGCCTCCCGCATGGTGGTGTGGACGCACACGTCCGTGGTGATGCCCGTCAGCACCAAATTGCGGACGCCGCGGGTGCGCAGCACCAGTTCCAGGTCGGTGGCGTAGAAGGCGCCCTTGCCGGGCTTGTCGATCACCACCTCGCCCGGCAACGGCGCAAGCTCGGGGATGATCTCCCAGCCGGGCTCGCCCCGCACCAGGATGCGCCCGCATGGCCCGGCGTCGCCAATGCCCGCGCCCGCCTGCCGCGAGCGCCAGCGCTTGTTGGCCGGCAGGTCCGACAGGTCCGGGCGATGCCCCTCGCGGGTGTGGACGATCGTGTCGCCCCGCGCCCGCATGGCCGCCAGCACCCGGCCGATCGGCCCGATCGGCGCACGGGTCAGGCCGATGTCGTAGCCCATGCGGTCGACATAGCCGCCGGGCGCGCAGAAGTCCGCCTGCATGTCGATGATCAGCAGCGCCGTGCCGGCCAAGTCCCCGTCAAAGGGCCAGGCGTAGGGGTTGGCCGGGATCACTCCGCGGCCTTCAGCAATCCCCGTGGCGGCGGCAGGCCGCAGCCGGTGCCGTCGGTGACGCGCACCTCCGCCTCCCACGGCAGGCGATAGCGGCCGGCGGCGAGGTCGTGCATGTAGGTGTACGGGCAGTCCGTCACCCCGCCCGCCACGGCCGAGAAGCCGCGATGGCCGAACTGATAGATGTTGTTCTCGACGCCCCAGTTGGCCCGGGCCTCGCGCACCAGGTCCGGACGGACCTCGGCGGTGATGATCTCGTCCGCCCGGCCGCTGGCCCCGTGGGCAATGACGGCGCCGTCGAAGTTGCAGATCATCGCCTCGCCCATCGAGTCGAACGTCCCGTCGCTGCCGCACATGCACACGCTGGCGGTGACCATGAGGTTGCAGAAGGCGTTGCTCTGGTTGGTGAAGCGCCAGGAGTCGCGGATCGGCGCGGTGTAGCCGGCGGTGCGCAGCATGACCTCCGCCCCGCGGTATGCGGCCTCGCGCGACATCTCGGGGAACATGCCGTCGTGGCAGATGATCAGCGCGAGCTTGACGCCGCGCGGGCCTTCGATGACGGGGATGCCGAGGTCGCCGGGTTCCCAGGGCTCGACGGGCACCCAGGGGTGCATCTTGCGGTAGTACAGCCTGATTTCGCCGGTGTCGGAGACGATGATGCCGCTGTTCCAGGGCATGCGGCCGGGGTTGCGCTCCATGATGGAAAAGCAGCCCCAGACGGCGTTGTCGACGCAGGCCTGCCGCATGGCGGCGACCTCGGGGCCGTCGAGGTCGCACGTCACCTCGTCCCGCACGTCCATCGACAGGCCGTGCAGCGCGTATTCGGGGAACACCACGAGGTCGAGCGTCGCCATGTTGCGCCGGGCCTTGGCGACCATGGCGACGATGCGCTCGGTCTGCCGGGTGATGTCGGCCCGGGTCTCGATGGCCGGTAGTGCCAACTGCACCAAGCCGAGCACGATGCC
>CAZZWN010000054.1:4342-16240 GCA_964657765.1 uncultured Acetobacteraceae bacterium
CTCGCCGGGCATGCCGCGCACGGCCCGGCCCGGGCGCACGGTCGCGACCAGCACCGCCAACGTCAACACGAACGGGGCGGCGTAAAACAGATAATAGTAGCTCGTGACCCCCACCGACTGCAGCGACGGGCCGAGCGCCCCGGCGGCGCCGAACAGCATGGACGCGCCGAGGCAGCCGACCGGGTTCCAACGCGCGAACACCACCAGCGCCACCGCCATCAGCCCCTGCCCCGATGACAGGCTCTCGTTCCAGCTGCCGGGATACACCAGGCTCAGGAACGCGCCGCCGACGCCCGCGAGCGCGCTGCCGGCCATGGTCGCGAGCAGTCGGGTGCGGTTGATGTCGAGGCCCAGCGCCCTTGCGGCGTCCGCGCTGTCGCCCACGATGCGCAGCCGCAGCCCGAGCCGGGTGGCGCGGAACATCCAGGCCATGGCGAAGGCGACAGCCACGCCGACGAGGAACAGCGGGCTGATGGTCAATGCGCTCCGTACCTGCGGCACGGCGGACCAGCCGCCGAACGGGATGCCCGGCAGACCCGGCGCGCTCGGCTGCACGAACGGCTTGCCGAAGAAGAACGCGATCCCGTTGCCGGCCAGCAGGATGGCGATGCCCATCGCCACGTCGTTCACGCGGGTGAGCGCGCATAGCAGCCCGTGCAGGCCGCCAAGCGCCGCCCCGGCGACGGCTGCTGCCAGCACGCCGAGCCACGGGTTGCCGGTGAGGTACGACGTCGCGTAGGCCACCATGGCGCCTAGCACCAGCACGCCCTCGTTGCCGAGGTTGATGCGCCCGGCGCGCTCCGTCAGGCACTCGCCCAGGCTTACGAACAGGAACGGCGTGGAGACGCGCAATGCGCCGGCCAGCATGGCGACGAGGACCGTTTCGATACCGTTCATTTAACGACCCGCGGCTGGAACCAGCGCATTCGGCCATACAGCGTCTCGCTGGCCAGGATGGCGACGAAGATCATGCCCTGCAGCACCAGCACGGCCGCGTCCGGCAGGCCCATCCGCCGCTGCAGCAGCCCGCCCGCAGCGCCGATGCCGCCCAGCAGCACCGCCATGGGCATGATGGCGAGCGCGTTCTGCCGGGCCAGGAAGGCGATCAGGATGCCGGAGTAGCCGTAACCCGCGATCAGCGACGCATTGGCCCGGCCATGCACGGCCGCCACCTCGATCATGCCCGCCAGGCCCGCCAATGCACCGCCCAGCGCGCATGCGCCGACCATGAGCCACGCGACCGGCAGGCCCTGCAGCTGCGCCGCTCGCACGTTGCCGCCGGTCACACGCGCCGCGAAGCCCGTGGTGGTCCGCGTGATCAGCAGCCAGCACAGCACGCAGGCGACGCCGCCGATCAGGATGCCGGGATGCACATCGAGCCCCGGCAGCGTCGGCAGGGCGGCGGCCTTGGGGATGGCGTAGGTGGAGGGCTTGTTGAGGCTCGCCGGGTCGCGCAGCGGGCCTTCGACCAATTGGTTGAACAAGGCGATGGCGATGTAGGCCATGACCAGACTGGTGACGGTCTCGTTGATGCCGCGCTTTGCCCGCAGCAGGCCCACCAGCCCCAACCAGACTGCCCCGGCTGCGGCACCTGCGGCGGCCATCGCGAGTTGCACCACCAGCCCCGGCGCGCCGTCCAGCATCAGGCCGGCCCACGTCGCAGCCAGCCCGCCCAGCACCAGCGCGCCCTCGCCGCCGATGACCACCAGCCCGAGCTGCGCCGGCACCGCCACGCATAGCGCTGTCAGGAACAGCGGTGCGGCACGGCTGAGGGTGTTGCGCCAGGAGAACCAGCTGCCGAACGCGCCGGTCCAGACCAGCCGGAAGAAGTCCGCCGGCGAACGCCCGAGCGCCAGCAGGAACACGCAGAACGCCGCCGTCGCCGTCAGGATGGCGAGCAGCGGCACCAGCCCGGCCTCGAGCGCCTGCCGCAGCCGGTAGCTGCCGTCGATGGACGCGCGCGGCACCGGGGCCGCGCGTGCTGCGTCCGCGGCACTCAGGCGAGCGAGCCCTTCACGCCCTCGACCAGCCAATTCGTCGACTCGAGCTCGATCGCGGTTTCCGGATAGGCGGTCCCGGCGGCGATGACCTGCTTGCCAATGTTGTCGCGCAGCGGCCCCTTGAACACGGCGAACCCGCCTTTCATGATCTCGGCCTTGGCGGCGTCGGCCTGCTTGCGCGCCGCTTCGCCAACGGCCGGGCCATAGGGGGACATCTTGATGAAGCCCTCCGCCAGCCCGCCGCGGGTGAAGTTCGGCAGCGTCTCGCCGGCCTGCAGCTTGGTCACATACATCTTGTAGACCTCCGCCCAGTTCCATTCGGCGCCCGTGAGGTATCCCTTGGGCGCCAGCGCGGCCTGGTTCGCGTGATAGCCGCAGGTGTATGCACCGCGGCCCTCGGCGGTCTGCACCACGACCTTCGGCCCATCGACATGGCACGTGATGACGTCGGCGCCGCCGTCGATCAGCGCGTTGGTGGCTTCCGCCTCCTTCACCGGCATCGACCAGTCGCCGGTGAACACCACGGTCGTCGTGATCGATGGGTCCACGGAGCGTGCGCCCATGGCGAAGCTGTTGACGTTGATCAGCACCTGCGGGATCGGCTTGGCGGCGACGAAGCCGAGCTTCTTCGACTTGCTCGCATGCGCCGCGACGATGCCGTTGATGTATTGGCCCATGCCGATGTAGCCGAAATACGAGCCGGCGTTCGTCGGATGCTTGGCCTTGTCCCACAGGCCGCCGCAATGGCGGAACTGCACGCCGGGCTCGAGCGCCGCCTCGCGCAGCATATAGGGGTCGAAGTAGCCGAAGCTCGTTGGGAACAGCAGAACAGCGTCGTCGAGCTTGATCATGCTCTGCATGGTTTTCACGACGTCGTCGGTCTCGGCGACGCGCTCCTCCTCCAGGATGGTGACGCCGGGCATGGACTTGATGGCGGCGGCGCCCTCGGCGTGGGCCTGGTTGTAGCCGTAGTCGTCGCGCGGGCCGACGTAGATGAAGCCGATTGTGACCGGCTTCGGCGCTGCAAGGGCAGGCAGCGCCCGTCCGGACGCCAACAGGGCGGCTCCGAACCCCAGTCCGCGAACGACGCGGCGGCGGGTCGGGACATGGGGATAGGTCATCGGGCAACCTCCTTGCGGCATCGGCAGTCTTGCCGGCACGAACGGCATGCAGGCCGTGTGCCAATGCAGCAGCCGGGTTCCGGACCTCCCGCGTCGACATGCGCCGCTCCAGCCTCGCTTTCATGGCTTCGATGCACGAGTTGGTGTGTTCGATCAGCGGCTCTCGCCCGAGAAGCTGGCGGTGATTTCGGCGAGGCGGTGCAGCGCCGCCGCCGGCAGCGGACCCTTCAGCACCGCAGCCAGCGCCGCTCCAAATTCTTCCAAGCTTGCCATGCCGACCAGAATCGTCCCCATCGCGGGATGGGCGATCGCGAAGCGGATGGCGGCCTCCGGCAACGAGGCGGCGAAGCCCTCATTGACCAGCGGCATCAGCCGGGACGCCCGGCCCAGGTCGGCCTTGTAGGACAGCGCCGAGCCGATCGGTTCCGGTTCTGGGCTGGCGACCGGGTGGCGGTGGGCCGAGCCGCTTAGGGCGCCCCCCGCCAGCACGCGGATGCCGACGACGCCGACGCGTGCCCGGCGCGTACGCTCGAACAGCTGGCCATAATCCTGTGCCGGATAGTCGTCCGGCAAGGCGCTGTCGGCCGAGGGGTTCAGCATGTTGTAGACGACCTGGGCGCTGCCGAACACGCCTGCGTCGATGACCTGCTGCAAGGCCGCGGTCTCGCCGACGGCGGTCAGCCCGAGCAGTCGCAGCTTGCCCGCTGCCCGGAGCGACTGGAAGGCGGGCACCACCTCCTCCAGCACCTGGCGCACGCTCAGGCTCTCGCTGTCTCCGGCCGTGGTGATGGCGTTGTGCAGGTGGAAGATGTCCACATGGTCCCGCTGCAGGCGGCGCAGGCTGCCATCGAGCGACGCCGCCACTGCCGCCGCGATGCGCCCGAACTCAGCCGGGCGCAGGCGCACCTTGGTGCCGACGAGGGCTTCTTTCGCCCCGAGCCTTCGCAGGATGCCGCCGAGATGCTGTTCCGAGGCGCCATCGCCATACTGGACGGCGGTATCGAAGTAGTTGATGCCCGCCTCCAGCGCGCGGGCGACGGCGCGCTCCTGGTCCGCGGCCGTGCCGCGCACCATCAGGCCGCCCACGGCCCCGCAGCCGAAGCCGAGCAGCGAAACGGGCGTGGCGTCCGGGCCGAAAGGGCGTTTCTCGATGGGCATCGTTGCTCCTGCTCTGCTTGGGCTGTTGCCGCTGTGCCAATAGCCTTGCGCCGCCTGCGACCCAAAGGCCATCATCATGGCCGCCCAACCGAAAGTGCCAGCATGCCCATTATTGCCGTGATCGCGCCAGGCGCCATGGGGGCCGCCGTGGGTGCACGCCTCGTCGAGCACGGGGCGGAGGTATGGACCGTGCTCGCGGGCCGCAGCACAGCGAGCGCGGTGCGGGCCAAGGCGGCCGGGATGCTCGGCGTCGACGCGCGGCAGATCGGTGCGGCGGACATCGTGCTGTCGATCGTGCCGCCAGGGGACGCTTTAGCGCTGGCCCGGTCCCTTTCGCCGGTGCTGCGTGAGGCGGCGCGCAAGCCGGTCTATGCCGACTGCAACGCCGTGAGCCCGCAGACCGTCGCGGCGATCGCGGCCGAGGTGGACGCCGCCGGGGCTCGCTTCGTGGATGCCGGCATCATCGGCGGCCCGCCGAAGCCGGGCACGCCCGGTCCGGTGATCTATACCTCCGGCCCCGATGCGCCAGCAATCGACGTGCTCGCGCAGCATGGGCTGCGCATCAGCGACCTGCATGGCCCGGTGGGGGCGGCATCCGGGCTGAAGATGAGCTACGCCGGCATCACCAAGGGGCTGACGGCGCTCGGCTCCGCCATGATGCTCGCCGCCACGCGGTTCGGGGCCGCCCCTGCGCTCGCGGCCGAACTCGCCGCCAGCCAGCCGGACCTGCTGAAATACCTGACCCGGTCGGTGCCCGACATGTATCCGAAGGCATACCGTTGGGTGGCCGAGATGCAGGAGATCGCGGCCTTTGCCAGCGAGGATGCGGCAACGCGCGACATCTATGTCGGCATCGCGGCCCTTTACGACGAGCTGGCACGGGATGCGGCCGGTCCCAAGCGGGAGATCGACGCGCTCGATGCCTTTCTCGGGCGTCCCTGACCTGTGGCGGCGCGCGACCCCGAGCGCATGCCTCAGGTCAGGCGGAGCGCCAGTGCAAGACCCGGCGCTCGAGGGCCTGCGCGCCGCGCTGCAAGGCAAACCCGACCAGGCCGAGCAACATCACGCCGACCAGCGTCTGCGACATCTGGAACCGGTCCCGCCCCTCGGCGACGAAGGTGCCGATGCCGGGCCCGGCCGTCATGAAGAACTCCGCCCCGATCGTCCCGAGCCACGCGTGGATCAAACCGAGCTGCAACCCGGTCATGATCGACGGCAGGGCGGCCGGCAGCACGATCCGCCGGATGACCTGCAGACGGCGCAGGGTCAGGACTGCGCCCACCTCCAGCAGCCCGGCCGGCGCGCGGCGGAACCCTTCCTCCGTGTTCACCAGCACCGGCGCGAAGGTGGCAAGGGCGATGAACGCCAGCTTGGACGCCTCGCCGATGCCGAACCACATCGCGATCAACGGGATCCAGGCGAAGATGGCAATCTGCTTCAGCGCATTGAACGACGGCTGAAACAGCACCCGCATCGTCTGCGACAGCCCGAAGGCCGCACCGACCAGCAAACCCGCAAGCCCGCCGATCGCGAACCCGCTTGCGCACCGCCCGAGGCTGGACAGCAGATTGCCGACCAGCGACGCATGTACCGTATCGGTCCACGCGGTCTGGGCGATCCATTCGAGCGGCGGAAACACATGGAGATCCTCCAGCCCCGCCCGGCTCAGCACCTCCCACACCGCCAGCGTGATCGCCGGCAGGATCAGGCCGCGGAGCGTCGCAGTCATCCGGCTCATGACGCCTGCCAACGCTGCAGCCGCCGCTCGATGAAGGCCAGCACGGCATCCAGCGCAAAGCCGACGGCGCCGATGACCAGCATGGTCGCCAGGACCAGGTCCAATTGGAACATCTGGCGGCCCCAAACGAGCAGGTAGCCCAGCCCCTCGGACGACGCGAGCAGCTCGACGGCGACCAGCGCCAGCCACGCATTCGTCAAGCCGAAGCGCAGCCCGGTGAACACCTGCGGCACCGAAGCCGGCAGCACGACCCGCCAAAGGGATTGACGACGGCTGTAGCGGAACACCGACGCCACCTCGTAAAAGCCCCGCGGCACGGCTCGCGCCCCGGCCAGCGTGTTGAGCGTCACCGGCACGCAGGCGGCCACGGCGATGACGATGATCTTCAACGGCTCGCCGATGCCCACAACGAGCATCATCAACGGAATCCAGCCGATCGCGGGGACCTGTGCGGCGGCGGTGAACAGGGGCCGGACCACCTGCTCGGTGCGCGGCGACAGGCCCATGGCCGCGCCGAGGCCGATGCCGGCGGCGGTGCCCAAAACGAAGCCCAGCAGCACGCGGCGCAGGCTGATCAGCGCATTGGTGGCCAGATCCCCGCTGTTCCACAGGTCCGCCAGCGCGCTGGCAACGGCGTCCGGCGGCGGCAGCACCTGCTGCGGCATCCAGCCATGCATACTGCCGAACCACCACAGCACCAGCAAAGCCAACGGCGCGATCAGGCCATCGAGCGCCAACACCACCCGCCGCGGCCAGCGCTGGGAGATGGCACGGTCACTCATGTCCCAATGACGTGCCCGCGAGCGTCCCGCACGGTCCAGAACCGGGTGAGGTCGAGCTCCGCCAATGCGCGCGTGACGAAGCGGTCGTCGAACCATCCATTCACGTCGACGTCCCGGCGCAGCAGCTTGTACTCCCGCGCCATGCCCGCCTGCACCCGGTATTGCTCGATCAGGAACGGATCGATCAGCGGGCTGCTGCGGTCCTTCAGGCTGGAGCCTTCGAAATCGTCGCGGAAACTCTCGGCCGGGTGGCCGGACTTCGCCCATCCCTCGAACACGGCGTTGCGATTGGCGTCGTCGGAGGACCACGCCGCCGCCTTGACGACCGCCGTCACGATGGTCTGCACGGCCTCCGGGTGGTCGTTGACGAAGGCCTCGGTCGCCAGCAAGGCGGAGTTGCGGCCATAGGCCGGATCGTCGCCCTTGCTGGTATAGACGATCTTGGCGACCCCCTGGCGCTGCAGGCTGAACAGCTCGAACCCGCCGAACGCCGCGTCGATGTTGCGGTTGGCCAGCGCCGCGCCGGCGGTCGCGAAGTCCATGTTGATGACCTTGAGGTCCCGCTCGGACAACCCGTTCGCCGCCAGCACCTTGTCCACCGCCAACTGGCCGTTGGTGCCGCGATACAGGGCCACCGGGCGCCCCTTCAGGTCCTTGACGCCGGTGATGTCAGACCCGGTGGGCACGGCGAGGTAGACCGGGGTGCCCACGCCCGTCGCCATGACGATCTTGGTCCGCAGCCCGTTGGCGCGGCCGATGATCGACGGCAAGTCGCCCTGCAGCGCCAGGTCGAGCTGACCGTTGGCGAAGGCCTCGTTCACCGCCGGGGCGGCGCCGGCGAAGAAGAACCATTTGACGTCGACGTCCTGCTTGCCCTGGAACGCGTCCTCCACATAGTGCCCGGCATGGGCCGTGGCCGCGGGGGACCCGCCGGCGAAGGGCCGGTTGCCAGCCCCGATCGACGCGAAACCGATCCGTATCGGCAGCGTCGCGGCACGGGCCGGCCGGCTGAGCGAGGCCGCCAATGCGCCGCCGATGGCCGCACTCGTGAAGGCGCGCCGTCCCACCGTGCTGCGGATGCGCGGGGATGGCTCGCTCCGCTGCGGCGCCGGCGCATTGCTCAACAGCCCCAGGATGTAGGCGCGCAGCCGCACCAGTTCCGGGTCCTGCCGGTCCCTTGGGCGCGCCGCATGCACGTCCACGATCTCGCGGACCCGGCCCGGGCGCGGCGACATCACCACGACGCGGTCGCCGAGCACGACCGCCTCCTCCACGTCATGCGTCACCAGGACCATGGTGGCCGACTCGCGCTCCCAGATCGCTTCCAGCTCGGCCTGCAGGCGAATGCGGGTCAGTGCGTCGAGCGCGCCGAACGGCTCGTCCAGCAGCAGGACGTCCGGACGGTTCACCAGCCCACGGGCGATCGCGGCGCGCTGCGCCATGCCGCCGGAGAGTTGGTGCGGATAGGCCTTCTCGAACCCCGACAGGCCGACCAGCGCGATATGCTCCCGCACGGCGTCTGCCCGCGCCTCACGGGACAAGGCGCTGTTGACCAGTGCGACCTCGACATTTTCCTGCAGCGTCAGCCACGGAAACAGCCGCGGGTCCTGGAACACCAGGCCCCGTTCGAGCGACGGGCGCGTCACCGCCGCGCCGTCATGGGTGACCGCGCCGCGATCCGGCTTGTCCAGCCCGGCGATCATCCGCAGCAGGGTCGACTTGCCGCATCCGCTGGCGCCCACGATGGTAACGAACGACCCGGGCGCGATGGTCAGGTCGATGTCGTCGAGCGCCGTCACGGATGTGCCGCCGATGCTGAAGCGCCGGGTCAGGCCGCTGACGGCGATATTGCCGCGTGCGGCGGACCGGCTATGGAGATCTCCGTCAGCCGGCATGGGTCAGCTCCGCGGCGGTCGATTGCAGGACCGTGAGGCGTTGGGAGAGCTGCACCGCCTGCTGCAGCAGCTCGTTGAGCGTGTTCGATTCCCAACGCACCCCGCGCAGGGCCGGGCCGATGGCGGAGATGTCATGCGCATGCCTGCCATCCCGCGCGATCACCGCGGCCTGCGTGTCCGCATCGATGCCGAACGACAACGGCCCCGGGCGCACCATGCCCTTTGCCAACAGGTTGGCCGCCAGCATTTGCCGGGAGCGCGTCCAGTCATAGGTCGCCCCGGTGCAGTTGATCGCCCCATCCACCAGCAGCGTCTCCGATGCCGTCTGGCCGCGCCAGCGCAGGCGCACCGCGATGCGCCCCCCCTCGGCCGCATCCAACGCGACGATCCGCCCGGCCCGGTGCGCGAACCAACCCTCGTTGCGCCCACGCTCCAGCAAAGCGACGGATCGCGGCGGCGCGCGGTGCAGCGAGGTCTCCCAAATTGGACGCAGATGCCGCAGGAAGCGGCCGCGTTCCACGTCGTTCGCCCGCTGCCAGAGCGGGCCGACATGGGGACGGATCGCCATCACCAAGGACTGCCAATCCGGCCGGCCATGCGGCACCGCCAGCAAAGCCTGCCGCGCCGCGCGCAGCAGCCCGCGGGCCGTCGTCGGCAGCGGCGCCTCGGCCAGGAAGTCCCGCAGCGCCGTTACATCCCGCCGCGGATGGATCAACAGGCCGCGCCGGGAGATGGCCTGGTACTGGCCCTGGAAGCCGCGCCGTTCGAGCGTTACCAGCGCATCCAGCATCGTGAGGCCCGTGCCGATCAGCAGCATCCGTCCCTTGCGGGGGAAACGCTGATAGGAGTCCACATCCCAGGGGTCCTCGAGATACCGGCCAGAGGCACGGACCGGCTCCGCCACCGGAAGGCCCGGCTGGGACGGAGCGGCACCCACGGCGAGGACGACATGATCGGCGTGCAATATCCGGCCATCCGACAACGCCACATCCAACCCGCCCACGCGGCGCTGGACGTCGGTCGCCTCCGCCACGGCGTGCTCCATCAAGGCGAGCGGCGCGGCATGGGCGACGGCCCGGGTCAGTTCGGCGGTCACGTAGTCGCCAAACACCCGGCGCGGGGCGAAGGCGTTGGCGAAGTCCGGCGCCAGCGGATCGCGCCAGCTCCATTCATGGGCAAACCGCGCGAGATACTGGACGAAATGCTCGGGCCGCTCCGGGTGGACGCTGAACAGCTTGGCCGGGCCGTTCATCAGGTGCGCGGACTCGCGCGTCGAATAGGCGAGGCCGCGGCCCAGTTCGGCCCGGGGCTCGACGATGCTCAGATGCAGCGGCTCCATTGCGGTGTCGAGCAGCTTGATCGCCGTGGCGATGCCGGCGTAGCCGCCGCCCAGGATCACGATATGCCTGCGATGGGCGCCGCGCCGCCCAAGATGCGGCGCGACGCTGCAGTCCCGCGTGGGAGAGTTGATATCGGGCATGGTTAAACCGGCCGGTCGCCCTTGATCGTGACCCGGTGCCCAGAGCGCGTTGCCGGGAAATAGTCCCATAGCGCCATGTGCTGGACCGCCCGGTTGTCCCAGAATGCGACGGAGTTCGGTTTCCATTGGAAGCGCACCTGGAACTCCGGGCGCTCGGCATGCTGGTAGAGGTAGTCCAGGATCGCCGTGCTCTCCTCGTCGGGCAGTTCGTTGATCCGGTAGGTGAACCCGCGGTTCACGAACAGCGCCTTGCGCTTCGTCACGGGATGCGTGCGGATCACCGGATGGTTGGCCTGCGGATAGATCCGCCCGCGGTCGTCGATGTTCTGCAGGCGGTTGCTGCGGTGGTAGGAGCGCTCGCCCGAATGCAGCGCCGTCAGGCCGTTGAGATAGGTCTTGAGCCGGGGCGACAAGGCGTCGTAGGCGGCATACATGCTGGCAAACAAAGTGTCGCCGCCGACCGGTGGCAGGGTATGCAGATGCAGCACGCTCCCCAGCGGAGGCTCCGGATCGCAGGACACGTCGGAATGCCAGTTCTCGCCATTGATCCGCTTCGAGTTCGCATCGGCGTGGATCGGCAGGACTTCCGGGTGCCCCTCGGGACCGGGCGTGTTCGGATGGATATGAAGCTCGCCGAACAGCCGCCCGAACGCCTTCTGGCTATCGAGGGTGAAGTGCTGGTCACGGAAGAACAGCACCTGGAAGTCGGCGAGCGCCTGGTGCAGCTCGCTCACCTCGCGGTTGCTCAGCGGCTTGGCGATGTCGACGCCGGAGACGTAGGCCCCGACACGTGGGGTCGCGGGTTCGATGGTGAGCGCTTCGTATGACATTAGGACTCTCCTCAGCCTCGGGTTCAGCCGTGATTTGGCCAGATCGGTTTGAAGCCGGCACGGTTCGGCATCTGCACCGCCGGCAGGCTTTTGGCGTCCAGCACCGCGCCGTCGGGGACGATGCGGTTCACCTGCAGGATGTACGCGGTGACCGCGTAGACCTGGTCGTCGGACAGGCTATGCGGCGCGTTGAACGGCATTGCCCGGCGGACGTAGTCGAACAGCGTGGTCGCATAGGGCCAGTAGCTGCCGACCGTCCGCACCGGACGGGGCGTCGCCAGCGTGCCCTGGCCGCCCGCAAGCGCCGGTCCGGTCAAGGCCGACGTGGCCGTGCTCAGCGCATGGCATGCGGCACAATTCGCCTCGAACACCACTTTGCCCTCGGCGACGCTGCCCTGACCGGGGGGCAGGCCGGCACCGTCGGCACCGATTTCGATATCCCATTGGGATAGCGTTTCCGCACTGGGCGTCCGGCCGATGCCGAGCGGCTGCGCCACGGCGCTCGCCGCCAGCATGACGCCCATGACGGCCGGGCTATACAGCAACATGGACGCCGCCCGTCTCGTCGAGCTGCCAGGCATGGATGGCGTTGTAGTGGTAGTCCGTGTCCGGGCCCCGCGCCGCGAGCAGTGCCGTGCGGGTCGGCTGCACGCCGCCCGTCTCGTCCTCGGCCCGGCTCATCAGGATCGCGGGCGTGCCGTCCCAACGCCAGGGCAGGCGGAAACGGGTGAGCGTTTTCGACAGCACCGGGTCCTGCAAGCACGCTTCCTGCCAAGTTGTGCCGCCGTCGGCCGAAACGTCCACGCGGCGTACCCGGCCCTCGCCGGACCAAGCCAGCCCGCGGATTTCGGTGAAGCCCGGCGGCCCCAGATGCTGCCCGCCGGACGGGCTGGT
>CAZZWN010000055.1:0-16180 GCA_964657765.1 uncultured Acetobacteraceae bacterium
GTCGACCGGGGAATCCCCCTTGGGGTCGGTCCGGCCGATCACGGCCCCCTTCGGCAGCCGCACGAGCCGGGAGGCCTGGGACGCCGTGCCCCGGCCGCCGATGCGCACGCTGTGGAGCGGCGCCGTGGTCGTCGTCGGCCTGCTGGTGATCATCTTCGGCGGCTTCCGGTCGGGATTCGCGACGGCCACCGAGATCTCCGCGTTCGCCGCGGTCTATGCGCTGGTGGTGGGCGGGATCGCCTTCCGCGAACTCAGCCTGCGCAACACGGCGCGGACCTTCGTGCACGCGGCGACGCGGTCCGGCCTCGTGCTGTTCATCGTCGCGGCGGCGCAGGCGGTGGCGTTCCTGCTGACCATCCAGCAAATCCCGCATGCGTTGGCAGAAGCCATGATCTCGCTGTCGCGGGACCATGGCACCTGGGTGTTCATGCTGCTCAGCATCGGCATCCTGATCGTCATGGGGTCGGTGCTGGAGGGGGCGGCGGCGCTCATCATCTTCGGGCCGCTGCTGGTGCCGGTGGCGGCGCAACTCGGCATCGCGCCGCTGCATTATGGGGTGGTGCTGGTGATCGCGATGGGCATCGGCCTGTTCGCGCCGCCGCTCGGTCTCGGGCTGTATGGCGCCTGCTTGATCGGCGGCGTGCCGATCGAGGTGACGGTCAAGCCGATGCTGGCCTATCTGTCCCTGCTGCTGGCCTGCCTGCTGGTGATCGCGTTCGTGCCGGGCCTCGCGCTGTGGCTGCCGCACGCGATGGGGTATTAGCGGTAGGCGCTTGCCCTCATCGGAGCTTGTGCTGCAACGGGCGAAGCTCTCGGTTCGACCTATGGCCGGCGCAGGTCGTTGCGCAGCTTCGGATTGCCGATCGGCAGCAACGACGGCACCACCCCGGCGCCGGGGCTGCGGCCACAAGCCGCTGCACGGCGACGACTTTACGGAAGAACCTTCAGACGTGATGGCATGTCCAATGCAACGGTCGTGTTGACGCGGTTGTAGTGGCCGTGGCGCGCTACCTTCATCAGGCCGAATCCTTGGCCGCGAGCCTGGCTCGTCGCCCGGCGGCGACGCGGTCCTGCAGCGTCATCCAGGCGAACACGCCGGGCATGAACCACGGGGTGCCGTTGAAAAACGGAACGGCGGCCGGCGGTCTGAAATCCAGTGCGGACTGCCCGGCACTCTCGCCCAGCACCTGGAACGGGGCCTTCTGTCCCGCCCAGCGCGCCCGCACCGTCCCCGATCCGCAATACCCGGCGGCATAGCGGACCCCGCGGCGGCTGAAGATGCGGGGCACCATGTCGCGGTTCATCGCCACCTGGCCGAACCAGCTATGGGTGATCTCCGTCTCGGACAGCTCCGGAAACAGGCCGACCAGCGTGTCGCGCAGCATAGTGGCGGGCCAGGCCGGGTCCCCGGCGATGATGCCGTCCCGTCCGCCGAACAGGATGCGCGTTCCGTCCGGCGAGGGGCGGTAGTAGAAGTGGTTCTTGCGGCAATCGCTCGGCATCATGGCTCGCGGCATCAGAGTCGCCATCAGGTTGGGCGAGATCGGCGCCGTGGCGATAGTGCGGCTGCGGACCGGGACCAAGCGGCGGCGCAGCCACTTGTCGGATGCGTCGGTATAGCCGTCCGCCGCCGCATTTCGCCTTCGATCCCGAGCGCGAGGCGCACGAGGCGGTCTGGACTCTCGCCATATCGGGAAGTTGGACGGCCCGTGGGTGATCACGTGTCCCTTCACCTTGTCGCCATGCTTGCTGCCGGCCTGCCAATAATCCAGCCAGGAGGTCGGCTTCCCCAGCGTTTTGGTGTCCCAAATCATTGCGAGATATTGGTAGGTCTGCACGATATCGAAGGCCGGGTTGGCGGACGCGCTCTTGGTGAAGGCGTATTTGAGGTTCGGCACCTCCTTCTCCGTGATCGGCGCGAACAGCTTCTCCTTTGCACCGGAATGATCATAGGGGCCATCGTTTCCCCACCACGTCGAACCCCGGCGAGCCACGCGTCGCGCGGACCTTGGGGTAAGTCACGATCAGCTCGTCGGCGGCGGCACGTGCAGGACGGCCGAATGACCCGGCCAGCGCTCCGCACCTTGCTGATGGTGGGCTTGCCTGCCCTGTTCCTGCTGGTGTTCTTCGTGGCGCCGAACGCGGTACTGCTGACGACCAGCCTGTTGAAATCCGAATCCCAGGTGATCACCGATCAGGTGACGCTGGAGAACTTCACGTATCTTCTCGCCAGCGTAATCGTACGCACCTATGGCTGGTGGGTGCCACTGAACACCGACGGTGCGGTGAACGATACCCTGCGTGCGATGGGCTTCGCACCGCTTACCATGCTGCCCTCCACGGGCGCCATCATCGGCCTGGTGCACTCGTTGCTGCCCTATGGCGTGCTCACGATCCTGAGCGCCACCAACGGCATCAACCCCAACCTGGAGAAGGCGGCGATGAGTCTGGGCTGCTTCCGATGGCCCACCTTCGTAACCGTGACCCTGCCGCTCTCGATGCCGGGGATCGCGGGCGGCTTCCTGCTGGCATTTTCCCTATCGATCAGCCCCTATGCCACCCCCGCCATCCTCGGTGGCCCGGCGACCTCCACCATGGCGACGCAGATCTACGACTTCCTCACGGCACTTGATGAGTGGTCGCTCGGCTCCGCCATGAGTGCCATCCGATCAGCGTGACGATCTTGGGTTTTCTGGAGTTCGGTTTCACCCCCGCCTTGGCCGCGGTCGCCGTGCTGACGTTGGTGATGCCCGCCATGCTTATCCTGGTCATGCAGCGCTTCTTCCGCATCGGAGACTTCAACTATGGCTTCACCTCCCGTGGCTGAGCCTGCCTTGCGGCTGGACGCGGTCCGCAAGAGTTTTGGCGGCGTGCCCGCGGTGGACACTATCTTTCTGGACGTGCAACCCGGTGAGTTCTTGACCCTGCTCGGCCCGTCCGGCTGCGGCAAGACGACCACGCTGAACCTGATCGCCGGGTTCGAGCAGCCGGACGCCGGCCACATCCACCTGGCCGGTCGCGCGGTGGAGCGGTTGCCTCCGTTCCGGTGCGGCTGCCGCAGGTTGGTGCGCGGCGCCCCCTGGAGCTCAGCGGCAGCCAGCGCCAACGGGTTGCCTTGGCTCGGGCGTTGGTCATCCGCCCTGCCGTGCTCCTGATGGATGAGCCGCTCAGCAACCTGGACCTGAAACTCCGCGAGGACATGCGGCTGGAGATCGTGGGCCTGCAACGCCGGCCGGGCATCACCACGGTATTGGTGACGCACGACCAGGGCGAGGCATTGGCGGTGTCGGACCGGATCGCCATTATGGATGGCGGCCGCATCGAGCAGATCGGCAACCCGGACGACGTCGACGAACGGCCTGAGACCCGTTTCGTGGCCCGCTTCATAGGCACGACCAATTTCATCCCTGGTACTGCCGAGATCGCAACTAGGGCTGGCGAGGTCTGCCCGGTGCGGACACGGGGAGGAACCCTGGCCGCGCTGACTTCGGCTGCGGTCGTTGCCGGCCAATCGGTCATGGCGGCCGTACGGCCGGAGCGCCTGCGTATCGCACTCCATGCGGACGCCAAGCCATGAACCATCGCATCAGGGCTGCCGGCCGAATTCCGCGCCGCGCATGTCCAAACCCGGCGATGCGAGCAGCACCACGCCGATCCGCGATCCCGGCCAAGGCTGCCCGCTTGCCCGTGACCCTCACCTGATTTGGAGGCTTGACCTTGAATCCACGTTATCTCCTCGAGTTGGCAGCGGTCGGCTTGCGCGCGTCCCACAGGCCTTTCGGCAGGCTCAAGTGAGCGTCCTGCTTGTGAAGTCGGGCGGCCGAGCGGCACTGCCCGAATGGCGGCGCCACTTCGCCGAAGCCGCGCCAGACTTGGCAGTGCATTGGTGGGACGACGCGGACGCGGCGCAGGTGCATTATGCCTTTCCCTGAGAGCCGGAGCCGGGTCGGCTCGCCGCGCTGCCGAACCTGCGCCTGATCGTCTCGCCGGGCGCAGGGGTGGACCACATCACCCGCGATCCCGCTTGGCCCGCGCACCTCCCGCTGGTGCGCATGGGCGGCGAGGAGCCGGCACAGCGCATGGCCGAGTATGTGTGCCTTGCCTGCCTGGCGCTGCTGCGGAACTGGCGCCGTATCACGCTTGCACAGGCGGAAAACCGCTGGGAGCACATCGAACCAGGGCGCTGTGCGCCAGAGGTGACGGTAGGGGTCATGGGACTCGGCAATCTCGGCAGCAGGTCGGCTCTGATGCTCGCGTCCCTCGGCTTCAGCGTCATCGGGTGGGCACGCTCCCCGAAAGCCATACCCGGCGTCGAATGCTACGTGGGAGGTGCAGGGTTGGACGCCTTCCTGCGCCGGTCGGACATCCTGGTGTGCCTGCTGCCGGACACCACGGAAACGCGCGGGGCGATCCGGGCGGAGACGCTTGCTTTGCTGCCGCCTGGTGCGGCCGTGGTGAACGCGGCACGCGGCCCGCAACTCGTGTGGGAGGACCTCGCGGAGGCGCTGGACGAGGGCAGGGTGAGCGGCGCGGTCCTGGACGTGTTCACCGAGGAGCCGCTGCCGTCAGATCACCCGGCGTGGACGCACCCGCTCGTGACCGTCACGCCGCATGTGGCAAGCTTGGCGAGCCGCCGCTCCCGGGCGCACTACGTGGCCGAGGTGATCCGGCGGCTGGAGGCAGGGATGGCGCTGCCCAACCTGTTCGACCCCGTACGGGGCTACTGAACGAGGACTGGCGGTTTCGCATCACGGCCCATTCCGGCAAAGGGAGGTCGTTCGCTCCGACCGCAGACACGGCCGGGACAGGTGCGTCCAGCCTGCCGATCCGTGCAGCACGCCACCTCAAAGGCTGATCTCGCCCGGGTCATGCGCCTGCTCTCCCGCGGCCTGCAGACGGGGCTGACGAACGCCGGGGCCGATGCGGCGCGGCACGAGGATGGGCCGGGGAAGGGCAAGGTTCCGGGCAGCGAAGAGGCAAGCAAGGCTCAAGACCATGACGGCGCTGAGATAGACGCCGGGGCTGGTGGGATCGCCGGTCGTGGTTACGATCCAGCCGACCACCAGCGGGGTCACGCCGCCAAACAGCGTCTGCGCCAGGACGTAGCTGACCGACACTCCCGTGGTGCGCCGCCGCGTCGGGAACAGGTCGGCCAGCGCGGCGGGGACCGTCGCGTAATAGCCGCAGTAGAACACCAGCGCGATCAGGGCCTGGATGATGACTAGGTTGAGAATGCTCGGCGCCGCGATCAGCCAGCGGAACAGCGGATAGATCATCGCCAGGCCGATCACGCCGGATGCAGCCATCACCCGGACCCGGCCCAGCTTGTCGGACAGGTGCCCGAAGAACGGCGGCAGCACCGTGTTGACCAGCCCGGCAGCCACGGTGCCCAGCAATGCAGAGGATGATGGCAGTCCGAGCTTCGTGAAGGCGAAGGTCGGCATATAGGTGTTGAGGAAGCTGCCGCAGGCGCCGGCCGCGACCAGCCCGGCGCCAAGCAGGACGCGGACCTTGTCGGTCAGAAGCAATTCCCGCAATGGAGTGTCGGTGCGCTCCGCCTGCTTGAACTCGCCAGGTTCGTCGAGGCGGCTGCGGATGTAGAGGGCAGCCGGTCCGATGAGCAAGCCAAAGAGGAACGGGATGCGCCAGCCCCAGGATGCGACCTGGTCAACCGTCAGGACGGAATTGATCGCGTAGGCGAACACCGAGGCAAGGAACACGGCGAAGCCGGAGGCCGCCCATTGCAGGCTGGTGTAGAAGCCGCGCCGCTCAGGGTCCTGCTCGGCCAGCAGCGCGGTCG
Organism: uncultured Acetobacteraceae bacterium; assembly: GCA_964657765.1. Lineage (GTDB taxonomy): Bacteria > Pseudomonadota > Alphaproteobacteria > Acetobacterales > Acetobacteraceae > CAHJXG01. The sequence goes on from CAZZWN010000055.1 coordinate 5,801, forward strand.
CGGCGCCGAACTCGCCGCCGGCCGAGAAGCCCTGAATCATGCGGGCCACCAGCACGAGCAGCGGAGCCGCCAAGCCGATGGACGCATAGGGCGGCATGACTGCGATCATCAGGGTGCCAACCGTCATCAGGCCGGCCGAGAGCGTGAGGCCCGGCTTGCGGCCGGCACGGTCCGAGTAGGAGCCGATAAGAACCGCGCCGAGCGGGCGAACGAGCCAGGAGATGGCAAACGCGCCCAGGCTCAGCAGCAGCGATGTCGCCGGGTCGCTGGCTGGAAAGAACTGCTTGGCCAGCACGACGGCGAACAGGGCGTAGAGGACGAGGTCATACCATTCCAGCGCGGCGCCGATATTGGCCGCGATGGCCGTGTGAGTGCGAGAGGCTGGTTTCGATGCGGCGGCCATGCGGGTGCCCCTCCGGTGTGGATGCATGATCCAGAAGACGCATGATCCAGAAATTGACCGCCCAAGTACGCAACGACGTGTTCAGTCCCGGACCGTCATGGTGCAAAGCTACTTCTGACTTGTCAGCAGGAGGAGCCCCTATGGCGAGCATTCTTCACGGTAGCGCCCGAACGGTGTCGCGCGTTCATGCCCTACAGCCTTGCCAAGCACCTCAAGGCATTTCGATGGCGGATATCCTTTCAAGCCACCTGCGACGCCTGGACACTATTCCTAAACCGTCCAAGATCAACCCGGACGACCTCATGCCGGGACCAAACCCCTAGAATTCCAGGAGGTTGTCCCGGAAATGCGGGTGGGCGTAGGCCGTGCGCACCAGTCCCCGACGCTGCAGCGCTGGCACGAGCCCGTCCGCAACCTCGGCGACCGTGCGCCGGCTGACATTGGGCAGCGAGAACAGAAAGCCGTCGCCGCCCACCGCCTGCATCACCTCCCCCATCTGGGTCGCAACCGCGTCAGGCGTGCCGACCAGCTCGACCGACTGCACCGTGCTGTCATAATCCGCCATTGTTTCGCGTAACGTCCGGCGCCCCGCCTTGCGCAGGAACTCGTTCAGGCTCTGCTGGTGGCCGTTCGTGGTCAGCTCTCCCAGCGGCGCATCCATATCCAGCGCCGCGAAGTCGATGTTGGTAATCTTGCTGAAATGTGCGAGGCGCTGGTCCATGCGCCGCACCGCCCACTCGGCCCGGCGGGCGCGTTGCGCCAGGGCGTCCTCCTGGGACTCGCCGATGATGGGGGCGATTAGGAACAGCAGCTTGCACCCGTCAGGATCGCGGCCCTGCGCCGCCGCGCGGGCGCGCAGGTCGTCGCGGTAGGCCCGCATGGCGTCAACGCCCTTCACCGCGGCAACGATGGTGTCGGCATGCAGGGACGCGAACTGCCGCCCGCGCGGTGAGCCGCCAGCTTGCGCGATCACTGGCCGGCCTTGCACGCAGGGGCCGGAGTTCAACGGCCCCCGCGACTTGTACCACCGCCCCTCGAAGTCGATGGCATGCACCTTCGCCGGGTCGGCGAACACGCCCGTCTCCGCATCCGCCACAATGGCGCCGGGTTCCCACGAGGCCCAGAGCTGGTTGACGAGGTCCATGTACTCGTCGGCCATGTCATAGCGCAGATCGTGCTCCGGCAGGCCGTCCATACCGAAGTTGCGAGCCGCGACGTCGGAGCTGCCCGTGACCATGTTCCATCCGATGCGCCCGGACGACACCTGGTCCAGGGAGGCCACCAGCCGCGCCAGCAGATAGGGCGGATAGGCAAAGGTAGCGAAGGTCGGCACGATGCCAATCCGCTGCGTTGCCTGGGTCAGGATGCTGGCGACCACCGAAGGATCCTGCCGCGGCACCGACAGCGCGTTGCGCAAGTAGATGTCGCGTGAGCTGCCATAGCTTTCGCCGACGTAGGATGAGTCCTCGATCAGCACGTAATCGAAGCACGCCCGTTCCAGGGCGCGGGCCAGGTCGATGAACAGCTCCGGCACGCGCCAGTCCGCACCGATGTTGCCGGTCCAAGGCTCGTTCCAGGCCTGGGCGCTAGAGCCTTGCAGGAACCAGCCAAGGTGGAAGGGGTGGGGCATAGATAACCGTCCCTCTTACGCTGGCGTCATTGACCTGGCAGCCTGAACGAGCCCGTACAAAGCGAACGGCCGGCGCGGACACCCGGCCTATCCACGCTTGACCGGCCGGCCATCAGCGATCGGACAGTGCGGAGGACACGGGCGCGTTGGCGTGAAATGCATCGATCCCCGCAGTGGTGAACCCCACTCTTTCCAGCGGCGGCGGTCAAACGCTCTTGCCCGGCCGAGCCGCCGTGGCGACATGACGCGCCGCATGCTCGCGCAGCACCGCCTTCTGGATCTTGCCGTTGGCGTTGCGCGGCAACGGCTCCCCGGTGACCACCACCCAGTCCGGCACTTTGTAGTCCGCCATCCTGGCGGCGCAGAAGCCACGGACGTCGCGTTCCGACAAGGGCTGCTTGGCGTAGATGAAGGCTACGGAACGCTCGCCCAGAATCGCATCCGGCTGGCCCACCACGGCCGCCTCCAACACGCCGTCCTGATCGCAGAGCACGTTCTCGACCTCGGCTGGATAGAGCTTGAAGCCGCCCCGGTTGATCATGTCCTTCTTGCGGTCGGCGATGCGCACGAAGCCCTCGGCGTCCACGGATCCGATGTCGCCGGACCTCCAATATCCGTCCTCGAAGGCCGCCGCCGTCGCTGGCTCGTTGCGCCAGTATCCCGGCACCACCATTGGCCCGGCGATCCACAGCTCCCCCTGCTCGCCGGGCGCCACCTCCTGCCCGCTGTCGTTCAACACGCGGACCTCGCCGCAGGCCACCACGCGTCCGATGCTGTCGGCACGCGCTAGGCCTTCGCCGGGTGGCATGATGGTCGCGGGTGAGGTGGTCTCGGTGGCGCCATAGGCGTTGCACATCTGCAAATGCGGCACGGCGGCGGCGAAGCGGCGGATGGTCGGCTCCGGCATCGGCGCGCTGCCGTAAACGCCCAGGCGCCAGGCCGACAGGTCGAACCGCTCCAGCTCCGGCTCCAACAAGCAGAGGCCGTACATGGCCGGCACCATGAGCGCATGGGTGATCCGCTCGGCCGCGGCCAGATCGAGGAAGGCACGGCGGGCGAAGCTGCGCACCAGAACCAGCGTGCCGGACACGTCCAGGATCGGGAGCACCACGCCGCACAGCCCGGCCACGTGCGACCACGGGATGCACAGCGCCGAGACCTCGCCGTTGCCCAAGCCCAGCGTGTCCTGCCAGTGCAGCGAGGAATGCACGGCACCGAGATGGGTCAGCATCGCGCCCTTCGGCTGGCCGGTAGTGCCGGAGGTGTAGAGAATACCGAACAGCCCATCCTCGGTGACAGGGCAGGGGGGCGGCACGCCGCCTTCGGCAAGCATCAAGGCGAAGTCAGGCCCGCCGCCGCCCACTGCAATGCGCAATGCCGGCTCCCGGCTGTGCGGGAGTTCGGCGGCGAAGGCTGCGTCGTAAATCAGCGCGACCGGCTCGGCGTCGGCCACCACGTATTCCAGCTCCGGCCGGCGCAGGCGGGCGCCGACCGGCACCAGCACGGCGCCCAGCCGGGCGATGCCGAGCACTGCGATCACCGCCTCCGGGCAGTTGTCCAGGAATACGGCGACACGGTCGCCCGGGACTATGCCGCGCCGGGCCAAGCCGGCGGCACAGGCGTCGACCAGCGTGTCCATCGCGACGTAGCTGATGCGGACCGGACCTTCCACCACTGCGTCGGCCTGTGGCGCGCGCGCGACCGCGGCACGGAACATTGCATCGACGCTGGCCCGCCGCGCCGCGTAGCAGCGCATGGTGCGGCCCCAGTGCGTCTCGGTGCGCATCGCAAAGCTAGCTGGCAAGCGGGCAATCCTCTTCGGATAGCGGACGGAACGCGGCCTCGCCTGGAACGCGGCGAACCAGCTTGCAGCGGTTCTTATCGGGTCGACTCAAAGCCCGTGCAGCGGCCATGTCAACAACACTGTCGGACAATCTGCAGGTGCTTGCTTCGGGATGCCGACCTACCGTTCCCGCCCTGGTCCATCCGGGCGTAGGTGGCCATTCATGGCCGATAGCTTCCTGGCCCTTAGACGCCGCGCACGACGACACCGTCCACCGCCAGGCAGCCCCGGCCACCCGTCAACGCCATGACCGGGTTGATGTCCAGGCTGTGCACGGCTGCCGCCGGGTCCGTGATGCAGCGCGCCACGGCCTCCGCCAGACTGCAAAGGGCGTCGAGGTCGACGGGGTCCTCGCCGCGCACGCCGTCCAGGATGGGCCCAATCCGCAGTCCCCGCAGCACCCGCAGCATCTCCGCCCGAGGCGTGCCGGGCAGCAGCACGCAGCTATCGGGCAATGCTTCGACATATTTCCCGCCATCGCCGAGCACGATGACGGGTCCGAACGTCGGGTCCCGGTGGGCGCCGACGATGAACTCTCGCTGCACGCCGGGCACCATGGCGGCGATGATCACGCCGTCCAGCATTACGCCATGCGCCTGGGCTTGCGCCTGGATGGTCTGATACACCTCGCGCACCCCCGCCTCGGTCGTCAGGCGCAGCTGCACGAGGCCCAGCTCCGACTTGTGGGTGACTGCACGCGAGCAGCCCTTTACCGCCACGGTGCCGCCGAGCTGTGTCCAGGCGGCGACCGCCTCGTCCTCGGAGGCGCAGAGCCGGTGCGGCACGACGGGCACGCCATAGCGGGCCAGTAGCGCCAGGCTGTCGGCCTCGTTCAGCGTCATGCCCTCGCCATCCGGCAGGCGGGTCCCGGGCTGCACAGGCGGGGTCGCGGCGGCGCGCGCCATCAGCTCATGGTGGGAAATGAACTGGTTCAGCGCTGCGATTCCGTCGCTTTCCTGGACGAAGACCGGAAGGCCCTGCTCCCTGAAGCGTGCGGCCACGCTGGGCTGCGGCGACACGATCACCAGCGGTTTGCCGACCGTGCGGCCGAAGGCGGCGGCGTCGTCGGCGAAGGCCTGCACGTCGTAGCCGCGGCCGGCCACGGGCACCGAGATCAGGAAGCAGTCGGCCCCCGGGTCGCGCGCGATGACCGGCAGGATGTCGCCGAACAGGCGGCTGTTGCTGAGCAGGGCGGCAGTGATGTCCACCGGATTGGTGGTGGTCGCGAAGCTTGGCAGGATCTTGCCCAGCTCGGCCCTCGTTTCCGGCTGCAGGGTCTCGATGCGCAGGTCGTTCCTGGTGGCGGCGTCCGCGCTCAGGACGCAGGCCGTGCCGGAATTGCTGACGACCACCAGGCGGCGTCCGCCGGGGCGCCAGCCCTTCAGGTATAACTCGGCCGCACCCACCATGCCGCCCACGTCGTCCACGCGAAACAGACCGTGATGGCGCAGGAAGGCGTCCACCACGCGGTCCTCCGCTGCCAGCGAGCCGGTGTGGGAGCGGGAGGCGATCTGCCCGGCGGCGGTGCGGCCGGATTTCAGCACCAGCACCGGCAAGTCCCGCTCCCGCGCGACCTGGCTGAGCTTCACCAGGTTCTCCGGGTCGGGCACGCCTTCCAGATAGAGCATCAGCAGCTGCACGCCGGGATCCTGAGCCACCTCCACCGCCAGCTCGGACACCGTCACATCGCACTGGTTGCCGATGGAGTGGCAGTGGCGCACGCCGATGCCCTTGCCGCGCAACAGGCCGAACGGCACCGAGGCCATGCCGCCGCTTTGCGAGATGATCGCGACCGGACCGTCGGCCGGCTCCGTTTCGATGAACATGGTCGAGAAGTTCGGAATGGCGCCGTTGCCGAAGTTCGCCAGCCCCTGCGTGTTCGGTCCGATCAGGCGCATGCCGGTTTCCCGGGCCCGTGCCACCATGGCCTGTTCCAACACCCGCCCGGCCTCGCTCGACTCGCTGAACCCGGCGGTGATGATGATGGCGACCTTCGTGCCCTGGCCGGCGCAGGCGTCCACGGCCGCCACGGCCTGTTCGCCGGGCACGCAGATCACCGCGACGTCGGCCGAGGCCGGAAGCGCTGCGAAGCTGGGATAGGTCTTGACCCCCTGGGTGGTCTCGCGGCCTGGGTTGATCGGATAGATGGCGCCGGTGAAGCCGAAACGCTTCATGTAGCCGAGGCAGCGGCCGCCAATCTTGTCCGGGTTCTCCGACGCGCCGACGATCGCCACGGACCGCGGGTTCAGGGCAGCAGACAGGTTCGTGGTCATGGCGCGTCCCCCTCCGTTGCAGTCCGCCGCCGGGCGTAGGGAATGGTCCCCGTCGGCGCGGGCTGGAAAATGATCCGTACGCGGTCGCCGATCACCAACGCCGGGTCGGCATGGGTCATCACGCGCACTGCTTCGTCCAGATCGATCAGCGCCAGGCCGTATGGCGCATGCTCCCGCCATTCGGGCGACGGAGCACGATCCACGGCCGTGATCGCGTATACGGCACCGAGGCAGGCGGACGGCTGATCGGCGGGGTGCCGCGACCCGCAATGCGGGCAGAAGTCGCGGCGGAAGTACCATCGGCGACCGCACTCCGGGCAAGCCTGGAAGACCAAGCCGGGGCGGCCCTGTGTCCAATCGGCAAAGGTTTCGGTCATTGGACACGCTCCAGGATCAGGCTGACATGGGAGGACATGATCCCGCCGTCGCCGTGCAGCATCGCCAAGGCCGGCTCCGACCTGATCTGGCGGTCGCCGGCACGGCGGGTGAGTTGGCGATGCGCTTCCACTAGGTGGGCGAGCGCGCCGCCCACGCCACAATGGCCGTAGGAGAGCAGCCCTCCATGCGTGTTCAGCGGCAAGGCGCCGTCGGCGGCGTACCGGCCCGCGGCGGCGTCCGTCCCGACCTGACCCTTGCGGGAGAAGCCGATCTCCTCCAGCAGGATGGCCAGGGTGATGGTAAAGCTGTCGTAGATGGCGGCGTAGCCGACGTCCGGCAGGGCGACGCCGGCCTGCTGCAGCGCCCTGCCGCTCGATGGCCCGGCGCCGAAGCTGGTCAGGCTGGGCGCCCCCGTCACGTGCTGATGCGTGTGCGCCTGGGCTGCGCCGCGGATGCGCAACGCGGCGGCGGGCGGCCCGGGTGGCTCGCGGCTCACCACGAAGGCAGCGGCGCCGTCCGAAATCGGGCAGCAATCCATCAGCCGCAGCGGCGGCGCGATCGGCTTCGAGGCCAGCACGTCGTCGACGCCGATCGGCTCGCGAAGCTGTGCACCGGGCGTGCGCACCGCGTTGTGCCGCATCAGCACGGCCAGCCGCGCCAGGTCCGCCGAACACAGCCCGGTCTCGTGCATGTAGCGGGAGGCGATCAGCGCGTAGTACGCGGGGATGGTGGGCCCCAGCGGCACCTCGTAACGGTGCTCCCCGGCCTGGGCGAGGACCTGCATCGTCATATCGCGGCTTTGGCCAGTCAGCCGGTTCTCTCCGGCCACCACCAGGATGTGGCGGGCGGCCCCGCCATCGGCCACCAAATGCGCCAGCATCGCCATCGCCATGCCGGTCGCTCCGCCTACCTGCACCCCATGCGCATACTGCGGCGTGATGCCGAAGTGCTCGGCGAACAGCGTGGACAGCATCAGATGCGGCATGGTGGTGGAGTAGCCGCACACCAGCCCGTCGACGTCCCGCCGCTCCAGCCCTGCATCCGCCAGGGCGGCAGTCGCCGCCTCCGCCATGAGCGAGACGGTCGTGCTGCCCTCGCGCCGCCCGAATGGCGTCAGGCCGACACCGGTGATCCAGGCCATCAGACCGTTGCCACCGGAGTGACGGGGGAGCCGACGGCGCCGGGCAGGCGCAGCGGCGGGGCGGTGAGGAAAAAGCGGAAGCGGTTGTTGGCGCGCAACCAAGTCGCCAGTTCCGTCAGGTGCCACAGTTCGCCCAGGTGGATACCGAGTTTGAACAGGCAGTGCTCATGCAGCGGCACCATGGCGCAGCAGCCGGCATAGTGCTGGGTCGCCGGGTGCTGCTCCACCGCGTAGTTGTCGGCGATCAGCACGGACAGGTTGCAGTCGGTGATCCAGTTCAGCAACGCGCCATCGGCGCCGTCCAGCACGGCGCAGTAGTTCTCCAGCGCGAACACGCTGGGTTTGCCATCCATTTCCAGCAGCATGGCGCCGAAGCCGGTGTGCAGGCAGACCATGTCGCCCGGCTCCACGACCACCCCGTCGGCGTCCATGATGCGCATCAGCTGATCGTAGCCGACCACGGCGCGGTCCCGGCCGACATGGGCGTGCAGGTCGATCATCACGCCACGGCCCTGCACGCCGGTTTCCGCCATGTGCTCGATGCCGAGGACCTTGGCGTTCGAGGTCGCCTGCGCCGGCACCATGCCGGTGGCGCCGGCGTCGGCGGGGTCCGAGGGGCCGACAACGTCCGTTCCGGCGCGGAAGCCGTTATAGTAGACAGGCTCGGCCACGCCGTCCCCATCGGCGTCGAACAATTGGCCGACGTGGCATAGCCCGTCCCATTGCGTGGAATACTGCGTGTGCAGGATCACAGCGTCGTCGTTCAGCACATCGGTGGCGTTCGGGTTGTCGCGCTGCATGCGGTAGTTGTAGTTGGGGAACCCGTTGCGCAGGGTCGGGCGCAGCACCGGCGGGAAGCGCCTGGGGTTCAGCAGGTTGCCGCCGGGCTTGTCCAGCGGCAGGCTGAGGCAGAAGACCCGGCCCTCGGTGATCTCCCGCGCGGCGCGGCGCACGCGCTCGGGCGTCAGCAGATTGAGGCGCCCGCATTGGTCGTCAGGCCCGAAGTCGCCCCAGTTGGAGCCGGGGGGCCGTTGGGTCCATCGTGTCGTCTGCGGCATCTCGATCTTCCTTTTGGTCCCGGTTGAGCGCCAAGGTCAGGCGCCGAGATAGATGCGCTGAATGGTCCCAGGGTCCTGCAACGTAGCCGGCGTACCAGAGCCCACGATATGGCCGTGGTCCAGGATGGTGCAGTGGTCGGCGTAAAGCAGTGCCTTTTCTACGAACTGCTCCACCAGCAGGGGGGCCAGCCCGGCCGAAGGCTCGTCCAGAATAAGCAGCCGGGGCTTGGCGACCAGGCCCTGCGCCACCGCCAGACTCTGCTGCTGCCCGCCGCTGAGCCGCGAAGCCGGCTGCTCCCGGCGTTCTGCCATCTCCGGGAAAGCGTCGTAGATCGGCTCCAGCAGCACGGGCACGGGCCTCTGGCCGCCCGCCCCGGCCGCGCGGCGAACGGCAGCGCCAGGGCGCCGGCGATCGTCCCCCGCCGCGAGACGCGCGCCGCCGTTGCTTGCTTGACCCATGCCGTTCCCGTTCCCTCGTTGCTGCATCCCAAGCGTCGTTGTCCGGCGGAAATCACGTCGGTGACCGTGCTCCGCCGCTCACTCCGTCAGGGCGTAATGCGTTCATCCTTCAACTGCCGCAGCATGCGAACCAACATTTCGCGGTCATCTACCATTTCGCTGAAGCCGAAGCGGATCAGCTTGGTGAAAATCTGGTTGCCGCAGCGCGGCTCGGTCGCGGCCCAGACGCAAGCCATGGCCAGCATCGCGGTGTCGATGGCCTGCCCAATGCGCCCACTACGAGGGAAGTCGGCTTCATCGCTCCCTCTCCCAACCTCGATGCCCGGTGAACGCCTTCGTTCAATGCGCCCTTGGCCGCCGTTCTTGTGCCCCCGCAATCAGCCGGCGCTTGCAGCGGCGGTCAACCGCAGCAAGCCCGCGATCCCGTCATCATTCCCCAGCACAGCCGCGGTCTCCGCCACTGAGAGGGATGCGATCGCATCGGACATGCTGTCCGCCTCTGCAATCTTTGCCATTCCAATCACAAGCGAGATGTCCAGTGCCCCTTGGCCGCGCAGCCGGGGCGGCGGCAGCATTGCGCGGTGGCATACGAGCAGAGCCGGGTCGCGCATCAGCCTTGCGACCCCATTTTCCAGCGAAGCGGCCCCCGACGCATGGCGCAAGGCGGCAGCGCGGACGAGAACGGCAGGCGGCGTACGCTCCTCGGTGATCTGCAGCAGGCCTGCGTGGCGCAGTGCAGCGCCGCAGCGGGCGCTCGCGGTCACCATCACTAGCGGCACGGCCAAGCCGAGGCCGGCCAGGACAGGCGTCATCCACAGGAACAAAGCCGGCGACACTGGGTAGGCGCAGGCCGCCAGCACCACCCCAAACGCCGTATAGCGCCAGTAGCTCGCCCAGATCGCGCGCAATGGAACGCGGCCGTTGTCGCGCTGCTGCGCGTTCCATCCGGAGTCCCGCCCCATCAGTATCGAGATCACCGCTGTCGATTGGATGAGCATCGCAATGGGGGCGATCAACCCGCCCAGCACCGTCTCGATCAGCACGCTGGCGAACGCAAGCGCCGCGCCTCCGCAGCCACGCCGCAGGTCCCGGTCGAACAGCATCAACAAATACGCCAGCAGCTTCGGCGCCAGCAGCACGGCCATGGTGCCGATGAACACCCACTTGGCCAGCACGGGATCGACCTGCGGCCAGT
>CAZZWN010000056.1:0-16124 GCA_964657765.1 uncultured Acetobacteraceae bacterium
TTGCTGCATTGCGGCAAAAGGCCCGCATGAGCCTCCTGACCTGCACTGGCGTCACGCTGCGCATGGGTGGCCGCACCCTGCTCGATGGCGCCGACCTGACCGTGGACCCTGGCCGCCGGATCGGCCTCGTCGGCCGCAACGGCGCCGGCAAGTCCACCTTGCTGAAAGCCATCGCCGGCGACATCACCGTCGACGGCGGCGACATCCGCCTGTCGTCGCGCGCCCGCATGGCCCAAGTGAAGCAGACCGCCCCGTCCGGCGCCGCAACGCTGCTCGACACCGTGCTGGAGGGCGACCCCGAGCGCCTCGCTCTGCTTGCGGAGGCCTCCCGCGCCGAACGCGGCGAGCTCCCACCCGATCGTGTGGCCGCGGTATTCGAGCGCCTGCACACGATCGGCGCCGACGCCGCGCCGGCTCGCGCCGCGATCATCTTGGCCGGGCTCGGCTTCGACGCGGAGGCGCAGCTTCGCTCGCTCGACGAGTTCTCCGGCGGTTGGCGCATGCGGGTGGCACTCGCGACCGTGCTGTTTTCGGCGCCAGACCTGCTGCTACTGGACGAGCCGACCAATCATCTCGACCTTGAGGCGACCCTGTGGTTGGAGGGCTGGCTCGCCCGCTTCCCAGGTGCCGCGCTCGTGGTGTCGCATGACCAGGGCCTGCTCGACCGCTCGGTGCAGGCCATCGCCCACCTCGACCAGCGCAAGCTCAGCCTCACCCCCGGCGGCTACAACGAGTTCGTCCGCATCCGCACCGAGCACGCCATGCAGCAGGCCCGCGCCGCCGAGCGCATCAGCGCCCAGCGCGCCCACATGCAGGCGTTCGTGGACCGTTTCCGCGCCCAGGCCAGCAAGGCCCGGCAGGCGCAGTCGCGTCTGCGCGCCCTCGAACGCATGCCGATGATCGACACCGTCATCGAGGCCTCGCCCACCCGGTTCGCCTTTCCCGAACCATCCAAGCTCGCACCGCCAATCCTGGCGCTGGACAATGTATCGGTCGGCTATGGCGCCGACGCGGTGCTGTCGGGCCTGTCCATGAGTTTCGGCATGGAGGACCGCATCGCGCTGCTCGGCGCCAACGGCAACGGCAAGAGCACGTTCGCAAAATTGCTGGCCGGGCGGCTTGCGCCCATGGCCGGCAACCTGCGGCGGCCGGGCAAGCTGCGCGTCGGCTATTTCGCGCAGCACCAGGAGGCGGAGCTGGTGGCTAATGAGAGCCCGATCGACCACATGGCGCGGGCCCTTCCGCTTGCCGCACCGACCCAGGTCCGCGGTCAACTCGCGCGTTTTGGCCTCGACGCCGACCGCGCCCATACCCCGACCGCCAGCCTGTCCGGCGGCGAGCGGGCGCGTCTGCTGCTGGCGCTCGCAACCCGGGACGCCCCGCAACTGCTGATTTTGGACGAGCCGACGAACCACTTGGACATCGATGCCTGCGACGCCCTGGTCCGCGCCCTGGGTGAGTTCCCTGGCGCCGTGCTGCTGATCACCCACGACCCGCATTTAGTGGAGCTGGTGGCCGACCAGCTTTGGCTGGTGGATGACGGTACGGTGCGGCCGTATGACGGCGATATGGACGAATATCGGGTGCTGCTGGCAAAAAAGGGCAAGGCGCCGAAGCTGGCCGGCGCGGCAAAGGGCGGCAATAAAAAAGAGGAGCGGAAGGCAAGGGCAGAGGCGCGTGCCCGGGCTGCGGCGGCGTAGGCTGCGGATTGCCACCGATGCCGAGCGGCCGTACGCTGTCCGTTTGCGAGGTCCACGCTGCAGGATATCGGTCCCTGCGTTCGATCCATTTCCCAATCGGGGCGCTCACGGTCTTCGTTGGAGCCAATGGCGCGGGAAAAACCAACCTTTATCGTGCCTTGCAGCTCCTGCAGGCGGCCGCCAGCGGCACGTTAGCCTACGAGCTGGCGTCCGAGGGAGGCATGGCGTCGGCCATGTGGGCCGGCCGGCGCCGCGCCAATCAGCCGGCGCAAATCAAGCTCGCCGCGCATTTCGCCGACTCTGACGCGGGTCCGGCGCGGCTATTTTCCTACGAGGTCGTTGCAGGGTTTACGCCGCCTGTTCCGCCGGGTCCGCGCGGCGCTTTCCCGCTCGAGCCGCAAATCAAGGAGGAACTACTCACCTTCCATCATCGCGGGCGAACGATCAAACTGCTCGAACGTCGTGGACCCGTGGTGTTCGGCCGTGACGCCGAGGGATGCCGCAAGGAGATCAGCCGCGATCTGATGGCCTCCGAAACCGCGCTCGGCGCCTTCGACGAGCCGCAGGCCTTCCCGGAAATCCATAGCTTGCGAAGGCTGATGCTCGACTGGCGCTTCTATCACAACATCCGCACCGACCCCGGCTCATCGCTGCGGCGCCCATGCCTCGCAGTCACCAGCTCGACGCTGGCTTCGGACGGTTCCAACCTTGCGTCCGTCTTGGCGACCCTGGCCCACATCCGCGGCGATACCATCGATCTCGATCGCGCGATCGAGGACGCTTTTCCCGGCGCCAGCCTCTCGGTCCCGCTTCCGGAGCACGAGGCGTCGTTCGGCATGATTTTCCCCGATCATCCAAGACGCGTCTTCACGGCATCTGAACTGTCCGATGGAACCTTGCACTACTTGGCGCTGGCCGGGGCATTGCTGGGAATGCGCCTGCCTGCCTTCGTCGCGCTGAACGAGCCCGAAAGCAGCCTGCATCCCGACTTGCTGGAACCATTGGCCCGGCTGATCGTGTCGGCCTCACGACGGACGCAGGTCTGGCTGGTCACCCACTCCGAACGCCTGGCCGCGGCGCTGCAGCAGCATGGGGATATGCAGCCAAAGACCGTTGTCAAACGAGACGGCGAAACCTGGATCGACGGGTTGAGAGTAACCGGAAGTTTCGCATCGGACGAGCCGGAGTAGCTGCTCGTCCTATCAACTTCCGCTTTATTACGGTGAGCGCGACGCTCGGAAGCGCCGCGTTCCCGATCGGTTCAGCGCAGTCCGAAGAACGACAGCACCGCGATCACCACGACCACAAGCCCGACGATGTAAATAATGTTGTTCACTCCAACCCCCTTTGTTTGCGCGGTGCAGGCATCTCGCCTGCTCTATCAAAGAGGAACGTGGCGGGCGTAAAAAGGTTTTAACCGCCATGCACACTGGAAGTTGTTAAGCCCGACGGCTCGGCGGTGCCGTGCGGCTTCCAATTCCATACAAGCAATCACTTGCACGCCGACCCTCAATCTCGGTGTGATCCCGCATCGGCCTAGGCCAGGCATCCCGCGGTTTGCAGACTCGTTACGCGGCATTGACGTCGACCTGCATGCGGAACAAAATAGGAACATGACGGTTCCTGCCTCATTGCTGCCCAAGCCGCCCCGCCTCACGCTGGACCAACTGCGTGCCGCAATCGCACGTCTGGAGTGCGGCGCCCCAGCCCTGCGCGGCATGGCCGTGCCGTTTGGCGTAGCGGAGTTGGATCAGGCCCTGCCGCAGGGCGGGCTGGCCCGCGCCGCGCTGCACGAGGTTGCAGGCACGGGCCTCGACCGCGAGCATGGCGCTGTGAGCGCCCGGTTCGCCGCAGGCATCCTCGCCCGCCTGGCCGGCCCCGTGCTGTGGGTGGTGGACCAGGCCAGCGCTCTCACCCGTCCTTTCGCGCCCGGCCTGGCCAGCGCCGGGCTGCATCCGGACCGCGTGATATACGCCGAGGCCAGGCGCGATGCGACACTGCTGGTGATGGAGGAGGGCCTGCGCCATCGCGGCCTGGCCGGCGTCGTGGCCGAACTCGCCGCCCCGCTCTCGCTTACCGCCTCCCGCCGCCTGCAGCTGGCGGCCGAGGCCACCTGCGTCATGGCCATCCTGCTGCATCGCCAGCATCGGACCGAAGGTCAGGACATAACGGGCGCCACCGCCGCCGCGACCCGGTGGCGCATCGCTGCCCTGCCGTCCGGCCCAGCGCTCCCCCATGCGCCTGATGTGCCGGGCCTTGCTCCCGCGCTGTGGCGGCTGGACCTCATGCGTTGCCGGGGCGGCAGGACGGGTTCATGGATCATGGAGGCGTGCGATGCGTCGGGTCGTCTCGGTCTGGCTGCCCCACTGGGCCACGGATCGGCTGCAGCTGGGAAAGCCCTCCAGGTCGCCTGACGAGGCGAAGCTTGACCAGCCAGTGGTGACGGCGCGGCACGATGGGCGGCGTCGGGTCGTGGCGGCAGCGGATGCGGCGGCGCAGGCGCTCGGCTTGCGGATCGGCATGGCCCTGGCCCACGCGGCCGCGGTCGCACCGGGCCTGACAATCGTGGAGGCCGAGCCGGAGGCGGACGCCGCAGCGCTGCACCGCTTGGCGATCTGGTGCCACCGCTACACCCCATTGGCCGCGCCCGATCCGCCGGATGGGCTGTGGCTCGACATCACGGGCGCCGCGCACCTGTTCGGAGGCGAGGCGGCCCTGGCCGACAGCCTGGTTGCCCGGCTCGGGCGCAACGGCTTCATGGCCCGCGCCGCCGTGGCCGACACGCCCGGCGCCGCCCACGCCGCCGCCCGCTATGCTCCCGGTGTACTGCCGGCCGGCCGGCACATGGAAATCTGCGCCATCTTGCCCATCGCCGCTTTACGCTTGCCGTCTGATCTCGTGGGGGTGCTGCGCCGCCTGGGATTCGACCGCGTGGCCGATCTCGGTCGCCTACCGCGTTCCAGCCTCGTCCGCCGCTTCGGCCCCATGGTCGTGCTGCGGCTCGATCAGCTCGCCGGCCAGGTGCGTGAGCCGATCGTGCCGTTGGCGCCGGTGGAGGCGCTGCAGCACCGGGTCACGTTCATGGAGCCGCTGCTGACCGCCGACGCGCTGTCCACGGCCATTACTTGTTTGGTGACGCCGCTATGCCGCCAGATGGAGCGGGCGGGGCAGGGCGCCCGGCGGCTCGACCTGCTGTTCGAACGCGTGGACGGCGCGGTCCAGGCCGTGCGCATCGGCACCGCCCATCCCTCCCGCGACATACGGCACTTGGCCCGGCTGTTGGACGAGCACCTGGAGAAGGTCGATCCCGGCCTGGGCATCGAGGCCATGCGCCTCGTCATCCCACTGGCCGAACCGCTGCATTGGCGACAGGACGGTGACGCGCTGGCTGCCTTTTCTGCCGACGTCTCCACTTTGGTAGACCGCTTGTCCAACCGGCTGGGCGCCGAGCGGGTCTATCGGACGGAGCCGTTCGAGAGCGACGTTCCAGAGCGGTCGATACGGCGCGTCCCAGCGTTGGCTCCGCCCGGCGGTGCGACCTGGTCCGGTACGCCGCCGCTCCGCTTATTCAATCCGCCTTGCCCGGTGGAGGCAGTCTCCCTATTGCCGGACCAGCCGCCGGCCTTCTTTGTTTGGCGCCGCCACCGCCACCGCATCCGGTATGCGGACGGCCCGGAGCGCGTCTACGGCGAATGGTGGCGCCGCGACGCCGAGGTCTCGGCCGTCCGCGACTATTTCCGCGTAGAGGACGAGGACGGCAACCGCTTCTGGCTGTTCCGCCAGGGTGACGGCATGGACCCGGCCACCGGCGGTCTGCGCTGGTTCCTGCACGGCATGTTTTAATTGACGCTCCGGCCCAATGGAAACCTGCTAGGATGCTGTCCATGAACGTTACCTTGCGTTAGCCGATGACCATCGAGCAGTTCCTGGCCTGGGAAGACCGGCAGGAGCTGCGCTACGAGTTCGACGGGTATCAGCCGGTCGCCATGACGGGCGGCACGGCCGCGCATTCGACGCTTCAAGTCAACCTTATTGCCGCCTTGTCAGGTCGTATAAAGGGTAAGCCTCGCCGCCCTCATGGAAGCCACATGAAGATCGAGGTTGCGGGCCGCATCCGCTACCCCGATGCGTTCGTCGTCTGCACTCCGGTTCCGCCGCGCTCCAAAGTGGTCACCGAGCCCGTCGTTGTTTTCGAGATACTCAACGAGGGCAGCGTGAACGAGGACCTGGTCGTCAAGAATGCCGAATACCGCGCCACCCCATCCATTCAGCGCTACATCATCTTGCAACAAACTGACGCCGGCGCCATCGTGTTCGTGCGCAAGGGCGAGGACTGGATCAGCGAACCAATCTCCGGCGCCGATGCGATCATCCGCATGCCCGAGATCGGCATCGAAGTTCCCCTTGCCGAACTCTACATCGGGGTCGAACTTGCCACCGAACCGGACAAGGCCGAGGCATAACGGTGCTTTTCGACCTGAAACTCACCCGAATGTCGCGAGCAGGTCCTGCGTTTGCGCCGGACTCAACGTCCGGGTCGGCGACATGCGCGTCATGATGAACAGCTTTGCCGCCTCCTCTAGCTCCTCCGCTGCATAAACCGCGTCCGTCAACGTTCGCCCGCTCACCACCGGCCCGTGATTCGCCAGCAGCACCGCCCGCGCCGTCCGCGCTTGCTCTGCGATCGCAGGCTCCATGGCGGCGTCGCCAGGCCGGTAATACGGCACGATCGGCAAACGGCGGCCGATGCGCATGACGAAATAGGGCGTGAGCGGCGGGATCGGGTTCTCCGCATCGGCATCGGCCAGGCACGCCACCGCGGTCGCCATCGTCGAGTGAAGGTGCACCACTGCCCCGGCCTCCGCCCGCGCCTGGTAAAACGCCCGGTGCATGAACACCTCCTTCGACGGTGCATCACCGCCGACATGCCTGAATCCGGCATCCAGCCGCGACAGCCGCGCCGCGTCCAGTCGGCCCAAACAGGAGTTGGTCGGCGTCATTAAATACCCGTCTGCCAGCCGCACGCTGATGTTCCCAGCGCTGCCAACCGAATATCCCCGCGCGAACAAGCTGGCCGCCAACGCCACCAACATGTCCCGCAGTCCCGCCTCGTTGACACCCGCCTTGTTCACAGGCGTCTCGCTCATGGCAGTCGCTCGAATGCCTGCATAAAAAAGTCCCGACCGCCGAAATTGCCGGATTTCAGCGCCAGCAACAGCGGCGCCCCGTCGCCCTCGGCATAGGTCCAGGGCACACCGGGATCGATTTCGGCGCCAATGCGCAGCCGCCTCACGCTCAGCCGGCTCACTACGGCCCCGCTCGTCTCGCCGCCCGCCACCACCAGCCGCCGCACACCGCGCGCTACCAGCCCGGCGGCGATACCAGCCATCGCGTCCTCGACCAAAGCTCCCGCGGCCTCTCGCCCCAGCCGCGCCTGCAACGCTGCGACCCGGTCCGGCGGCGCGCTGGCCGCAATCACCACCGGACTATCGCCCAGCTTGCCCTCGGCCCACTCCAGCGCCTGCGCCACCAACGCGACCGAGTCCGGTGTCGTCAGCGCATCGAGCTCCAAGGTCGGCGCCTGGTCCCGGACCGCGCCCAATTGGAACAGCGTCGCCCGCGAGCATGACCCGGCCAACACCGCTGCTGCACCGGGCGCGTCGGGCAGTGTCCCGGCGTCCTGCTGCCGCAGCAGTCCCGCCCGACGGAAATTTTCCGGCAATCCCATCGCCATGCCGGACCCGCCCGTCACCAACGCATGGCCGTCGACGGCCTCGCCGATCGCCAGCAGGTCCGACTCCGTCACCGCATCGACGATCGCATAGCGGCGGCCCTGCTCCTTGCAAGTCGATAGCGCCGACCGGATCGTGGCCGCCCCGCGCGATACCGTCGCGAACGGCACCAGCCCGACCGTCCCGTCGGTCTGCCGCGACAGCACCCGCACGAGATTGGCGTCCCGCATCGGCGTCAGCGGATGATCCTGCATCCCACTTTCCGACAGCAGCGCATAGCCGACGAACAGGTGTCCCTGGTAGACCGTCCGCGCATTGGCCGGAAATGCCGGACACGCAGCGGCGAACCCGCAGCCGAGCCGCGCGATCAGCGCGTCCGCCACGGGGCCGATGTTTCCCTCCTCCGTGCTGTCGAACGTCGAACAGTATTTCTGGAATATTTGGCGGCACCCAACCGATTGCAGCCAAGCCAGCGCCGCCAGGCTTTCCTGCACCGCCTGCTGCACGGGCGCGGTGCGCGATTTCAGTGCGATCACGATCGCGTCGACATCCGGTGCCGGCTCGTCTGGCGCCGGCACGCCGATCAACTGGACGGTGCGCATCCCTCCCTGCACCAAGGTGGAGGCGAGGTCGGTCGCCCCGGTGAAGTCGTCCGCAATGCAGCCCAGCAACGGCATGGCCTAGCTCCTCAACACTTGATCCAGCAGCGCTGCCTGCCCTGGCCAGCCCGGCAGACGCTGCCCGGCCGACCAGGCAGCCGCGGCCATTTCCGCCCGCAGCGCACGGTCGAATACCACGCGACGCAGACATTTCGACAACGTCGGCTCATCCTCCAAAGAGCAGACAGCGCCCGCATCCATCGTCACCAACGCGCCGCCGCCTTCGGTCACGACCACCGGCACGCCGCGGCGCAGCGCCTCCGCGACGCCCGCGGCATAGCCCTCCCACCGCGTCGCCAGCGCAAAAACCTCCGCCTTTCGCCACAGCGCGTCCAATGCCGCATCGTCGGGATCGGCCAAAAGCTGCACCCGGCCGGCCAGTCCGAGTTCCGGGATCATTGCAGCCAAATGCGCTGCGTGCTCCGGGTCCCGTCCGGCTGCGCCGGCGATGGTCAACGACCAATCGAGGTCCGGCAGCCGCGCGAGCGCCCGCAGCAGCACGTCATGCCCTTTCCGGGGCGTCAGCACGCCTACCGAAAGGATGCGGCATGGCCCGTCCGCGGCCACGCTGTGCGGCAGCACGTCGGCGCCGGGCTCGACCACCTTCACCATGGCCAGCTCGAACTCTTGGATCAGCCGATCAGCAACGGGCTGGCTCGTTGCGATCACATGCCGAAGCTGTGGCAGCATAATGCGCATGGCAGCCGCCACTTCGGCTCGCTGCGCCTCATCCCGCCCGGCGGCGGCCAATGCATGATGGACCAGTGCCACTGCGCCAGCCTCAATAAGCTCATCCAGCCGGGGCAACAGTCGCGGCAGCAACAGTCCGTCGATCACTGGGATTACTCCGGCTGTCCACACTGGATCGGGACCTTGGATGACCTCTACGGCGTGCCCGATTGTCCGCAGGCTCGCAGCCATGGCTTCGGCATAGGCCAGGCCGCCTCCGCCCGTGTCGGCGCGGTCGGGAAGGACGAACGCGATGTGCATCGGCGTGGCGTACCATATGCGGCACTGCGGGTCACGCCCGCATCTGCAACGCCATCGCGCCCCGGTCGCTCCGGCCACGGTCCATTGCAGCGGCCCCGCTTGCGCCATAGCGACCGCCCGCCTGCGCGACACCCTGCCGCGCTGCACGTGCCACCATGTCCAGCACGCGGCCCTGAACGACGATGGCTTGCTCAAGCAGCGTCCTGTTCTGCTGGGCGAGATCGCGCAACTGCAGCGCCAGCCCGGCCGCATCCGGATGCCGTACTGCCGGCTGCGTGGCCGAAACCTGCGCCAGCTCTCGTGCCGCCGCCAGCTTCTCCTCCAGCAACGCCGCCGCTGCAGAAATATCGAGCGCCAGCAGCGCCGCATTCTCGGCTGCGAGCACGCGGCTCAATCTCTTCGCGGCAAGCAACAGGGCTGACATCCCTAAACCCTCGGCCGCGAGGTCGTCTGCTGCAGCGTGGTGCTCAGCGCCGGCGTACGCCCCAGCCTTGTCTGTTCGACAGGCGTTTGCTTCTGAGAACTTAGAGAAGCCGCCGCCCCGGCTGCACCATTATGCGCCTCCTGCATCCGCAGCATTTGCTCCATCACCGGGCGCGCCAGGCCCACTCCGCCCGACTTCGCCATCTGCTTGCCGATTTCATTCACCATCATCGGCTTCCAGGCCTCCTCTCCGGATCCGCCGCCGAACACCCCCTTGGACGCATCCACGGTCTCGAACATCGGCGCCAGCATTTGGCCCAGCGCCATTGCCTCGAAATCCTGCGCCGCCTTTTGGATGCGGGCCACCTGCTGGGGCGGCAAAGCTGCGGAGGTCGGGGTCGCCGAGGGCGGGGCGGTGTGAGGCGCTGTGGTCATCGCAGTCTCCTATCGGACAACAAGGTCGGCTTGCAGCGCGCCCGCGGCCTTGATCGCCTGCAGGATGCTGATCATGTCGCGTGGACCTACGCCGAGCGCATTCAGGCTGGCCACGAGATCGCGCAGGGTCACGCCGCCGCGCAAGATGCCGAGATGCCGGTCGTGCTGATCGTCGATCTGTATACTGGTGCGCGGCACGACGACGGTCTGCCCGCCCGAGAGCGGCCCGGGCTGGCTCACCTCCGGCGCTTCCGACACGCGGATCGTGAGGTTTCCCTGCGCGATCGCGACGGTGCTGATGCGCACGTTCGCGCCCATGACGATGGTGCCGCTGGCCTCGTCGATCACGACAATGGCCGGGCTGTCGGGTTCGACGCGCAGGTCCTCGATGCGGGCCAGCACGTCAATGATATCACGCCCGGCTAACTGCAGCGAAACGGTGCGCGGGTCGGTCGCCCGCGCCGCGCCGCCGCCGAGTGCGCGGTTGATCGCGTCCGCCATGCGTCGCGCAGTCGTGAGGTCAGGGTTGCGCAAACCCAAGCGCAGCACCGTCTTGCTCGCGAGCTGGAACGCAATCTCCCGCTCCACTGTGGCGCCGTTCGCAATGCGGGCCGACGTCGGCACTCCGCGCGTGACCGATCCGGCCGCGCCCCGCGCCGCGATCGCTCCGGTCGCGAGTGCCCCCTGCGATACTGCGTAGACCTCGCCGTCGGCGCCCAGCAGCGGCGTAACCAGCAACGTGCCGCCAGTCAGGTCCTTGGCGTCGCCCAGGGCCGATACCGCGACGTCGATCCGGCTGCCGCTGCGGGCGAATGCCGGCAGGTTCGCCGTGACCATGACGGCCGCGACATTCTTGGTCTGCAGCTTGCTTTCCTGGTCGCGCGTGTTCACGCCCAGCCGCTCCAGCATGCCCATCAGCGATTGCCGCGTGAACACTGCGCTGTCCAAACGGTCCCCGGTGCCGTTCAGGCCGACCACGAGGCCGTAGCCCACGAGTTGGTTGTCCCGCACGCCCTCCATATCGGCGATATCTTTGATTCGCACCTGCGCCGACGCCGCAAAGGACGCCAGAAAGAGGCCGAACAGGACGAGGATCAAGCCGCGAATAAGCATGAACCATCCTTTGCACGAAAAACATTTACGAAGCGTAAACCTGCTGCAGGCCATTATGGCGCCGCGGAGAGGTGTGCCGCCGCAGCAGCGCCGTGAATGCGTCGTCGCAAAGGCCGTGCCGTCGCCGAAGCCCAGCAACTAGGGGCCAGGCGGCTGCAAGGGCCTCGGCAGGATGTGCCGCGTGGGTCGAAAAGGTAGTACAGGTTATGAGCATCATCGCCGCATTGGCCGCGCCCACACCGATAGCTGCACGCACCCGCCGCTTGGCAGGGTCCGGTCAGTTCTACATCGACGACGACGCTGCCCCGAACGCTCCGGCTGCGATTTTCGCCCCGGCGCCGGTCGGCCTGCACAGTCTGCTTGCTCTTCAGGAAGCTGAGGCCGACGACATACAGGATCGGGCAGCACGGCGTCATGCCGGGTCGATGCTGGCCGAACTGGCTTTGGTTCAGCGAGCCCTGCTGCAGGTTGATGCGGCCGGCTTGGCTGCGTCGCTCTCCCGCCTGGACCGGCTTACGCGTGGTGGCGTCCCTGCGAACGATCCTCGGCTTGCTGCGGTGGTTCGCGCCATCACCCTGCGCGCCGCGATCGAGGCGGCCAGGCACGTGGCATAACAGCGACACGATGCGGCCCAAAGGTTACAGTTCGCCTTCTACTTTGTGCATGAATGCATGAAATCATCGACTTGCGCAAAGGCAGTCCTTGGCAGGCCCGCCATCACATAGCTATAAGGCCGGCAACCTCGCCAAGGGGTGATCGTCGATTGAAGGGTCTCCGGCTATGATGCTGACGCTGCCTCCGGATTACCGGCCCACGGACACTGAGGAGTTCATGAATCCGATCCAGGCGGAGTACTTCCGCCAAAAACTTTTGCGCTGGCGTGCGGACTTATTGCGCGAGGCCGATGGCACGCTAGCCAGCCTGTCGCAAGGCGGCATTCTCGAGCCCGACATCACCGATCGGGCGAGCGTCGAGACCGATCGCGCGCTTGAGCTTCGAACCCGGGACCGCGCCCGCAAACTGATCAGTAAGATCGACCAGGCATTGTCGCGTATCGATAACGGCCTTTATGGGTTCTGCGAGGAAACCGACGAGCCAATCGGCCTCAGGCGCCTGGAAGCCCGCCCAATCGCCACGATGTCGATCGAGGCACAGGAGCGGCATGAGCGGATGGAGCGCGTCCATCGAGACGATTAGCGCTCCCTGGCAGCTTCTTGCGGGTCACGATGGCGGCGCTGCGCAATTCGCCTTTGATACTCGTTGCCTCCCTGAGTCGAGTAGCTCAGGGAATGCGTGATTGTCTATAAGGGCATCTGGGAGCGGTTTGTGTGATCTTTCACGCCGTTGTCGCTGTTAGTGTTTAAGATCATAGCAGCCTGATCCGGGATGTGCCTCGCGCATCTGACGCAATCAGTTTTTCCTGATGGGATCCACGTCCGCCCTGTGGGGGTTGCCTCGCGCTACGCCCAGATCTCTTGGAAACCTGACCTTTATTGCGAGGTGGCCTAAAACTGTGAGCTTTGCCGCAGATTAACTCGAGGGTGACAATACGCTCGCCAGCATCGCGGCGGTGGCTGATATTGCGAACCAAAGCCATCCTACCGCTGCCTTTCGCCACGAAACCGGCATGACGCGGGGCCGATTCTGCACCACCGAGTGAACCGCAAAATTGCGACAGGGCACCGCAATCCGCTTTAGGGCCGTAGACCGCGGGTTTGCTACACCCACGCCGTGAGTGCGAGATGGCAGCTCTGGCGTAGACGATGTAGATATAGCTAATCGAGCGAAGCGCCTTTGCTTCCTGGCGGCATTGCTTCTCCGGGATCCGATCCAATGCATCGACCCAGCGTGGCGCGATACACTGCTCAACGGAGCATTTATGCGGCTGAACAAGTTCTGCGATCGACAGGACTAAGTGATAGCAAAGGCAGATGCCTAAAGCGTGAGACCATCAGCAGCGAGAATACATTGACGTGCGTGTCGATGGTCGTTGTCCTGCCTTCGACGATCGCCGCGCGCATGCATAAGGCCTCCGTGGTTTACCCAAGGCGTTCGTGACTTAACCTTGCAACCCTCAAGGAGAAGTTGGCGATGAGGATGTCTCAAAAACTCACGGCCGAATTCCTCGGCACCTTCTGGCTCACCTTCGGTGGCTGCGGCAGCGCCGTTTTGGCAGCAGCCTTTCCGCAGCTCGGCATTGGCTTCACCGGCGTATCGCTCGCCTTCGGGCTGACGGTGCTCACAATGGCCTACGCCGTAGGCAATATCTCCGGTGGGCATTTCAACCCCGCCGTCACCATCGGGCTTGCGGTAGGCGGCCGTTTCCCAGCTGGAAGCGTGCTGCCGTATGTCGTGGTGCAGGTAATAGCGGCGGTCGTCGCAGCCGGGTCATTGTATGTTATCGCCTCTGGCAAGCCTGGCTTCGAATTGGCCGGCTTCGCTTCTAACGGTTACGGCGACCTCAGCCCGGGCAAGTATGGGATGATGTCCGCGCTCCTAACGGAGGTGCTGATGACCTTCTTCTTCCTCATCGTCATCCTGGGCGCCACCAGTTCCCGCGCGCCCTCCGGATTTGCACCGATCGCGATCGGGCTGGCGCTGACCCTGATCCATCTTATCTCGATCCCGGTCACCAACACCTCTGTCAACCCCGCGCGCAGCACTGGGCCGGCGTTGTTTGCTGGCGGGGCATACCTGGGCCAGCTGTGGATGTTCTGGGTCGCGCCAATCGCTGGTGCGGCACTTGCGGGCGTCGTGGGACAAATGCTGTTCAAGGAGGCCGACCAGACCTTGCCGCGCGCCTTGTCCGCCCTGCCGGAAAAATCGCCGGTTACATGATCCTGGCCTGATGCATGCGTCGGCCGGTCGTTTATGGGCCGGCCATGTCATACTAAGGGAGCGCGTCTATGAGCGGGACTTTGAATGCCGACGAGGCCCGGTTACTGAGCGCCGCAGAGCAAGAAGCGGTGAGTCTCACTTTGCGTCCGGCAATCACTGCGCTTTCCCGCCACGACCTGCAGGCGCTGGCTCGCCACCTGCGCGAGGCGCGCGACAGGGCGCGCGCCATCGCAAGCCAGCAGCGGCGGGAGATGCGTGGCAAGGCTGAACCACGCGGCGCGACGCCGGCGCGCGATGACACCGGAACCGTCGCCAAGCAACAAGTGCTCGCGGATGCGCTTAAACGAGCCACAGAACAACTGGAGCAAACTGCAGACAAACTCTGATACGCCGACGGACGTCAAAGAACCGACAGGCTGTATAGCCTCAACATTGGCCGAGTGACACAGTCGGCCGTATCGGCTCAAACGCGGTACAAGACTCGGCTGGCCAGAGATGGTTTGCAAGGCGAGGCTCTCGACGATCGCAATTTGGCGGACGACGTCTTCCGCCCCGTATCGGCGAGAGACGCCCAACCTCGAAAAACGTATCTTAAAACGGCAGGAGCACGTCCAACAGCTGCTGACCATAGCGTGGTCGCTGCACGTCCGAAATCTGTCCGCGCCCGCCATAGGCGATCCGCGCCTCCGCCAGCCGGTCGTGCCGGATGGTGTTGTCGCTGGCGATATCCTGCGGCCGGATTACCCCGCTCACCTGCAATTCCCGAAGCTCACTGTTCACCCGTACCTCCTGACGCGCCGCCACCGCCAGATTTCCGTTGGGCAGGGCCTGCACGATTACGCCTGCCAACCGCAGCGTCACGGTCTCGGCACGTTTGATTGCGCCGGTGCCGGTCGCTGTCCCGGCACTGTTGGCCGATACCAACTGGCTCGCGTTCGCCGCCTTGGCCAGCATCCGGGGCAGGGCGGCCTCGAACCCAAGCAGGTTGGGCAACCCCATGCTCTCCTGCCCGGTGCGGCCCTCGTTCGACTGGTTCTTGAGGTCCGCACCGTCAGTGATGTTGACCAGAATCGTCACGATGTCGCCGACCGCCGCAGCCCGCTGATCCCGGAAAAAGGCTCGGCTGCCCGACCGCCAAAGGCTATTCGCCTCTGCCGGAGCCGTTTGTGGCCGCGGCATGGGCAGGCTGATCGGACGGTAGCTTGGGTCGGCCGTCGGGTCGCCGCTCGGCGTCATCGTCGGTGGCTTGCCAATTTCCGATAGCCGGGTCAATGCGCCGCAGCCCGGGAGCAGCAGCAACACTGCCATCAGAGCCCTCATCGCGAGGCCACCTGGGACTGCAACCGCGAGGCAGTCGGCAGAAGCCCGGTCGCATTTACGGGCGAGGTGCCCGGCATTACCCGCCCACGGCCGGGTCCAGTGACTTCCGCCTCCACCACGACGCGCGACGCCGGGTTCAGCACGTGCACGAGTTCGCCCAGCCCGGCCGGCTCCATGGCGACACCCTGGGCAGTCAACTGGATGCCCGGACTATCAAGCGCAAGCACCATAGGCGTGCCCTTTTGCACCACTGTGGGGCGGCCGAGATCCACGAGCAGGATCGGCTGGCCCGGCTGAACTGCGTGCCGCAGCGCCTGGCCGACCGCGTCGCGCACCGCACGCACGACGTCGCCCTTCGCCTGAGCCGCCCGCAGCCGGACCCATTCGAGGTCGTCTGGCCTCACCACATCGCCGGGCATCATGCGTCGGCGCGGCACCGGCAGCTCGGTCATTTCCAGCATGCGGCCGGAAAGGCGCATTTGAGCGGCGGGCGCACCGTCGGCGACCACGTTGACCAATGCGGTGAACCGTCCGCTGTCGCCGTCGAATTCCAGTTGCGACACCTCCGCCGATGTTGCAGCGTTCAGGCCCACCATGGGCGCCGTAAAGCCCGGCAGGTCCAAATCGCCGTCCCGCGGCGCCCCGGCCGCGGTCAGCGCCGCACGCAGCGGTCGCACCACGTCGTCTCGGCCCAGCGCCCGGCCTGGCCGGTCCAGCACCACTCGGTCCCCCACACTTCCAGGCCGCCACTCGACGCCAAACTGTCGTGCGATCGCCTCCAACTGCCGGGCCTCGACCGTGATGCGCGCGCCGGGCGCAGGAGAGGGGCCAAGCGGGCGGTCCCCGCCCCCGTCCCAAATATCGGCCAAGGTCACGACCGGACCGGACAGGGTTGCGAAGGGCCGCAGCGTCGC
>CAZZWN010000057.1:0-15963 GCA_964657765.1 uncultured Acetobacteraceae bacterium
GCACGGTCGGGATCGTGTCGATCGCGCTGTCCATCACGCTGATGCCGCAGGCGGCTAGTTTCTTCGCGTGTTCCGGCTTCAGCAGCAGGTCCCAGCTCTCCATCGGCGCGCCGGGGTCGAGCGCCTGGATGCGGTCGGGAATTTCGCCCAGCCCGACGCTGCCCCAAAGGTAGATGGCGCCGTATTTATTGCCGGGGTCCGACGCCTGCACCCGCTGCATCAGCGTCGGGTCGAGGTTCTTCAAATTGGGGATCTTGCTCCGGTCGAGCGGCTGCAGCGCCTTGGCGGCGATCAGCCGGGAGAAGGTCGGCTCGGCCGTGGGCACGACGATGTCGTAGCCCGATTTGCCGGCGAGCAGCTTGCCCTCCAGCGTCTCCAGGCTGTCGTAGACGTCGTACTGGACCTTGATGCCGGTCTCGCTGGTGAAGCGTTCCAGCACCTTCGGGTCGATGTAGTCGGTCCAGTTGTAGACGTTCAGCACACGCTCCTGCGCCGCCGCCGCTTGGCAGGCCAGCAGCAGCAAAGCCGAGAGAAATGTTCGAACCCAACCCATCGCACCGCCTTCCCGAGCCCTTGCCGAACCTACCGAGCGCGCGGCACGATTGTAAGCCCACGCGGGCCCGCCCACGATTGAAAGACCGCGCGGACGCGCCAAGGTAAAATGCCAGGGTAAAATAAAATGTGCGGAAGATATCTTTCCACCACCTCGCCGGACGAGATTCACCGCATCTTCGGGACGGTGAACGATACGCCCAATTGGCAGCCGACCTGGAACATGGCGCCGAGCCAGGACGGACCCGTCGTCCGGCTGCATCCCTCGACCGGGGCGCGGCAGTTGGACCTGCTGCGCTGGGGCCTGCTGCCGCACTGGGCGCGGGGCGACCCGAAGAAGATCCGGCAGCCCATCAATGCCCGGGCCGAGACGGTCGCGACCTTGCCGACCTTCCGCGACGCCTTCGCCCGGCGCCGCTGCATCGTGCCGATCGACGGCTTCTACGAATGGCAGGTTACCCCTGCCGGCAAGCAGCCACACGCCATCGCACGCACGGATGGGCGCGTGATGGCGCTGGCCGGGATCTGGGAGGGTTGGCGCGGCCCAGACGAGCAGACCATTCGCAGCTACGCCGTCGTCACGACCACGGCGTCGGATGCGCTCGGCCATCTGCATGAACGGATGCCGGTGATCCTGGAGGAGGCGGATTGGGCCGTCTGGCTCGGCGAGGCGCCGGGCGAACCGGCGGCGCTGCTGCGCCCCTCCCCGGTCGCGCTGCGTATCTGGCCCGTGTCGACCCGGGTCAACAGCGTCCGCAACAACGGTCCGGAACTGGTCGAGCCGCTGGCTCCCGGCCACGACGAGGTGGTGACGGTCCGCACGTCGCAGGATGCCCACGAGGCGGTTTCGTCATGAGCTCGGGAGACGGCATGGCTGGGCTGACGGGGTTGCGCTGGGGTCCAGCGTCCAAGGGCGTGCCGCAGCAGCTCGTTGTGCTGTGCCACGGGGTGGGCGCCGACGGGCACGACCTGATCGACCTCGCGCCGACCTGGTCCCGTGCGCTGCCGGACGCATTGTTCGTGGCGCCGGACGGGCCGCAGCGCTACGACCAGGGCCTCACTGGGAGGCAGTGGTTCAGCCTGCGCGACCGCACGGCTGCGGTGCTGGACGCCGGAGCGCGCGGTGCCGCGCCGTTGCTCCTGGCCTATATCGAGGCCGAGCTGGCACAGGCCGGGCTGCCGCCCGATGCGGTCGCGATGATGGGGTTCAGCCAGGGCGCGATGATGGTGCTGCATGCGGGCCTGCGCCGCCGTCCGCCGCCACGCGGAATCATGGCCTACTCGGGCGCGTTGCTCAACCCGCCGGGCTTTGCCGCGGAATGCACCGGACACCCGCCGGTCCTGCTGGTGCATGGGCTGGAGGACGACGTGGTGCCGTTCGCCCGGGCGGAGGCGGCCGAGTCGGCGCTGGTCCAGCTCGGCATGCCCATACAGACGTTATGGTGCCCAAAGCTGGGGCATGGCATCGACGACGCCGGTTTGTCGGCCGGCGCGTTGTTCCTGCAGCGTTTGTTCGCGTGACGAAGCCATGACAACGGCCTACGTGGCTTGCCCGGGCAAGTTTGCGGTGCAATAACAAGTCGAGGTTTGGCGGCGCACACTACCTGGCGGCCTGTCTTCCGATTTGGCCCTAGCGCTAGCGTCCGCCGCATAGGAGTGAATGTTGCCGGACGGGGGTTTGCATTTTCCTGCGCTAGTCTTGAACGCCGATTTCCGGCCGCTCTCGTATTTTCCGCTATCGGTCTGGTCCTGGCAGGACGCGGTCAAGGCAGTCTTCCTCGACCGCGTCTCCGTGCTGAGCGAATACGACGACGAGGTCCACTCGCCGAGCATGTCGATGCGGCTGCCGAGCGTCATCGCGTTGAAGGATTACATCCCGGCCGCGCGCAAGCCGGCGTTCACGCGATTCAACGTGTTCCTGCGCGACGCATTCAGCTGCCAGTACTGCGGCGACCGCTATCCGACGCACGACCTGACGTTCGACCACGTGATCCCGCGCAGCCGCGGCGGGCGCACGACATGGGAGAACGTCGTCACCGCATGCGGCGGCTGTAACTTGCGCAAAGGCAGCAAGCTGCCGCGCGAGTGCCACATGCACCCGCGCCTTAAGCCCGCCCAGCCCTCGACGTGGGAACTGCAGGACAACGGCCGCGCATTCCCGCCGAATTACCTACATGAGAGCTGGCGCGACTACCTGTATTGGGACAGCGAGCTCGAGAGCTGATGCCACGCCCCGGCATGGGGCGTGGCGCCCCAGCCTTAGCGCGACTTCTTATACAGCTTGGACGCGATCTCGAACATTTCCTCCGGCGCATACTCCGGGCTGAATGCCGCGGTCTGCCCCATGAGGTCGTGGATCCGGCCGCCCTCGGGATGGCCGTCGACCAGCTCCAACTCGCCCGGCGGATCGCCCGGCAACGCCTTCTCGCCGTTGCCCCAGATGCCAGCAACCTCTTTATAATCATCCGGGCTGAAGCGGTACAGCCTGCGGTGCGAGCCCTCATTCAGATACTTCTGGCACTCCGGGATCTTCGACAGGTTGATGTTCGGCGTCGGCAGCATCTGCTCGATGGCGACACCCGTCAGCTGCTTGAGCGCCAATGCGTAGGCATGGGCGTGCACGGAGCCACGGACGAGCAGGTAGCCGCAGACCTCGCGGCCGGTCGCCTCGGTCATCGTCTCATAAACGCGCAGCTTGTGGATACGCGCGCCGCATTCCAGGTGGAAGTTGTGCAGCAGGTCGATGATGACGTTGCCCGTGGTGGTCACGAAGTCCATGTTCCAGGAGTTGCCGTTGCTGTTCATCGGCAACGCGCCGCCCCCGTTGGCTAGGAACGACGCCGCCAGCCGGATGTCCTGCATGCCCGAGAACGGCGCGTCGCTGATGTCCGCGCCGCCCTTCTCGTTCGCCGGCACGTCCGGCCCGGCGTTCAGCATCGCGACGCCGTTGGAGACGAGCTCGACGTGGCCAAGCTCCTCGGCCGTGATGCTGGCCACCAGGCTGTAGAACGGCCGCAGCTTCGCCTTGCTGCGGAAGTTGAAGCTCTGGAACATGTAGTTGCCGAGCGTCGACATCTCGCCGTACTTGCCGCCCAGCAACTCCTGCAGCGCGGCTGCGGCGTTCGGATCCTGCTTCTTCGGTGCCGGAAGCTCGGCCTGTAACTTATCGATTCGTAAGAACATCGTCGGTTTCTCCGTCGAGTATGCGGCATATGCCGCGCACCCAACGGATGCCCGCCAACCGAGTTGCCATGACGCCTCAAATCATTGCAACGTCGGAATTTGTTTATCGGGCGCCCAAGAGACTCGGCCCTAGCCCTCGGCGACATCTCCCGCCATGCTCCGCTCATGCAAACACAAGCCGTGCTCGACCATATCGAAGCGAACCTCGACGCCGCCCGGGAGCGCTGGTTCAGCTTCCTGCGCATCCCGAGCGTCAGCGCGCAGCCGGCGCACGCGGCCGATTGCCATGCCGCCGCGGCCTGGGTCCGCGATCAACTTGCGGCAATCGGCTTCGATGCGGCGATGCATGCGACGCCGGGCCATCCGATCGTGCTGGGGCATCATCCAGGGCCGGGCCCGGAGGCGCCGCATCTGCTGTTCTATGGCCACTACGACGTGCAGCCCGCCGAGCCGCTGGAGCTTTGGACCAGCCCGCCCTTCGACCCGGCCATGACCGTGGGCAAGCACGGGCCGAAAATCGTCGCCCGCGGCGCGGTGGACGACAAGGGGCAGGTCATGATGTGGCTGGAGGCCCTCCGCGCCTGGCACGCCGTGCATGGCGCCCTGCCCGTCCGCGTCACCGTGCTGATTGAAGGCGAGGAGGAGACGAGCAGCCCGAGCCTCGAGCCGTTCCTCACTGACCACCGCGACGCGCTGCGGGCCGACGTCGCGGTCATCAGCGACACCAACATGTGGGATATCGACACGCCCGCCATCACCACGCGCCTGCGCGGCATCGCCTATGTCGAGCTGGTCGTGCACGCGGCCCAGCGCGATCTGCACTCCGGGCAGTTCGGCGGGTCCGCGTTGAACCCGATCAACCTGCTGACCCGCATCCTCGGCGATCTGGTGGATCGGGCGGGCCGGGTGCAGTTGCCGGGGTTCTACGACGGCGTGGCCGAACTGCCGGAGGCGGTTGCCGCCGAGTGGGCCGGCCTCGGCTTCAATGAGGCCGCTTTCCTGGGCGGCATCGGCCTATCGGTCCCGGTGGGCGAGCAGGGCCGCAGTGGGCTGGACAGGCTTTGGGCACGCCCGACCGCCGACGTTAACGGCGTATGGGGCGGCTACCAGGGGCCCGGCAGCAAAACCGTCATCGCGGCCGAAGCTGGCGCAAAGATCTCGTTTCGCCTCGTGCCGGGGCAGGACCCGGCCGCCATCGTCGCCTCGTTCCGCGCCTTCGTCGACGCCCGACTGCCGTCCGACGCGCGGGCCTCGGTCGAGGTGTTCGGGACCGCGCCCGGCATCGAGATCGCCTCCGACAGCCGCTTCGTCCAGGCGGCCCGCGACGTGCTGGCCGAGGAATACGGCCGCCCCGCCGTGCTGATCGGCTGCGGCGGCAGCATCCCCGTGGTGGAAAGCATGCGCCGCCTGCTGGGCATCGACAGCCTGCTGATCGGCTTCGGCCTCGACGACGACCAGGTGCACAGCCCCGACGAGAAATTCGATTGGCGCTGCTTTCACAAAGGCTTGCGCTCCCATGCTCGCCTGCTTGGCAAGCTGGCGGACCGCTAGCGCGCCATGTCCAGGCCGGAGCTGGTCATTGCGCTCGATCAGGGTACGACGAGCACCCGCGCCATCGCCTTCCATGGCCCGCATCTGCATCCCGTAGCCACGGCCCGGCGCACGCTGCCGCAGCATTTTCCGACGCCGGGCTGGGTGGAGCACGATCCCGAGGACATCGCCGCCGACGCGGTCGCCGTGCTGCGCGAGGTCATGGCGCTGACGGGCGCCAAGCCGCAGGACATCGCGGGCATCGGCATCACCAACCAGCGCGAGACGACGCTGATTTGGGACCGCGCCACTGGCCATCCGATCCACCGGGCCATCGTCTGGCAGGATCGCCGCACCGCGGATGCCTGCGCCGCGCTGCGTCCGCACGAGAAGCTGGTCACCGAGCGCACCGGGCTGCTGATCGACCCCTATTTCTGCGCGACCAAGATCGCCTGGCTACTGGATCAGGTCCCCGGCGCGCGGGCGCGGGCCGACCGCGGCGAGCTGGCGTTCGGCACCGTCGACAGCTTCCTGCTCTGGCGCCTGACCGCGGGCCGCGTCCACGCGACCGACGCGACCAACGCGAGCCGTACCCTGCTGTGGGACATCCATCGCGGCATTTGGGATCCGGAGCTGCTGGCGCTGTTCCGGGTGCCGGCCTCCATGGTGCCGACGGTGCAGGACTGCGCGGGGCCGTTCGGCGCGACCGACGTGCTGGGCGCCCCAGGAAGCCCTCCGGTGCCGATCCTCGGCATCGCCGGCGATCAGCAGGCCGCCACCATCGGGCAGGCGTGCTTCCGGCCCGGCATGATCAAGGCGACGTTCGGGACTGGCTGCTTCGTGCTGCTGAACACCGGGCCGAGCCCGGTCGCGTCCTCGCACCGGCTGCTGACGACGCTGGCCTATCAACTCAAGGGCCAGCGGACCTACGCGCTCGAGGGTTCGATCTTTGTGGCCGGGGCGGCGGTGCAGTGGCTGCGGGACGGGCTGGGCATCCTGCCCGACGCGTCCGGTTCCGGTGCGATGGCGGCGCAGGCCGATCCGCAGCAGGACGTCTATCTGGTGCCGGCCTTCACCGGGCTCGGCGCGCCGCACTGGCAGCCGGACGCGCGCGGCGCGCTGTTCGGGCTGACCCGCGGCACCGGGCCGGCCGAGTTTGCCCGTGCGGCACTGGAGAGCGTCGCCTATCAGACGCGCGACCTCATTGAGGCGATGCAGGCGGATTGGCAGGGCAGAGGCCAGACGGTGCTGCGGGTGGACGGCGGCATGGCGCAGTCGGATTGGACCATGCAGTTCCTGGCCGACATGCTGGGTGCCCCGGTCGACCGTCCGGAGGTGACGGAGACGACGGCGCTGGGCGCGGCCTATCTGGCGGGGCTGGCGGCTGGGCTATGTCCGCCGCTGGGGCAGTTCGCCGATGACTGGCGGCTGGAGCGGCGGTTCACGCCGGGGATGGACGAGGCCAGCCGGAGCCGCCGCTACGCCGGATGGCAGCGCGCGGTCCGCCAAACGCTTACGAGCTGAGCAGTGCCGCTGCAATCGCGCGCCATTCGTCGTCGAGCGGGGCCGTTGCGACGGGCTTGCCGGCCTGGGCATACCAGTATGCGGCGTTCTCCGGATCGCCCTCGACCCGGTGCAGATAGGCATGGACCCAAGCCGCCGGAGCGCCGTCGTCGGACTGGGCGGCCTCGTGCGCTTGGGTCCAGTCGTCGCGCGCCGCCCACCACAACGCCTGGATGGCGGCATCTTTGTCGGGAGCTTCCGGTGCGGCGCGTAGTTCCTCGGGGGTCATTCGGTATCCTTACTCAGAGCCTGGAGCGTTATCGACATGTGACGATGACAGCCGCCGGCCTCAAGCCTCTTGCATGAGGCGTTCGCCTGGACTATTTACAGATAACAATAAAAACTTCCGTCGACTTCGGGGGTGGCCTTAACGGGCCGCCTTTTTTGTGTTTGGACCCTTCGATGACGCGTCCCACCGCCGGCGATGAGCCGAACCACTCAGGGCTGGAAGCCAAGATCGCTGGCATGATCACGGCGCAACTCACCCATCTCGGCTATGATCTGGTACGGGTGGCCGTGCTGGGCCGCGAACGGCCGACGGTCCAGGTGATGGCCGACCGTGCCGACGGTTCGCAAATCAGCGTGGGCGACTGTGAACGCATCACCCACGTCGTCAGCGCCGTGCTGGATGTCGAGGACCCGCTGCCCGGCGCTTGGACGCTGGAAGTCAGCTCCGCCGGGATCGACCGGCCTTTGACCCGCGTGAAGGACTGGGTGCGGTTCGCCGGCCATCAGGCCCGGGTCGAAATGCTGATGCCGCATGAGGGCCGCCGCCGCTTCACCGGCATCATCCTGGGCGCGGATGAGACCCAGGCTCGGCTGCGGCTTGATGACGGGAGCGACGTATCGTTACCGCTCAACGACGTGCGGCGCGCTAAGCTGCTGCTGACGGACGCGCTGATCGCGGCCACGACCCCGGCCCAGCCCGAGCCTACTGATCCGAAACTGGCGAACTAGGAGAGCACCCATGGATACCTCCGTCTCCCGCCCCGAACTGCTGCTGGTGGCCGACGCGGTCGCGCGGGAGAAGATGATCGAGCGCGACGAGGTCCTCGAGGCGATGGAGCAGGCCATCCAGAAGGCCGGCCGCGCCAAGTACGGCCACGAGAAGGACATCCGCGCCACCATCGACAAGAAAACCGGCGACGTGCGGCTGTCGCGCTGGACCGAGGCGGTCGAGGTCGTGGAGAACGAGGAGACGCAGATCCCGATCCACATCGCCCGCAAGTTCCAGCCCGACATACAGCTCGGCCAGCATCTGATCGACCCATTGCCGCCGATCGACTTCGGCCGCATCGCCGCACAGACCGCCAAGCAGGTGATCGTGCAGCGCGTGCGCGAGTACGAGCGCAAGAAGCAATACGACGAGTTCAAGGACCGCATCGGCGAGATCATCAACGGCGTGGTGAAGCGCACCGAGTACGGCAACATGATGGTCGAGCTCGGCCGCGCCGAGGCGCTGCTGCGCCGCGACGAATTGATCCCGCGCGAGAGTTTTCGGAATGGCGACCGGGTGCGGGCCTATATCTACGACGTCCGCGAGGAGCCGCGCGGGCCGCAAATCTTCCTGTCCCGCACCCACCCGGCTTTCCTGGCCAAGCTGTTCGCGCAGGAGGTCCCGGAAATCTACGACGGGATCATCGAGATCAAGGCGGTGGCGCGCGACCCCGGCAGCCGCGCCAAGATGGCGGTCATCAGCCGCGACCAGAGCATCGACCCCGTGGGTGCCTGCGTCGGCATGCGCGGCAGCCGGGTGCAGGCCGTCGTGCAGGAATTGCAGGGCGAGAAGATCGACATCATCCCGTGGTCGTCGCAGCACGCGACCTTCGTCGTGAACGCGCTGGCCCCGGCCGAGGTGACGAAGGTCGTGATGGACGAGGAAGCCGGCCGGGTCGAGGTGGTGGTGCCGGACGAGCAGCTCAGCCTCGCCATCGGCCGCCGCGGCCAGAACGTGCGGCTCGCGAGCCAGCTGACCCGCTGGGACATCGATATCCTGACCGAAGCGGAGGAGAGCGAGCGCCGCCAGGAGGAGTATCGCCGCCGCACCGGCCTGTTCGTCGAGGCGCTCGACGTCGACGACGTGATCGCCGGGCTGCTGGTGACCGAGGGCTTCAACACGATCGAGGAGCTGGCCTACGTGGCGCCCGAGGAGCTCGCCGAGATCGAGGGCTTCGACGAGAGCGTGGCGGACGAGCTGATCCGCCGCGGCCAGGCGTTCCTCAATCGCCGCGACGACGAGCTGACGGAAAAGCGCGTGGCGCTCGGGGTGACGGACGACGTCGCCTCGATCGACGTGCTGACCCCGGCCATGTTGGTGGCGCTGGGCGAAAAGGGCGTGAAGACGCTCGACGACCTCGCGGACCTGGCGTCGGACGAGCTGGTCGAGATCGTCGGCACGACGATGGACGAGGGCACCGCCAACGAGGTCATCATGGCCGCCCGCGCCCACTGGTTCGACGGCGACGAGGCTCCGGCCGAGGCCGACGCAGCCGAGGAGGCGTCCCACGCCTGACGACCCCGATCCCGCTTCCGAGATCGAAGACGAGCCGGAAACCGGGCCGCTGCGCCGTTGTGTGGTGACCCGGGAACGGGATTACCGTGCGCGCATGGTCCGTTTTGTCGTCTCGCCCGAGCGAATTCTGGTCCCCGACCTGGTTGCAAAGCTGCCAGGCCGGGGAATCTGGTTGAGCGCGCGCCGAGATGTGCTAGAAACCGCCCGCACCCGAGGCGCGTTCGTCCGGGCCGCGCGTGGACCCGTTACCGTGCCGGCCGATCTGGTCGATATGGTGCAGTCCGGCCTGGCCCGGCGGATCACCGAGCTCCTGGGCCTGACCCGGCGCGCAGGGCAGGCCGTGTGCGGATTTCAGAAGGCGCGCGAGTGGTTGCTGGCCGGACGGGCAGGCTTGATCGTCCAGGCGACGGATGGCAGCCGGGATGAGCGGACGCGCTTCTTGAGCGGTGCAAGGGATGCGCCGGTCGCAACGCCGCTGTCCGGGGCGGCCCTGGGCGCGGTATTCGGCCGTGACCATGTAGTGCATGTGGCGATCGCGCATGGCCGGCTGGCCGAGGCGCTGAGTATTGAGACACACCGCCTGTCCGGCATCGCCGGGCAGGACGGATTGATTGAACGGGCGGAAGCATGAGCGACACCAACGACCAGGATGCGGCCAAGGGCCGGCTTTCTCTGCGGCCCGCGGGCCGGCTGGAGCTGGG
Source organism: uncultured Acetobacteraceae bacterium (assembly GCA_964657765.1). Classification (GTDB taxonomy): domain Bacteria; phylum Pseudomonadota; class Alphaproteobacteria; order Acetobacterales; family Acetobacteraceae; genus CAHJXG01. The sequence goes on from CAZZWN010000057.1 coordinate 10,042, forward strand.
CCGGACCGTCGACGCAGGATCCGTAAGACAGAGTTTCAGCCACGGCCGGTCGAAGGTCGTCCAGGTCGAGGTGCGCAAGAAGCGTACTACCCTGACGCCGCCGCTTCCCGTCACCGCGACGCCGATCGCGCCGGTCGTGCCGGGTGCGCCGCCGAAGCCGCCGGTCGCCGCGCGTCCGCCCGCCGGGGCCGGCCGGGCGTTGACCGCGACCGAGGTCGCCGTACGCCAGCGCGTGCTCCAGGAGCAGGCGCGCGAGCAGGCCCGGCGCGATGCCGAACGCCGTGAGCAGGAGAAGATCTCGATCCTCTCCGCCGCTGAGGAGGCACGCCGCCGCGAGGAGGATGCGCGGAAGGCCGCCGAGCAGGCGGCTCGCGTCGCCGCCGAGGAGGCCGCCCAGGCCAAGGCCGAGGAGGCCGCACGTATAGCTGCCGAGGCCGCGCCCTCGCCAGCGCCCGCGGTCGCTAAGACCGCGGAGGAAATTCGCCGCCCAGCGCGTCCGGCCACGCCAGCCACGCCCGGCGCCCCTGTCGAGACGCTGCGCCTCAAGGCAGCGCGCCCCGGTGAAGAGGACGAGGCGCCCCGGCGTCGGCCCGGCGCGGTACTGCCTGGGCGCAAGCCGGCGTTGCCCGTGGTCAAGAAAGTGGTGGACGACCGCCGCCGCCCCGGCCGCATCGACGTGCAGGCCGCCATCGAGGGCGACGACGACAAGTCGCGCAGCCTCGCGTCCGTTCGTCGCCAGCGCGAGCGTGAGCGCCGGCAAGCCGAGCTGGAGCTTCTGCGCAGCGACCAGGTGAAGGTCGTGCGCGACGTGATCCTGCCCGAGGCGATCACGGTGCAGGAACTGGCGAACCGCATGGCCGCGCGGGTGCCCGAAGTGATCAAGTCGTTGATGCGCATGGGCGTCATGGCGACGGTGACGCAGGTGCTTGACGCCGATACGGCCGAGCTGGTCGTCGAGGAGTTCGGCCACCGCAGTCGCCGGGTGAGCGAGAGCGACGTGGAGCTGGGCATCGACGGCGAGGTGGACGTCGACACCGAGCTGCAGCATCGTGCCCCGGTGGTCACGATCATGGGCCACGTCGACCACGGCAAAACGAGCTTGCTCGATGCGTTGCGCAGCACCGACGTGGCAGCGGGCGAGGCCGGCGGCATCACCCAGCACATCGGCGCCTATCAGGTGCAGCTGGTCGGGCATGAGGACAAGATCGGCGGCGACCGGAACGGGCCGCGCATCACCTTCATCGACACGCCGGGCCACGAGGCGTTCACCGCCATGCGCAGCCGAGGCGCGTCGGTGACGGACATCGTCGTGCTGGTGGTCGCGGCCGATGACGGCGTGATGCCGCAGACCATCGAGGCGATCCGCCATGCCAAGGCGGCCAATGCGCCGCTGATCGTCGCGATCAACAAGATGGACCGGCCCGACGCCAATCCCGCCCGCGTGCGGCAGGAGCTGCTGAGCTACGAGGTGGTGGTCGAGGAGATGGGCGGCGACACGCAGGACGTGGAGGTTTCGGCCACGCAGCGGACCGGCCTCGACAAGCTCGAGGAGGCGATCCTGCTGCAGGCCGAGATCCTGGACCTGCGCGCCAATCCGGACCGTGCGGCTGAGGGTTCGGTGATCGAAAGCCGGCTCGACCGCGGCCGTGGTCCGGTGGCGACGGTATTGGTGCAGAAGGGCACGCTGAACCAGGGCGACATCGTGGTGGCCGGCGCCGAGTGGGGCCGGGTGCGGGCGATGCTCGACGACAAGGGCAAGCAGATCAAGGTGGCAGGCCCGTCCACGCCGGTCGAGATCCTGGGCCTCAGCAGCGTTCCCACCGCCGGCGAGCCGTTCGTCGCGGTCGAGAACGAGGCGCGCGCCCGTGAGATCAGCGAGTTCCGCCAGCGCAAGCTGAAGGACCGTTCGGCCGCCGGCGCCACCGCCGCGCGCGGCACATTGGAGGAGATGCTGGCCCGTGCCGTGGCGGGCGAGCTGAAGGAGGTCGCCATCCTGGTAAAGGCCGACGTGCAGGGCAGCGCCGAGGCGATCCAGGGTGCCGTGCTGAAACTGGCGCATGAGGAGGTGAAGGTTCGCGTGCTGCTATCGGCCGTGGGGCAGATCACCGAGAGCGACGTGCAGCTGGCCCGCGCCAGTGACGCCGTGATCGTCGCGTTCAACGTCCGCGCCACCAGCCAGGCGCGCGAGTTGGCGCAGCGGGACGGCGTCGACATCCGGTATTACTCGATCATCTACGACGTGTCGGACGACATCGAGAAGATGGTCAAGGGCAAGGTCGCCCCGAAGGCGCGGGAGAACTTCCTGGGCTACGCCGAAATCCGCAAGGTGTTCGACATCACCAAGACCGGCAAGGTTGCCGGCTGCATGGTGACCGAGGGCTTGGTGAAGCGCGGCGCCGGCGTGCGGCTGCTGCGCGAGGGCGTGGTGATCCACAACGGCGAGCTGAGCCAGCTGAAGCGGTTCAAGGACGACGTGCGCGAGGTGGCGCGCGGCTATGAGTGCGGGTTGAGCTTCGCCGGGTATAACGACCTGCGCGAGGGCGACATGGTCGAGTGCTTCGAGATCGAGATGGTCCCGGGTTGAGCAAGCCGGCTCTTCCCAGGCCGGGGCTCAAGCCTGACGCCAAGGCGGAGCAGGCCAAGCGCAAGGCCGCAAGCAAGCCGCGCGGCAAGCCGTCCGCCAAGGCGCCGACCCAGCGGCAACTGCGCGTGTCGGAGGAAATCCGCCACGTGCTGTCGACGCTGTTCTTCCGCGGCGAGTTCCGCGACCCGGACCTGACCGACGCCAAGATCACGGTGACGGAGGTCCGGATCAGCCCGGACCTGAAAAACGCGACCGCCTTCGTCGCCAGGCTCGGCCGCAGCGACATCGACGCGCTGCTGCCGGCGCTGAAGCGAGCGGCGCCATATTTCCGTGTGCAGCTTGCGCATGAGATGCGGCTGCGGGTGGCGCCGCAGGTGTCGTTCCAGCCGGATACCACCCTGGATTACGCAATGCATGTCGACAGGCTGTTGCGTGCGCCCGAGGTGGCGCGCGATTTGGCGGTCCCTGCCCCGCTGCCCTCGGATACCGACGGCTAAATCCAGCCTTACCATTTTAAGGACTGCAAATGCGACGCAAGCGTGGCCGCCCGCTCAACGGGTGGCTGGTGGTCGACAAGCCACCGGGCATGACCAGCACGGACGTGGTGAACCGCGTACGCCGCGGTTTCGACGCGCAGAAAGCCGGGCATGGCGGCACGCTCGACCCGCTGGCGACCGGGGTGCTGCCGGTGGCGTTCGGCCACGCGACCAAGACCGTGCCCTATGTCATGGACGGCACGAAGCTGTATCGCTTCACGCTGCGCCTGGGCGACGCACGGGACACCGACGACGCGGACGGGCAGACGGTGGCGACGTCCGACGCGCGCCCGACCGATGCGCAGATCACTGCGGCGCTTCCGGCGTTCATCGGCGACATCATGCAAATTCCGCCGGCCTACTCGGCCATCAAGGTCGCAGGCGAGCGCGCCTACGACATGGCGCGCGAGGGCCGGGCTCCCGTGCTGGAAGCGCGCCCGGCGCGTGTGGACCACTTCACCCTGATCGAGCGGACCGACGCCGATACCGCCGTATTCGAGGTGCAGTCCGGCAAGGGCGTGTATATGCGCAGCCTCGCCCGTGACCTGGCCCAAGCGTGCGGCGCGCTGGGCCATGTCGCGGCTTTGCGCCGTCTGCGGGTGGGGCCGTTCACGGCGGCGCAGGCGATTTCCCTGGACAAATGCGTTATTCAGGCGGACAACGCGCCAGCTTCCCCGGACCTTTTGCTTCCGGTCGCGACCGCGCTGGCCGACATCCCGGCGCTGGCCCTGACTGAGAGCGAGGTCTTCGGCCTGTCGAACGGCCAGGCGATCAACCTGGTGGACTTGATGGGCCGCATTCCACAGACGGCGGACCCCAATGGTGGGTTGGCCCGTGCCATGGCGGGGACGCGCGTGATCGGTTTATGCCGGCTGAGCGATGGCTGGCTGAAACCGGAACGCCTCCTGTAACCCCCCTCACGGAGCAAATCCGATGTCGATCACCGCGGAGCGTCGCACGACGCTCGTTGCTGAATATGCTACCGGCGCCGCCGATACCGGCAGCCCCGAGGTCCAGGTTGCGCTCGCGACCGAGCGCATCGTGAACCTGACCGAACACCTCAAGACCCACTCGAAGGATTTCCACAGCCGTCGCGGCCTGCTCATGCTGGTCGGCCGCCGCCGTCGCCTGCTGGACTACCTCAACAAGAAGGACAATGCCCGCTACCAGGCCTTGATCGGCCGGCTGGGTCTGCGCCGCTAGCCTCTGTTTGGTGGTCCGATCCGAACGCTTGAAAGCCAAGCGTTCGGATCGGACCACTTGCCATCCCGGCGCCATGGGGGCGCCGGGCGACCGCCGCGCGATGCGGCACGAGCAGCCGAACCTGTCCGCGACGGCGCCTCCGGCCACATGGAACCCACGGGCTTCGCCATTAGTCCGTCGCGGCTGCACCGCTCGCAGTCCGCTCCCATGTCGCCCGAGTCGCCGCCCTACCGGACCCAGGCATCGTCCACTCGTCGCCCGTCCCGCACTTCAAGGACACGACATTCATGTTCAACTATTTCCGCAAGGAGCTCGACTGGGGCGGCCGCAAGCTGATCCTCGAGACGGGCAAGATTGCCCGGCAAGCCGACGGCGCGGTGCTGGCCCGCTATGGCGACACCATTGTACTATGCACTGCCGTCGGCGTGCGCTCGGCCAAGCCCGGCCAGGACTTCTTCCCACTCACCGTCAACTACCAGGAAAAGGCGTTCGCAGCCGGCAAGATCCCCGGCGGCTTTTTCAAGCGTGAGGGCCGGCCCTCCGAGAAAGAGGTGCTGACCAGCCGCCTGATCGATCGCCCGATCCGTCCGCTGTTCCCCCAGGGCTTCCGGAACGAGGTCCAAGTCGTCGCCACCGTGCTGAGCCACGATATGGAGAACGACCCCGACATCGTTGCATTGATTGGCTGTTCGGCCGCATTGACGCTATCGGGCATCCCCTTCTTCGGCCCGGTCGGCGCAGCCCGCGTCGGCTTCGCCAATGGCGAGTATCTGCTCAATCCCACTGCCGAGCAGCTCGCGACGAGCAAGCTCGACCTCGTGCTCGCCGGCACCGTCGAGGGCGTGCTGATGGTCGAGAGCGAGGCGCAGGAACTGTCGGAGGACGTGATGCTCGGCGCCGTCACCTTCGGCCATGCACATTTCCAGCCGGTGATCCAGGCGATCATCGAGCTGGCGGAGCACGCCGCGAAGGAGCCTTGGGCCATTGCGGAGCCGGCTCCGGAGCTTGCCGCATTGAGCACCCGGGTCGATGAACTAACCCGCACAAGCCTCGCGGAGGCCTATCAGGAGCGGCAGAAGCAGGTCCGCCAGGAGAAGGTCGGCGCCGCCAAGAAAGCCGCCCTCGAGACACTCGCAAGCGAGGGGCACGACGCCGAGAAGGCCAAGTCGCTGTTCAAGAAGCTCGAGGCCGACGTGGTGCGCAACGCGGTGCTGGACACCGGCCTGCGCATCGATGGCCGCGACCTCAAGACCGTCCGGCAGATCATCTCCGAGGTCGGCGTGTTGCCGCGTGCGCACGGCAGTAGCCTGTTCACCCGCGGCGAGACCCAGGCGCTGTGCGTCGCCACGCTGGGCACCGGCCAGGACGAGCAGATAATCGACGCGCTCGAGGGCGAGCGCCGCGAGCACTTCATGCTGCACTACAACTTCCCTCCCTACAGCGTTGGCGAGGCTGGCCGCATGGGCAGCCCCGGTCGGCGTGAGATCGGCCATGGCAAGCTCGCCTACCGCGCCGTTCGCCCGGTGCTGCCCGGCAAGGACGTCTTTCCATACACCATGCGCGTCGTCAGCGAGATCACCGAGAGCAACGGCAGCTCGT
>CAZZWN010000058.1:0-9662 GCA_964657765.1 uncultured Acetobacteraceae bacterium
GTGTTGAAGATCGCCAAGGAGCCGATCAGCCTGGAGACGCCGATCGGCGACGAGGAGGACAGCCATCTCGGCGACTTCATCGAGGACAAGGCGGCGGTGATCCCGCTCGACGCCGCGATCCAGGCCAATTTGCGCGAGGCGACGACCCGGGTGCTGAGCAGCCTCACGCCGCGCGAGGAGCGGGTGCTGCGCATGCGGTTCGGCATCGGCATGAACACCGACCACACGCTCGAGGAGGTCGGCCAGCAGTTCAACGTGACCCGCGAGCGCATCCGGCAGATTGAGGCGAAAGCGCTGCGCAAGTTGAAGCACCCGAGCCGCAGCCGCAAACTTCGGAGCTTCCTGGACGATTAGGCAGGCTGCTGATTGAGCAGACCGGGCATAATGAACGGAGCCTACGCCGTGCAGCCGACGAGCCGAGTTGCCGTGACTGTCACCTTCCTCCGCATGGACGAGCGTCCGACCGATGCGCCGCGGCCGTTGCCGAAGTCGACGCCGCTCGTGACGCTCCGGGCCTGCACGGTGCCGTTTTACCGTTATCTGTACGATACCGTCGGCGGCCCGCATCTCTGGTGGCTGCGGCGGTCGTTGTCCGATAGCGCGATCGAGGCGCTGCTGCGCGACCCGCTCGTGCATGTCACCGTGCTTTACCGCGACGGCGAGCCGGCGGGGTTCTTCGAGCTCGATTATCGACAGAGCCCGGTGGTGAACCTCAGCTACTTCGGCCTGATGCCGGCGGCGGTCGGGACCGGGCTCGGCACGGCTTTCCTGCGTGCAGCGGTCGACATGGCGTTTCATTACGGCGCGCGGGCGGTGACGGTGAACACGTGCACTGCCGACCATCCGCGGGCGTTGCCGGGCTATTTACGGGCCGGGTTCCGGCCGGTGCGCGCGGTGCGCGAGATTTGGGATGTGCCGACCCGCCTGGGCATGACCATCCCCGAGCAGCTCCGGGTATGACGGTCCCCTGGCGCTGCACGTGCCGGGTGTCCATCGCGACCTACACCCGCTGATGGCCGTAGAGTCGGATCCAGCCCTGGCAAAATAGCCCGGAACCACCAGCCTTCGTGATCGTTGCCCGTCCTGAACGGGTATTGCGGCGTTGGGCTGCAATATTGTGCCGAAATGGGCGGGAGCGATGTTGGGCAGCACTTGGGCGATTGCCAAAGAGACGGTGGCCGATTTTGCCGAGGACAACGTGCTGAGCCGCGGCGCTTCGATCGCGTATTTCACGATTTTCTCGATCGCTCCGATCCTGGTCATCTGCATCGCCATCGCCGGCTTGGTTTTCGGCCAGGATGCGGCGCAGGGCGCCATGGTGGGGCAGCTGCGGGGCCTGATGGGAGATCAGGGCGCTCAGGCTGTGCAGGCGATGATTGCCAGCGCCGGCAACAAGTCGAGCGGCATCTGGGCGACGGTGATCGGTATCGTCACCTTGCTGGTGACTGCGACCGGCGTATTCGGAGAGATGCAATCGTCGCTGAACGCCATTTGGAAAGCGGAGGCGCCGAGCGGGCTCACGGGCATGTTGAAGGCGCGCGCTGCGGGCCTGGGCCTGGTTGCCGCGCTCGGATTTTTACTGCTGGTTTCGTTGGTTGTGGGTGCGGCACTCGCGGCTTTGGCGAGCTATCTCAATAGCTTCATTCCCGGGATCGGGACGATTTTGCAAGTCGTGAACTTCCTCGTTTCATTCCTGATGGTAGCGACCCTGTTCGCCGCAATCTACAAAATCCTGCCGGACCGGCAATTGAAGTGGAAGGATGTCATCGTCGGCGCGCTTGCGACCTCGTTATTGTTCACGGTCGGCAAGACGCTGATCGGGCTCTATATCGGCAGCAGTTCGGTGGCGAGCAGCTACGGCGCTGCCGGCGCGCTTGTGATTGTGTTGCTATGGATATACTACTCCTCGCTGATTTTCCTTTTGGGGGCCGAGTTCACCAAGGTCTGGGCAAGCCATCACGGCAGCGCCGAAGCCTTTGCAGCCCGTGCCGACCAGCCAGCCGCCGCAGCCCCGAGCGCCGCGCCGCAGTCCGCGGTTCAGGGCGTGCTCGCCCATGCCGCCACGCGTAAGACGCCAATTGGCGTTTTCGAGATAGCAGCGCTCGGGACGCTGCTTCTGGTGGCGTTTCAGGGGCATAATCGTCGCTGATCGACCATTATAGGGGAAAGCGCGTTAATATCGCTTATAGGGCAGGAACTTGCCGGACATCGTCATCTTGACCCGGTCGCCCTTCTGGTCGGGCTGACGCTCCAGCGTCATGTCGAAATCGATCGCGCTCATGATGCCATCGCCGAACTCCTCGTGGATCATCTCTTTCCACGTCGTGCCATAGACCTGAATCAACTCGTAGAAGCGATAGATCAACGGATCGGTCGGCACGGCCGTCGGCAATGAGCCGCGATACGGCGCCTCCGCCAGCAGCGCCGTCTCCTCCTCGGACAGGCCGAACAGCACGCCCGCCTTCTCCGCGGTCTCCGGCGTCATGCTCATCTGGCCCAGGCAGGCGGCGCAAACCCACACCGGCGCGTGCCCGAGCTTCCCCGCCACATCGGCCCAAGTCCAGCCTTTCTGCTTCTTGATGCCGCGGATCTTGAGGCCCAAGGCGGTCTTCGCGTCGTTCAACTGATTGTCTCCTTGATAATGGATGCAGCCGGGCGGACCTCCGGCACGTGCTGCCCGTCCCATCCCTCCGGCCGCGCGGAGGCCATGGTACGGGAACGCGCAACCAGGAAATCCACGATATGGTTGCGCAGCGCGTAGTGGCCCGGCGTGCGGTGAATAGTCTGCCGGTCGCGCGGCCGCGGCAAGGTGTTGACCACGACCTCCGCCACCCGCGCGTCGGGGCCGTTGGTCATCAGCAAAATGCGGTCGGCCAGCAGGATCGCCTCGTCGACGTCGTGCGTGATCATGAACGCGGTCTGTCCGGCGTCGGAAACGAGGCGCAGAACCTCGTCCTGCAGCGTCCCGCGGGTGAGCGCATCGAGCGCGCTGAACGGCTCGTCCATCAGCAGGAGCGACGGCTCGACGGCCAGGGCACGTGCAATGCCGACCCGCTGCTTCATGCCGCCCGACAGTTCTGCCGGCTTGCGCAGCGCTGCGTCGGACAGGCCCACGAGGTCCAGCACGCGGCGGGCGTGGTCCTGCACCTTCGCCTTCGGCCAGTCCCGGTGCCGGCTGCGGACGGCGAAGGCGACGTTGCCCAGCGCCGTCAGCCACGGCAGCAGCGCATGCGACTGGAAGATGACGGCACGGTCGAGCGCCGGGCCGGAAATTTCGCGTCCGTCCATGACGATCGTGCCGCAATCCGGCGCTTCCAGTCCGGCCAGGATGTTGAGGATCGTCGTCTTGCCACAACCGGAGTGGCCGATCAGCGCCACGAACTCGCCGCGCTCGACGCCGAACCAGACATCGCGGAACACTGTGCTGCCGTCATAGCGGCGGGAAATGCCCTCGACGCTCAGCCAGGCGCGCGACACTGCCCTACTCCCGCCAAGCGACGGCGCGGGCGGCGCGCCCGAGCAGCTGGTCCAGCGCCATGCCGACCAGCCCGATGACCAGGATCGCCACCACGATGTCGGCGATGGCGAGGTTGTTCCACTGGTTCCACACGAAGTAGCCGATCCCCGTGCCGCCCACGAGCATCTCGGCGGCGATGATGACCAACCAGGCGATGCCGATGCTGATGCGCGCCCCGGTCATGATGGTGGGGGCGGCGGCGGGCAGGATGACGGTGAAGGCGGTGCGCCACGGCCCGGCCTCCAGGGTACGCGCAACGTTCAGCCACTCGCGCCGTACCGAAGCCACGCCGAACGAGGTGTTCAGCACCATCGGCCAGATGGCGCAGATGAAAATCACGAATATCGCGGAGATGCCGCTGTCCCGGATGGTATACAGCGCGAGCGGCATCCAGGCGAGCGGGCTCACGGGCCGCAGCACTTGGATGATCGGGTCGAGCGCGCCGTGCAGCACCGGGCTCATGCCGATCAGGAAGCCGAGCGGGATCGCGACCAGCGCCGCCAGGCCGAACCCGGTCAATACCCGCAGCAGCGACCAGCCGAGCTGGATGCCGAGGCCCTGGTCGTTGGCGCCGCGGATGTAGAACGGGTCGCGCAGGTGATGCCAGGCCCGTTCCGCGATGTCGGAGGGGCGCGGCATGGGCGTCTGCTGGCCCTGCTGCGCGGCAGTGCCGAGCAGCTTGGCGTATTCCGGGTCGAGCGCCGGGCCGCTGGCCGTGCCGGGCGTTGCCGCGATCTGCCACGCCCCCAGGAAAACCGTGAGGATCGCCAGCAACAGCAGCATGGAGCGGACGCGGAGGGCCATCAGCTCCGCCGGATCGGAAAGCTCGCGACGTAGCCGTCGGGATCGGCCGGGTCGAAGGTCTTGCCCATGATGGTATGCGAACGGTAGGCGCTGGCCGGCACCGCGAGCCCGAGGTCGCGCATCTTCGACCCGGCGTCGGTCGCGAGATACACCTGCTCCGCCACGTCGCGCCATTGCACGTCGCCCTTGACCTGCCCCCAGCGCTTCATCTGCGTCATGATCCATAGCGCCATGCTCTGGTAGGGGAACGGCTCGAAGCTCACCCGGTCCGGCACCCGCTTTACAGCACCGAGCCCGTCGGCATAGGTGCCGGTCAGTGCCTGCTCCACCACCGTCACCGGCTGGTTCAGGTAGTTCTGCGCTGCGATCACGCCCGCGATCTCCTTGCGGTTCTCCGCCTTGTTGGCGTGCGCCGTCGCCTCGATGACGGAGCGCAGCAGCGCCTGGTAGGTGTTGGGCGCCTCCGTCACCAGCTTGCGCGGCACGGCGAAGGCGCAGCAGGGATGCCCGTCCCACAGCTCGCGCGTCAGGGCGTGGATGAAGCCGACGCCGTCATAGACCGCGCGTTGGTTGAACGGGTCCGGCCCCAGGAAGCCGTCGATGTTCTCGGCCCGCAGGTTGGCGACCATCTCCGGCGGCGCAATGACGCGGAGCTGCACGTCGCGGTCGGGGTCGAGCCCGGCCTCTGCCAAATAGTAGCGCAGCAGGTAGGCGTGCATCGAATAGTCGAACGGAATGCCGAGCTTGAAGCCCTTCCAGTCCTTCGGGTCGCGCCGGTCCTTGTGCTTGTTCGCCAGCATGATGGCCTGGCCGTTGATGTTCTCGATCGCCGCGACGCTCCACGGGATCGGGTTCGAGCCGACGCCCATCGAGATCGCCAGCGGCATCGGGCTCAGCATGTGCGCGGCGTCGTATTCGCCGTTGAACGACTTGTCGCGGATCACCGCCCAGCCGGCGGTGCGCACGACCTCCACGTTCAGGCCATTGCGGGCGTAGAAGCCCATCGGCGCCGCCATGATGATGGGGGTCGCGCAGGTGATGGCGATGAAGCCGACCTTGAGGTCCTTCTTCTCCGGCGCGGCCGCGGCGGGCTGCGCGACCACCTGGGCCATCGCGTCCTGCGCGAGCAGGATCGGGAATGCCTGGTCCATGGCCGCGGCCACCACGCCGGCGCCCAGCACGCGGATCACCCGGCGGCGTCCCGCCTCGCCGCCGAACGCCGCGCGCTCGGCCGCCACGCGGACCGCGGCGCTGCCAAGCGTCTCGATGCTCTCGCAACCGAGCTGAGTGCCGCCGCAACGGCAGGTCTTTGGGTGAATGATCAATGCTGTAGCCCCGTGTGCCCGATCCAAGGGAGCAAGTCACATGCCATCCCCCGTGCGCGGGAGCAAGCTTACGCACAGACCGGTCAGTCGCCTATTGTTTGCGCGCATGCACATAAAAAAGGCGGACTTTAAGACAGTTATGTCGCTGGCGTCGGCTGCGATGAGCGCGATAGGCTGCTCCCGATAAAACCGGAGAGCACGTCATGCAGCCACCGATTCGCCTGCCGCACCGGCCTGGCTGGATATCCGAGTTCCAGGCCTTCATCCTGCGCGGCAACGTCGTCGACCTCGCGGTCGGTATCATCATCGGCGCCGCGTTTACCTCGATCGTGAACAGCCTGGTTAAGGACCTGTTTACCCCCGTGCTCGGACTGCTGCTGGGCGGCATCGATTTCTCGAACCTGTTCGTTACCCTGAAGGGGTCGCATGAGGCGACGCTCGATGCGGCGCAGAAGGCGGGCGCCGTCACGCTCAACGTCGGGTTGTTCCTGAACGCGGTCATCTCGTTCCTGATCGTGAGCTTTGCGATCTTCTGGGTCGTGAAGGCGCTGAGCCGGTTCAAGGCCAAGGAGAACGAGGAACCGGCAGCCCTGACGCAAACCGAGGCGACGTTGATCGAGATACGCGACCTACTAAAAACCACCAAGGTGTGAAACGTTTCAGCGACTGACCTGTTGTCCAGATCATGATCAAGACGGTCGACACGCCTGCATTGCGGATCGCTTATGAGGACACTGGGCCGCCCGATGGCCAGCCAGTGCTGCTGCTGCACGGCTGGCCGTATGACGTGCGCGCCTTCGACGAAGTGGTTCCCACGTTGGCGCAGGCCGGCTGCCGGGTGATCGTGCCCTATTTGCGCGGCTTCGGGCCGACGCGGTTCCTCTCGGAGACGACGCCGCGGTCTGGCGAGCAGGCGGCGCTGGGGGCCGATGCGTTGGCGTTGATGGACGCGCTGGCGCTGCCATCCGCGGTCTTGGCCGGGTATGACTGGGGCGGGCGGGCGGCCTGCGTCGTGGCGGCGCTGTGGCCGGAGCGGGTGCGCGGGCTGGTTTCGGTGGGTGGCTACAATATACAGGACATTGCCGGTTCGGCTGCGCCCCTCGATCCCGAGCAGGAGCGCCGGTATTGGTATCAATACTACTTTCACGGGGAGCGTGGCCGGGCGGGGCTTGCGGCCAACCGCCGGGCGTTTTGCCGCCTGCTCTGGCGGCTGTGGTCGCCGAGCTGGGCGTTCGACGACGCGACGTTCGAGCGGACGGCCGGGTCGTTCGACAACCCGGATTTCGTGGATGTGACGGTGCAATCCTACCGCCACCGTTTTGGCTACGCAGCCGGCGACCCGGCGCTGGAAGCGATCGAACGGCGGTTGGCGCTGCAACCGGCGATCACCGTGCCGACGATGGTGTTGCACGGCGATGACGACGCTGTGGGACCGGCGGCGCAGTCGGCAGGCCATGCGCGGCATTTTACGGGCGGGTATGTGCGCCAGGTCGTGCCGGGCGTCGGGCACAACTTGCCGCAAGAAGCGCCGGGGTCGTTCGCATTGGCGGTGCTGGGTTTGCTGAGTTGATGATGGCCTATGTGGTTCCTGGCGCCGAAAACGTTGAACCGGCCCATGCCTGACAAGCTCGCCGACTGCGGTCCGGACTGCTCTGGCTGCCGCGGCCGGTGCGCGCGCTGCGTATTGGGATGCCTTGCTGGTCGCGACGGCTGCGGAAGGGGGATGCACTGCCATACTGACCGAGGATTTGGCGGATGGCGGGCTGCTTGGGGGCGTACGGGTGCTGAACCCGTTTGGCGGCGATGCGATCACGCGGGTGGCGCTGCTCCTGCTTGATCCACAACGCCACGGTTAAAAGGAGAGGCTTATGTGGCGCCCGACCTTGGCCGGGCGCCGGATGTCTTTGATAATCCAATAAGAGATGGCCCAGGCTGACTGTCAGGTCCGACATTATGCCGCATCAGGCTGCCTGGGAGCGGGGCCGTCGATGACCGTCGTGTCTAGCGTCTTGAACCTTCCGATATCGCCGCATGTTACCGTGACCAGGCGATCAGCGCCGTCCAGGAGCCCAACATGCGGATCATCACCCTTGAGGAACACGCGGTCGACGCCGCTGTCACTGAGGCAACAAAGGCAGTCCTCTCGACCCAGGCCGGCTACATGGCCGATGTTGGCGTCAGTCAAGACCAGCCAGGCCCCGAGTCGGATCGTCCTTACCTGCTTCCGGTCCGCGAAAGCATGTCCAGGGCGGCCGACATGGGTGCGGGACGCATTGCCGAAATGGATGCGCACGGCATCGATATGCAGGTTTTATCCTACAGCAACCCGCTGCAACTGGCTCCGGCCGATCAGGGCGTCGAAATGGCGCGTGCGGCGAACGACAGGCTTGCCGAAACCGTGCGGGCCCACCCCGGCCGCTTCGCCGCCTTCGCGATCCTGCCCTGGCAGGACCCGCAGGCAGCAGCGGCCGAGCTGGACCGTTCCGTGCGCAGCCTCGGGCTCAAAGGCACGCTGCTCATCGGGCGGCCCGGCGAGACATTCCTGGACGATCCGCGCTACGAGCCGGTCCTAGCGAAGCTGAACGAGTTGAAAGTGCCGATCTACGTGCATCCGGGCGCTCCCTTGGCGCAGGTGCAGCAGCCGTACTACGGCGGATTCGGCAAGGCGGTGACCGCGCGGCTGTCGCTGTTCGGCTGGGGCTGGCACAACGAGGCCGGGATCCATGTCATCCGCATGATGCTGTCCGGGGTGTTCGACAGGTTCCCCGACCTGCAGGTCATCAGCGGGCATTGGGGTGAGATGGTGCCGTTCTATCTCCAGCGTATGGACGACGCGATGCCGCGGGACATCACCGGGCTGTCTAGGAGCATCACGGACACATACAGATCGCAGGTGTATGTCACGCCAAGCGGCATGCTGAACCTGCCGCACTTCAAGTTCATCCACGAAGTCCTCGGCGCAGATCGCATCCTCTATGCCGTGGACTATCCCTACCTGACCAACACTGGCGCGCGTCGCTTTCTGGAGCAGCTGCCGATCAGCCCGGAGGACAAGGAGAAGATCGCCTACCGTAATGCCGAGAGCTTGTTGCGCATGTGATTGGCAGGAAGCCGCCTTGGAACCACCTTAAGGTTCGATTGACCACGCGGCGTGGCTAGCCCGACGGCAGGCTGACGGCTGCCCGAAGTCTGCTTCTGCCGCTCATGAACTCCGAGGCGGACTGCCTGCGATCGGCCAGCGCCGGTCACATGGTCTTTCGACTTGAATGACCACTCTGACCGACCTCAAGCCTCGCACCCCTCTGCCCGCAGCAAATCCACTACCGCCGCAGCCGGAACGTCCGCACTCGTAAAAGCCTGCCCAATCCCCCGCGCCAGCACGAAATGCAGCGCCCCGTCCCGCATCTTCTTATCCCGCCGCATGTTCGCAATCAGCCGCGACGCCGAAAACCGCCGGTTCAGCATGCCGGGCTCGCTCGGCAACCCGACCGCGTTCAAATGCTCCGCCACCCGCGTCGCATCCCCCGGCGCGCACAGCCCCAACTGCGCCGACAGCCGGAACGCCAGCCCCAAGCCAACCGCCACCGCCTCCCCATGCAGCAACGCGCCGCCATAGCCGACCTCCGCCTCCAGCGCATGCCCAAACGTATGGCCCAAATTCAGCAACGCCCGCCCATCCGCCGGCCGCTCCTCGCGCTCGTCATCGCCGACCACCGCCGCCTTGAAGGCGCAGGCGCGCAGGATCGCCTCGGCCTGCACGTCGCGGTCCCCCGCGGTCAGCGCCGCGCCATGCTCCTCGCACCAATCGAAGAACGCCGCGTCGCCGATCAGCCCGGCCTTCACCACCTCCGCATACCCCGCCCGCAGCTCGCGCCCATTCAGCGTGCCCAGCGTCCCGGTGTCGGCCAGCACCAGCCGCGGCTGATGGAACGCTCCCACCAGGTTCTTGCCGTGCGACGTGTTGATGCCCGTCTTGCCGCCGACGCTGCTGTCCACCTGCGCCAGCAACGTCGTCG
>CAZZWN010000058.1:9672-11991 GCA_964657765.1 uncultured Acetobacteraceae bacterium
ACGGCAATCCCCGCAGCGTCGTCGCCGCGGCAAACCCGGCCAAATCGCCCACCACGCCGCCGCCCAGCGCAATCACCGTCGTGCGCCGCTCCACCCCCGCGTCCAGCAGCGCATCGACCACGCGAGCATAGCTCGCCATACTTTTGGACGCCTCGCCGGGCGGCACGACGATCTGCTGCGCCGCGATGCCGGTCTGCGCCAAGCCCTCCAGCAGCGTCGGCAAATGCAGCGCCGCGACCGTCGCGTCCGTCACCACCACGGCGCGCTTCTGCGGAATGACCGGAGCCAGCAGCGCCCCGGCGCGGGCCAGCAATCCGTCGCCGACCACGACGTCATACGCCGCCGATTCGAGCGCCACCGCCAGCCGCCGCGGTGGCCGCCAATCGTGCAATGCCTGCAGCACCTTGCTCGTGGTGAAATCCGGCGACTCGTCGCCACAGTCCACGACGATGTCGGCCTCGGCGTAAACCGGGTGGCGCTGCTCCATCAGGCGGCCGAGGATTTGCGCCGGGTCGCCGTTCTGCAGCAGGGGACGGTTGTTGCGGCTGGCGACCCGGCGCATCAGCGTCGGCAGCTTGCAGCGCAGCCACACCGACACGCCATCGGCCCGGATCGCGGCGCGGGTCTCCGCATCCATGAACGCGCCGCCGCCGGTCGCCAACACGAGCGGGTCCGCGGCCAGCAGCCGCCGGATCACCCGGCGCTCGCCGCCGCGAAAGTCCTGCTCGCCATAACGGCGAAATAGCTCCGGGATGCTGCACCCGGCCGCGAGCTCGATCTCGCTGTCGGCGTCGCGGAACGGCACGCCCAGGCGGGCAGCGACTCGGCGGCCGATGCTGGTCTTGCCGGCGCCCATCAGGCCCACCAGCACGATGCTGCGGCCTGCGAGCACTGCCGGAAGCTCGGATACCGCCGCCGAAACGTCTTTCAGCCCGGACCTGCCGAGCGCGATGTTGCGCGTCATAGCGCCGCAGACTAGCACAAGGAACAACGTTTCGGCCAAGTCTGGCCACGAGGTTAGGGTCATGAGCCGGATACGATTGATTATCGCTGCCGCCGTTTTGCTGCTGCTCGTCGGCGCCGTCGTGCTGCTCGGCGCGTTCCCGCCGCAGCCGCGCACCGAGCAGGTGCAGCACGTGCTGCCCAACGACCGCTTTCAGCCGCATTAGTGCCGGCGATGGACCGGTCGATCGAGGCATACCTGGAAATGCTGGCGGCCGAGCACGGCGCGGCGCGAAACACCCTGGCGGCCTACCGCGCCGACCTCGAAGGGTTCGCCGCCTACGCTGCGGCAAAGGGTCAGCGCCCCGCCGACGCGACCGAGCCCACTCTGCAGGGCTATTTGCAGTCGCTGCACGGCGTCGTTGCCGCCCGGACTGCGGCGCGGCGGCTGTCCTGCCTGCGCGGGTTCTACCGGTTCCTGCTGCAGAACGGTGCGCGGACGGACGACCCGACCATGCTGCTCGATGCGCCGCGCCTGCCCGCGACCCTGCCGAAATACCTGAGCGAGGCCGAGATCGATGCGTTGCTGGCCGCCGCCGCCGCGCGGCCCGGCGTCACCGGCCTGGTCGGTCGCGCCGCGCTCGAAATCCTTTATTCCACCGGGCTGCGAGTGTCGGAGCTGTTGGGCCTGCCACGCGCCGCGCTGTCGGGTGCGTCCGAGATGCTGGTCGTGCGCGGCAAGGGCGGGCGGGAGCGCATGGTGCTGCTGTCCCATCGCGCAAAAGAGGCAGCCGCCGCGCTGAACGGTGCGACTGAAGGCAAATGGCTGTTCCCCGGCCGCGATCCGCGCCACGCGATGACGCGCCAGGGCTTCGGCCTGCTGCTGAAGCAAGCGGCGCTGGCGGCCGGGCTCGACCCCGCGCGCGTCAGCCCGCACGTGCTGCGGCACAGCTTCGCCAGCCACATGCTGGCGCACGGCGCCGACCTGCGCAGCCTGCAAAGCTTGTTAGGCCACGCCGATATCGCAACGACCCAGATCTATACCCACGTGCTCGCCGAGCGGCTGCAGCAGATTGTGGCTCTGCACCATCCCCTAGCGGAACAACGGCCACCGGGGTAAGCCCCCGCGGATGCGTCACTTCCTGGACTTCGAAAAACCGGTCGCCGAGCTCGAACGCACGATCGAAGAACTGCGCCGGACGCAGGAGCCCGGCGGCATCAACATCGAGGACGAGGTCGAGCGCCTCACCGACAAGGCCGACAAGCAGCTCCGCCTGACCTACGCCAAGCTCACCGCCTGGCAGAAGACCCAGGTCGCCCGCCACCCGGAGCGCCCGCATGCGCTGGACTACATCCACGGCCTGATTACCGAGTTCA
>CAZZWN010000058.1:12001-15849 GCA_964657765.1 uncultured Acetobacteraceae bacterium
CGTTCGCCGATGACGCTGCCGTGGTCGGCGGCCTCGGGCGCTTCAACGGCCGCTCCGTCGTCGTGCTCGGCACCGAGCGCGGCGCCGACACCGAGTCCCGCGTCGCCCACCATTTCGGCATGGCCCGGCCCGAGGGCTACCGCAAGGCGCGCCGGCTGATCGAGCTTGCCGGACGCTTCGGACTGCCGCTGCTGACCTTCGTCGACACGGCCGGCGCGTTCCCCGGCATCGACGCCGAGGCCCGCGGCCAGGCCGAGGCCATCGCGCGCTCCATCGAGGCGTGCCTGCTCGCCCCGGTGCCGATCGTCGCCACCATCATCGGCGAGGGCGGCTCCGGCGGCGCCATCGCGCTGGCCACCGGGGACCGGGTGCTGATGCTGGAGCATTCCGTCTACTCGGTGATCTCTCCCGAGGGATGCGCCAGCATCCTGTGGCGCGACGCGGCCCAGGCCTCCGTCGCGGCGGAGGCGCTGCGCCTCACGGCCGTGGACCTGCACGCCCTGCGGATCATCGACAGCATCGTGCCGGAGCCGATCGGCGGCGCACACCGCATGCCGGCCGAGGCGGTTGCCAGCGTGGGCGCTGCGGTGCAGGAGGCGCTGGCGCCGCTGCTGGAGCTCGACGCCGCGACCTTGCAAGCGCGCCGGCGCGAGAAGTTCCTCGCCATGGGCCGCGACGTGCCGCCCTGACTTGCACGACATGACGTGAACCCGGCCGCGGTGTTCACCCCCGGCCGCACTGTTTAGGCTGCGGCGACGTTATGGACCAAGCCATGCCCCCCGACGCTCCATTCCTGCAAACAGCGGCGCCCGAGGCGGTGCAGCCCGACCCGACCGAGGGCCAGTCCACCCGCGGCCTGTTCATGCGGGTGTTCCCGTCCATCTGCCTGCCGATGTTCCTGGCGGCGGTGGACCAGACCATCGTCGCCACCGCACTCCCCGCCATCGCCGGCACGCTCGGCGAGGTCGAGCGCGTGTCCTGGATCGTCGTCTCCTACCTCATGGCCACCACCATCGCCGCGCCGGTCTACGGCCGGCTCGGGGACGCGCTCGGGCGCAAGCGGCTGCTGTTCCTCGCCCTGGCCATCTTCATGGTCGCCTCCGCCGCCTGCGCCGCAGCCCCAAGCCTGCTGTGGCTCACCGCCGCCCGCGTGCTGCAGGGCTTCGGCGGCGGCGGGCTCATGACGTTGTCGCAGGCCCTGGTCGGCGAGAGCGTGCCGCCGCGGGAGCGTGGCCGCTACCAGGGCTATCTCGCCTCCATCTTCATGGTTTCGTCCACCTTCGGACCTGTCGCCGGCGGCTGGCTCACCCAGCATTTCGGCTGGCATTCGGTGTTCCTGATCAACCTGCCGCTCGGGGCAGTCGCGGCGGTGCTGGCGCTGCGCCTGCCGAACCGCACGCCGCCGCGCTCGAGGCTGCGGTTCGACTGGCTGGGCCTCGTGTTGTTCGCTGTCTTCGTCGTGGCGCTTTTGCTGGCGCTGGAGCGCGGGCAACGCATTTCCTACGCGGCCATACCCGCAGTGACCGGGCTGGTGGCGATCTCGGCGGCCTCGCTATGGCTGCTGCTGCGGCAGGAGCGGCGGACCAACATGCCGCTGATCCCGGTGGCGCTGCTGCGGTTGCCGGCGATCTGGCGCGCGGACGCGATGGGGGCCTGCATCGGTGCAATCGTCGTGTCGTGCGTGACCTTCATGCCGATCTACCTGCAGGTGGTGCGCGGTGCGGCGCCGAGCCGGGTCGGGCTGCTGCTGCTGCCGCTCACGGCGGGGATCGCGTTCGGCTCGCTGCTGACCGGGCGCATGATCGCCCGCACCGGGAGGACCGCGATTTTCCCGTCGTTCGGCCTGATCTCCGTCACCTTGTGCCTGGTGTTCCTGGCGCTGGGCGCCGGGTTGCTGCCGACGTTTTGGCTTCCGGCGGTGTTCCTCGTGCTGTCGCTCTCGCTCGGCACCGCGATGCCGGTCGTGCAGACCACGGTGCAGATGGTGGCCGGTCCGAAGAACCTCGGGGCGGCGTCCGCCTCGGTGCAGTTCTCGCGCTCCATCGGTGCGGCGCTGGGGACGGCCCTGGTGGGCGCAGTCCTGTTCGCCGTGCTGACCGCGACGGACCCCAAGACGGCGGCGCTATTCGCCGAGTTGGTCGAGCGTGGCCCGGTCGTGCTCGACGGCCTCGACGCCGCTCAGCGCGCCGTCGTCGCGACCGAGATCGGCTCGGCGTTCCGCGCCGCGTTCCTGTGCATTGCGACGTTTTCGGGCATCGGCCTCGTGCTCGCCTGGTCGCTGCCGGTGCGGAGGCTATAGCCGACCGCCAGCGCCCAACCAGCGGGTTACGGCGCTCGTTCAGGCCAACGCGTCCGCCAGGTCCAGATGGAAGCGGTTGCCCGCCGTCGTCGCCTCGATGTGCCCGGCGCGTATCACCCAATCGCCGAAGCGTTCGCCCTCCTGGCGCTCGGCACCATACTGCTGCAGCAACGGCGTGAGCGCCGCGAGGATGCCGGCCTCGTCGACGTCGCGGCGATACAGCTTGTTCAGCCGTGTCCCGTCCGCCGCGGCGCCGAGATACAGGTTGTAGCGGCCCGGCCCGCGCCCCACCATGGCGATCTCCGCCAGATAGGGCCGCGCGCAGCCGTTCGGGCAGCCGGTCATGCGCATCACGATCGGCTGGTCGCGCAGCCCGGCCGCATCCATGATCACGTCGAGCTTGGTAATCAGGCCCGGCAAATAGCGCTCGCTCTCGGCCAATGCCAACCCACAGGTCGGCAACGCCACGCAGGCCATCGACGCCTCGCGCAACGCCGACACGTTGCCGGTCAGCCCATGCTCCTGCAGCAGCGCCTCGATCTCCGCCTTATGCTCCGGCGCGATGCCGGCGATGACGAGGTTGTGGTTCGGCGTGAACACGAATTCGCCCCGGTGCAGGGTGGCGATCGCCCGCAGCCCGGTCATCAGCCGCCGGTCGCCGATGTCGCGTATCCGGCCATTCTCGATGAACAGGCAATACTGCCAGGTCCCATCCGGCGACTGCGACCAGCCCAGGCGGTCCCCGGTGCCGGTGAACGCGAACTCGTGCGCCGGGGCGAGCGCGTAGCCCAAATGCCGCTCGACCTCGGTGCGGAAGGCGTCCAGGCCCATCCGCTCGATGGTGTATTTCAGCCGCGCGTGCTTGCGGACGCTGCGGTCGCCGTTGTCGCGCTGCACCCGGATCACCGCATCCGCCACTGCGACCGCCTGGTCCGGCGTGCAGAAGCCGATCACGTCCCCCGTGCGCGGGAAGGTGTCGGTCTCGCCGTGCGTCATGCCCATGCCGCCGCCGACCGAGACGTCGTAGCCGATCACGGCGCCATCGCGCTCGATGGAGATGAAGCCCAGGTCGTGCGCGAACACGTCGACGTCGTTCTGCGGCGGCACGGCGACGGCGATCTTGAACTTGCGAGGCAAATAGGTCGTGCCGTACAGCGGCTCGAACTCCGGCTCGCCGCCCGCGACGCGCTCCTCGCCCAGCCAGATCTCATGCCACGCGCGGCTTTTCGGCAGCAGGTCGTCGCTCAGCTTCTTGGCGAGCGCCAGCGCTTCGGCATGGGCGGGGCTGGCGTGCGGGTTGGACGTGCAGATGACGTTGCGGTTCACGTCGCCGCAGGCCGCGATGGTGTCGAGCAGCGCGTCGTTCATCGACGAGATCGCCGGCGCCAGGTTGCCCTTGATGATGCCGTGGAACTGCACCGTCTGCCGCGTCGTGAGCCGGATGGTGCCGTTGGCCCGCTCCCGCGCAATCTCGTTCAGTTGCAGCCACTGCGTTGCGTTGACCCGGCCGCCGGGGATGCGCAGCCGCGCCATGAAGCTGATCGCCGGC
>CAZZWN010000059.1:0-15803 GCA_964657765.1 uncultured Acetobacteraceae bacterium
AGGCGCTGCAGATCAAGCAGCAGTTGGGCACGCAGGCGCTGTCGCTCGCCAACCAGGCCCCGCAGAGCCTGCTCACTCTATTCAAGTAAAGGCCTGGGCTCATTTCCTGGCCGGGTTAGGCGGAAAACAGCCATCCCGTCGCTTGAGGCGGGGTCGATGCCATGCAGCCGGCCGTTCTCAATCGTCGACAACTGCAGGCCGCGCAACGGTAATATGCGCGGCGGCAGCGCTGACGGGTGCGCCTTTCGGCTCCATCGTGTAGGCTTGAGCGATCGCGCAATCCGATCGCGCGCGCCGGTCACCTGGAGCTATGAACATGAGCAGTTCGTCCGAGTATACGCCTCCCAAGATCTGGACCTGGAACAAGGAGAGCGGCGGCCGGTTCGCGAGCACCAACCGCCCAATAGCCGGGCCCACGCACGATAAGGAGCTTCCGGTCGGCCGCCATCCGCTCCAGCTCTATTCCTTGGGGACGCCGAATGGCGTGAAGGTAACGGTGATGCTGGAGGAGCTGTTGGCCCTCGGCCACCATGGTGCGGAGTACGACGCCTGGCTTATCAGGATCGGCGACGGCGATCAGTTTGGCAGCGGCTTTGTGGCCATCAATCCGAACTCCAAGATCCCGGCTCTGTTGGACCGGAGCGGTCCGACGCCGATCCGCGTCTTTGAGTCGGGTGCGATCCTCATGCACCTCGCCGAGAAATTCGGCGCTTTCCTGCCGACCGAGGTCAGCGCGCGCGCCGAGTGCCTGTCCTGGCTGTTCTGGCAAATGGGCAGCGCTCCATACCTCGGCGGCGGCTTCGGCCATTTCTACGCCTATGCGCCGACGAAGATGGAATACCCGATCGACCGGTTCGCCATGGAGGCGAAGCGTCAGCTCGACGTGCTCGACCGCCGCCTCGCCGAGACCGAATATCTGGCCGGAAGCGAGTATACGATCGCCGATATCGCCGTCTGGCCCTGGTATGGCGGCATGGCAAAAGGTTGGCTGTATGAGGCGGCCGAATTCCTGCAGGTGCAGGAATACAAGAACGTGCAGCGCTGGGCCGACGCGATTGGCGAACGGCCCGCGGCCAAACGTGGACGGATGGTCAACCGCGTCAGCGGCGAGCCCGCGAGCCAACTGCATGAACGCCATGACGCCAGTGATTTCGAAACCAAGACGCAAGATAAGATGGCGGCCGGAAGCTAAGCGATCTCGCCAAAGCGGGCCGGGTCAGGTCCGCTTTGGGCCGTGACAATCAGCCTCTCACTACTCGAGCCGGCGGGCAAACTCCGGCAGGGTCCGGTAGGCGAAATGCAGGTTGTCGCTATGGCTGACCAGTTGGAAGCCAAGCTCCGTCCATAGCGCCCGCAGCGCCTGCGCCGAGTAGATCGTCACGTGGCCGTTCCGCGGCGCCACATACCACCAGTCCAGGCCTTTTCGCAGGAAGTCCGGCGGCTGCAGCAGGGTCGAGAACACGACGATGCCTTCCTCCTGCACCAGTCCAGCGATCTCGGCGATCGTGGCGCGGGGATCGGGCGTGTGCTCCAGCACCTCGAAGCAGGTGACGAGCGGAAAAAGCCGTTGCGGCGGGAAATCGCAAGCGGGATTGAACGGGTCGTAGACTTCGGCCGCCATGCCGTGCTGGCTGGCAAGCAACGCCGCCAGCGCGCCGTCACCGCCGCCGTAGTCCAGCATCGGAAGCCCGCAGCACGCCTTGCCGAACAGTTCGCCGATCAGCAGGGCCGACGCCGCCGGGCGATCTTCGGCATAGTCCGGGTCGACGTCGGCGTAGCCGTCGTTATAAATCTGCGTCCGAAAGTCCTCCCGCTCCCAAGCGTCGAAGTCGCCGGTAAACACCAGCGCGCAGGCCGGGCAACGATGATATGCGACAGCGCGGCCGGACAACGGCAGCGCGACCCGGCGCCGATCCTCGCAGCATTTATTGAAGTCGACCGCACCCAAAACCGGGGAGGGCGTATCACAGACCTTGCAGGGGCGTGGCGCAATCGGACCAGGCCGCGATGCATGGGCAGGCGGACGCGGCAAGGGCTGGCACGCGAGTTCCGACAGATCATGCCGGAGCTGCGCAATCACGCTGCTCCAATCATTCGGCTTTGCTTGCCGGACGATCCGCATGCTGGGATACCACGGGCTGTCCGCCCGGTCGTGCAGCCAACGCCAGCAGCCGCGGAACCGGGACAGCAGCCAGACCGGCTTGCCCATCGTGGCCGCCAGGTGGGCGACGGCGGTGTCGACCGAGACGATCAGGTCCAGCCCTGCCAAGCGCGCGGCCGTGTCGGCAAAATCCTGCACGCCTTCCATCAGGTCGATCGCGCCGAGCTCTTCGGGCAGCACCATATCGGCCTCGTGGCGTTGCAGGCTGTAAAGCTGCACCCCGGGGATCCCGGCCAGGCCCATCAGCGCCGCCATCGGGAGCGACCGCTGCCGGTTGTCGCTGAACGTCTTGCTGCCCGTCCAGACCAGGCCGACGCGCAGGCCGGGGGCCGCATCGCCCCACGGCGCGAAGTCGTCGGCATAGGGCAGGGCCGGCGGTATGGTGTCGAGGGTCGTCCCAAATAGGCGCGGCAGGCTCAGCAAAGGGCAAACCACGTCGAATTGCGGCAGGGGGCCGCCGATCGCCACGACCTGGTCCACGCCGGGTATGGCTCGCAGCAACCGGGCCAAGGGCGGCTGCACCGCCAACACCACGCGTCCAGCCAAAGCCGCGACCAAGGGCGCATAACGGATGAACTGCAGCGTGTCGCCGAGGCCCTGCTCGGCATGCAGCAGGATCGTGCGGCCGGCGAGGTCCTCGCCATTCCATCGTATGCCGGTCGACAGCCAAGGTGCCTCGCCCTTCAGCAACAGCCGCCACTCGTAGAGCTCCCACGTCTCCGGCGTCAGTCGACCCATCGAAAGGCAGGTTACAGCCAGGTTGTGCCGGGCTACCGCGCTCTCCGGCGATGCGGCGATAGCCTGATGCCCGGCGACCACCGCGTCGTCGAACCTCTCCAACCCTTCGAGCGCGATGGCACGGTTCACCAATCCCTCGAACCAGCCCGGCCGCAGCTCCAGCGCGTGCTCGGCCAACGCCAACGCCTCCTGATAATAGCCCAGCGCGATCAGCACGCAGCTCAACGTCGCGGCTTCGTTATGGCCGGGCAGCAGCCGGAACGCTTCGAGGCCGTGCGCCATGGCCTGCTCGACATCGCCACTGTCGAACAGGAGGCTGCTCAGGCTGGCATGGATCGCGCCGTCGTTCGGCGTCAGCTCCAGCGCCATGAACAGCGCCCCCATTGCAGGCCGGGTCTGGCCGAGCGCCAGCAACGCCCGGCCATTCAGCACCAGGACGCGGGCGTCACCGGGATGGCGTTGGCACGTCTTGGTCAGCAAAACGGCCGCATCCGCCGGCCGGCCCGCACTCAACAGAGCGTGGCCGAGCGCTACGGCGCTGTCGGCCTGCTCCGGCCGCAACCGCGCTGCATGGCCCCAGGCGACGATGGCCTCCGCCGGCCGCTGCGCCGCAGCCAGCGCCACCCCGAGATTATGGAAGGCGTCGGCGTGCGCTGGGTCGAGCCGGACTGCGGTTGAATAGGCGGCGATCGCCGGATCGAGCAGCCCGGCCCGTTGCAGCGCCAAGCCACGCTGAAACTGCTCCTGTACCCCGGATTTGCGGCCAGGCTGGGCATGGCGGGGCTGTTTGCGGTTCGCCTGCATCGTCGTCTCCGTCTGCATCTGCCGGGGCAGGATGACCGACGAAGATTAAGAAACGGCAAACCAGGGAGTAGTCCGCGGCCGCCGCCCGCCACCAATGCACGCTTCCCGTCCAGCCGCAATTAGGGCGTACGCGGCAGCATCATTCGGCCGCTGCCCCATATGGCACGTTGCCGCCGCCATAGCGCCGCACCCGGATATTGGCCTGCTCGCCATGCCCCACGAACCCCTCCAGCGCGCATAGCCGCGAGGTGTAGCGGCCGACCATCGCCGAGGCCTCATTCGTCAGCACGCGCTGATAGGTGCAGGTCTTCAGGAACTTGCCGACCCACAGGCCGCCGGTATAACGCGCGGCGCGCTTCGTCGGCAGGGTGTGGTTGGTGCCGATCGCCTTGTCGCCATAGGCCACGTTGGTGCGCGGCCCCAGGAACAGCGCGCCGTAGTTCGTCATGTTGGCGAGGAAAAACTCCGGGTCGCGCGTCATGACCTGCACGTGTTCCGAGGCAATGCGGTCGGCGACCTGCACCATCTCGGCATCGTCCTCGACGACGATGACGGCGCCGTGCGCCTCCCAGGCCTGACGGGCGATGGCGGCGGTCGGCAGGATCAGCAGCAGCCGCTCGACCTCGGCCATGGTATCGCGCGCCAGCCGCTCCGAGGTGGTCAGCAGGATGGCCGGGCTGTCGGGGCCGTGCTCGGCCTGGCCCAGCAGGTCGGTCGCGCACAGCTCGCCGTCCACGCTGTCGTCGGCGATCACCAGGGTCTCGGTCGGCCCGGCGAACAGGTCGATGCCGACGCGGCCGAACAGCTGCCGCTTCGCCTCGGCGACGTAGGCGTTGCCGGGGCCGACCAGCATGTCGACGGGCGCGATGCTCTCGGTGCCCAGCGCCATCGCCGCGACCGCCTGGATGCCGCCCAGGCAATAAATCTCGTCCGCGCCCGCCATGTGCTGCGCTGCCACGATCGCCGGCGCCGGCTTGCCGTGGTAGGGCGGAGCGCAGGTGACGACGCGTTTTACGCCCGCGACCTTGGCGGTGATGACCGACATATGCGCCGACGCCAGCAGCGGATACTTGCCGCCGGGCACGTAGCAGCCCGCGGCGCCAACCGGGATGTTCTTGTGGCCCAGCACCACGCCCGGCAGCGTCTCGACCTCGATGTCGCGCAGCGCCTCGCGCTGGTGCCGGGCGAAGCCGCGCACCTGGTCCTGCGCGAACCGGATGTCCTCGAGGTCCCGCTTGGTGAGCTGCGACAGGCAGCCCTCGATCTCCGCGTCCGTCAGGCGGTAGTCGTCGCGGTCCCACTTGTCGAATTTGGCCGAGAGTTCCCGCACCGCCGCGTCGCCACGGCCGGCGATGTCGGCCAGGATGCCCTCCACGGTCTGGCGGACGGCACGGTCGGCGTCCACCAGGGCTGCGGTCTCTGCGCCGCGCTTCAGCCAACGTTCCATATCTGCTCGCCTGACAGGTTTTCTGCGACGGTATTACACTACGCGCCACCGGCCGCGTGAAGCGGGGCAGCAGTCGAGGGAACGGACACATGGACGCATATGCGACGCACGAAGTGCTGAACCAGCCCGGCGCGCTTGAGGGCTACAACGCCTATGCCGGCGATCGGGCGTTGATGGAGGCGACCCGGGTCTTCGGCGCCGGCTGGGCGGACGGTACGCTGCGCGAAGCCGGAACGCTGGTCGGCAGCGCGCATGTGCAGCGGCTGGCGCGGCAGGCGAACCGGCATTTGCCCGAGCTGCGCACCCACGACCGCTTCGGCCACCGCATCGACATCGCAGAGTTCCATCCGGCGTATCACGAGCTGATGGGCCTGATCTACGGTTGCGGCACGCACTCGTTCGCCTGGACCCACGACCGGCCTGGCGCGCACGTGGCGCGGGGCGTGCTGAGTTACTTATGGAACCAGGGCGAGAACGGCGTCTGCTGCCCGATGGGCATGACCTTCGCCTCGATCCCCGCCTTGCGGCACGATCCGGCGCTGCTCGCGGAGTGGGGTCCACGGATCAACAGCACGACCTACGACCCCACGCCCGGCTATGCCAAGGACAAGGCCGGTGCCACGGTGGGCATGGCGATGACGGAGAAACAGGGCGGGTCGGACCTTCGCGCCACGATCACGACGGCCCGCCCGGCGACGGCGCGGCGTGGGTCGGGCGCGCCGTATGTGATTACCGGGCATAAGTGGTTCTTTTCGGTGCCGATGAGCGACCTGTTCCTCACCTTGGCGCAGACCGAGACGGGCCTTTCGTGCTTCCTCGCGACCGGCTGGCTGCCGGACGGGTCGCGCAACCGGTTGAGGCTGCAGCGCTTGAAGGACAAGTGCGGCAACAAGTCGAATGCGAGCTCCGAGGTCGAGTTCCACGACCTGCAGGCGGTGCTGCTGGGCGACGAGGGGCGCGGCATACGCACCATCATCGAAATGGCGCACGCGACGCGGCTCGATTTCGCCATCGGTTCGTCGGGTCTGATGCGGCAGGCGCTGAGCCAGGCGGTGCACCACACGTCGAACCGCCGGGCGTTTCAGCGCAACCTGGTGGACCTGCCGTTGATGCGCAATGTGGTGGCGGACCTCGCAATCGAGAGCGAGGCGATGATGTGGATGTCGATGCGGCTGGCCTATGCGCTGGACCGGTCGGAGGCAGATCGCGGGGAGGCATTGCTGTCGCGGATTTGCACGCCGGTCGCGAAGTACTGGGCCTGCAAGCGGGCGCCGGGCTTTGTGGCGGAGGCTTTGGAGTGCCATGGGGGGAACGGGTTCATCGCGGATCATCTGATGGAACGGCTGTATCGGGAAGCACCGCTGAACGGGATTTGGGAAGGGACGGGGAACGTCATTTGCCTCGATGTGCTGCGGGCTATGCAGCGGGAGCCTGAGAGTGTTGGGGTGTTCCTGGATGAGGTCCGGGCGGCTCGGGGCGGGGATGCTCGGCTGGATGTTTATGCGGAGCGGCTGGCCGACCGGTTGGCGGACCCGGCGGGGCTGGAGCCTATGGCGCGGCGTATCGCGGAGATGATGGCGGCGGCGTTGCAGGGGAGTCTGCTGGTCCGGTATGCGCATCCGGCTGTGGCCGATGCGTTTTGCGCGACGCGGTTGGATGGGGATTGGGGCCATGCCTATGGCACAATAGCATACGGCGTCGACACTCAGGCTATCGTGGACCAGGCGAGGATTGAGGATCGACCAAGCTGAGACCTAGTCCAGTATCGCCCCATTGCGCCCGTTCAAGACGTTTTCGTCAGCCAGCGCGGCATCGGAAAACGGACATGAGAGAGGCATGTTGTCCGTGTGACCGCAGACCCTGTACAGCCGCAAAGAATTGGCGATAATCACTTCCGGCGTCGCTGCGTGTCCGACGATTTCTAACATTTTGAAACCGGTTTCAGAGGTGAATACAATCGGCTGCTCCGCCTCAAGGTTCGGCAGTGAGCAAGGCGAGTGATTGAGCTATCCTGCGCCCCTCACACTGAGGAGGACAACTTGCGCGGCACCATGCACCACATCGACCTCACTGTCACCGACCCGGCGGCCTCGGCCCCGCTATACGGAGCCGTGCTGACCTTTATGGGCTACCAGCATCGACGGGAATTCGAATGGCGGCTCACTACACCGCAAGGGCATACCTCGATCTCGCTCAACCCAGCCAATGGCGAGCACGCAGCCCGACCGCATGATCGCTACTCACCCGGCCTGCATCACTTTGCGTGGCGGGGCGAGACCCGCCACGACATCGACCGCTTCCACGAAATGCTGCAGGAGATCGGAGCCGAAATCCTCGATGCGCCGGCCGACTACCCGCAATACAACAGCGGAAAGGGTTATTACGCCGTGTTTTTTGCCGACGCGGACGGCCTGAAGCTCGAATACGCCTGGACACCTGACTAGGGGTGCTGAGCTCCGATCCAGGCTGCGTGCGAGCCGGCTGGCGGCATTCAGTATAGGAATGCGACGGCGAGGATGATCACGAAATGCAGCGGTTCCACTTCACTGGTTCAAGACGGCCGCAGAAATACCTAGCGAATGGTAGCGATACCCGAATTACCATTCACCATTTCC
This sequence comes from uncultured Acetobacteraceae bacterium, assembly GCA_964657765.1. Classification (GTDB taxonomy): domain Bacteria; phylum Pseudomonadota; class Alphaproteobacteria; order Acetobacterales; family Acetobacteraceae; genus CAHJXG01. The sequence goes on from CAZZWN010000059.1 coordinate 7,766, forward strand.
AGACCAGGCCATTGAGGCCGGCTCAGACAAGGAGAGGGACAATGCGTGTGATCGTGTTCGTAAAGGCTACCAACGAAAGCGAAAAGGGCATTCTCCCCTCAACCGAGCTGCTTGAGGCGATGGGCAGGTATGATGAGGAGTTGGCCAACGCCGGCATCATGCTCGCCGCCGACGGCCTGAGGCCCTCTTCGCAGGGCAAGCGCGTTGCGTTCGATGGTTCCGGCCGTGAGGTCATCGACGGTCCTTTCGCCAAGTCCGGCGAGTTGGTCGCCGGCTTCTGGCTCTGGGACGTGAAGGACATGGACGAGGCGGTCGCCTGGGTGAAGCGCTGCCCCAATCCTATGCCGGGACCGAGCGGGATCGAGATCCGGCCGCTGTACGAGATGGCCGATTTTCACATGCAGAACTAACGCTGGAGGTCGCGAAGTTCGCCTTGTGGCGACGCGCGCCCGTTGAACCATTGCTAAGTCATTGGGCGCCGCCGCGAGCATCTGGCGTTCAGGTCGGATCCTGGAAGCAAGCTAGCCCGCTGGCATGGATGTCCCGAGGGTAGGACTGTCCCTCTGCAAGCCGCAGGCGAAGATCCGAGAAAGGTCGACAGCAACGGACCCGGTGCGGCTCGGTGAACGTCTCCGATTGCTCGTATACCGCTCCGAAGCGGATCGGCCGGTGTCGGCCAAGAGTGTTCGTTCGATCCGTTATAACGAGCGGTTGCGATCGAGTTGCAACCGACCCCTCTCTCGACGTGCAGGAGGCCGATTCACTCTGCCGCCGTCGCCATCTCCGCCGCTGAAACACGCGCCGCGCAGAATTTGAACTCCGGTATCTTCCCAAACGGGTCCAGCGCCGGGTTGGTCAGCAAATTCGCCGCCGCCTCCGCATAGCAGAACGGCATGAACACCATCCCCATCGGCACATCGCGATCCGACCTAACCTTCACCTCAACAGCCCCCCGCCGCGTCTCCAGCCGTATCCGATCACCCAACCTCAACTGCATCCGCCACAAATCCTTGGGCGACATGAACGCCACCGCCTCCGGCTCGATCGCGTCCAACACGTCGGACCGCCGGGTCATCGACCCGGTGTGCCAATGCTCCAGCACCCGCCCGGTCGACAGCACCATCGGGTACTCCTCATCCGGGATTTCGTCCGGCGGCAGCACATTGGCCGGCACCATCTTCGCCCGGCCGCTCGCGGTCGGGAAACCGGCATAGAAAATGATCTCGTGGCCCGGCACGTCCGCGCCATCGACGGGATAAGTCACCGCACCCTCCCGCTCCAGCCGCTCCCAAGTGATGTTGGCAAACGACGGCATGACCTGCGCCATCTCGGCAAAAATCTCGGCCGGACCAGCATAATTCCAGCCGCAGCCCATCCGCTTGGCGACCTCGGCAATGATCCACCAGTCCTGCCGCGCGTCGCCGGGCGGGTCCAGCACCGGCTGGGCGAGCTGCACCCGGCGGTCCGTATTGGTGAAGCTGCCGCACTTTTCCGCGAACGCCGAGGCCGGCAGCACCACATCCGCATGGAACGCCGTCTCGGTCAGGAACAAGTCCTGCACCACCAAATGGTCAAGCTTCGCCAGCGCCACCCGCGCATGGTTCAGATCGGGGTCGGACATCGCCGGGTTCTCGCCCTCGATATACATACCGCGTATCTTGCCCTCGTGGATCGCGGTCATGATCTCGACCACCGTCAGCCCCTGCACCGGATCGAGCTTCGTGTTCCAATACGCCTCGAAATGCTCGCGTATTCCGGGGTTCTCGACCGACTGATAATCCGGGAACACCATCGGAATCAGCCCGGCGTCGCTCGCCCCCTGCACGTTGTTCTGCCCGCGCAGCGGATGCAGCCCGGTGCCCGGCCGCCCGATCTGCCCGGTCACCAGCGCCAGCGCAATCAGGCACCGCGAGTTGTCGGTGCCGTGCACGTGCTGGCTGATGCCCATGCCCCAGAACACCAGGCTGGCGCGCGACTTGGCATACAGCCGCGCGACCTCGCGGATCGTCTGCGCCGGGATGCCGCAAACGGGCTCCATCCGCTCGGGTGAGAAATCCTTGATCCGGGCCTGCAGCTCGTCGTAGCCCTCGGTGTAGCCGGCGATATACTGCTGGTCGGTAAGACCTTCTTCAATAATGGTGTGTAGCATCGCGTTCAGCAGCGCGACGTCGCTGCCGGGCTTGAACGCGAGGTGGTAGGTGGCGTGCCGGGTCAGCGACTGGTGCCGCGGGTCGATGACAATCAGCTTGGCGCCGCGGTCCTTCACGGCGTTCTTGATGAAGGTGGCTGCGACCGGGTGGTTCACCGTCGGGTTGGCGCCGATCACGACGATGACTTCGGCATCCAGCGCCGCGGAGAACGGGGCGGTGACTGCGCCGGAGTTCAATCCCTCCATCAGCGCCGCGACCGAGGACGCGTGGCACAGCCGGGTGCAATGGTCGACGTTGTTGGAGCCGAAGCCGGTGCGCACCAGCTTTTGGAACAGGTATGCCTCCTCGTTCGACCCCTTCGCCGACCCGAAGCCGGCGAGCGCGCGCGGGCCAGACTCCGCACGAACGCGGGACAGGCCGCCGGCGGCGAACTCCAGCGCCTCGTCCCACGATGCCTCGCGGAAGTGCGTCCACGGGTTGGCGGGGTCGACCTGATCCTGCGCGTGCTTCGGCATGTTCGGCAGCCGGATCAATGGCTTGGTCAGGCGGTGCGGGTGGTGGATGTAGTCGAAGCCGAACCGCCCCTTCACGCACAGCCGATTGTGGTTGGCGGGTCCGTCGCGGCCCTGCGCATAGACGACGCGCTTGTCCTTGACCTCATAGGTCACCTGGCAGCCGACGCCGCAATACGGGCACAGGCTGTCCACCTTGCGGTCGGGCCAGCTGACGCGGGTCTCGGCCTCGTTCAAATAGGCCGCCGGCATCAATGCGCCGGTCGGGCACGCCTGCACGCACTCCCCGCACGCAACGCAGGTCGACTGCCCCATCGGGTCGTCGAAATCGAACACGACCTTGCTCTCGGCGTTGCGGAACGCCATGCCGATGACGTCGTTGACCTGCACCTCGCGGCAGGCGCGAACGCATAGGTTGCATTGGATGCAGGCGTCGAGGTTCACCCGCATCGCCGGGTGGCTCGGGTCGTGCGCCCAACGCTGCGCCGCCGGGAAACGGCTCTCAGTGACGTGCGTCTGGTCGGCCCAGTTCCAGAACGGCGACGTCGGGTCGTGCGAGGTCGCCCGCGCCGGCTGGTCGGCCACCAGCAGTTCCATGACCATGGCGCGTGCCTTGGTTGCCCGCTCGGACTGCGTGCGGACCTTCATGCCGACCGCGGGCATGCGCTTGCAGGACGGCGCCAGCACGCGCTCGCCCTCGATCTCCACCATGCAGACGCGGCAATTGCCGTCGGGGCGGTAGCCCGGCTCCGGCCGGTGGCACAGATGCGGGATCGCCGTGCCGACCCGGCGCGCCACGTCCCACAGGCTCTCGCCCTCGCGCGCGAACACCCGCTCGCCGTCCAGCTCGAACGCCAGGCCCTGGGTCTCGGTGGTGGTGCCGTCGAGGTTCTGCGGACCCTCCCGCATGGTCGAGCTGCTCATTCCGCGGCCTCCCTGGGCGCCAGCAATTCGGGGAAATACCTGATGACGCAGGCCAGCGGGTTGGACGCGGCCTGCCCAAGCCCGCAGATGGACGCATCGCGCATGACCTGGCCGAGCTCACCCAGCAGGTCCGGGTCCCAGTCGCCGCGCTCCATCAGCATACGCGCCTTCTGCGTGCCGGACCGGCACGGCGTGCACTGGCCGCAGCTCTCGTCCTCGAAGAAGCGCATCAGGTTGAGCGCCACGCCGCGCACGTCGTCCGCCTGCGAGAACACGACGACCGCCGCGGAGCCGATGAAGCAGCCGTATTTCTCCAGCGTGCCGAAATCGAGCGGGATGTCCGACATGGATGCGGGGAGGATCCCGCCCGAAGCGCCGCCGGGCAGGTAAGCGGAGAACGTCTGCCCGTCCTCCATCCCGCCGCAATACTCGTCGATCAGCTCCCGCACCGTGATCCCGGACGGCGCCAGCTTGACGCCGGGCTGCTTGACCCGGCCGGACACCGAGTAGCTGCGCAGGCCCACGCGCCCGTTGCGGCCCTGGCTGGTCCACCACGCCGCGCCCTTCTCCAGCAGCTCGCGTATCCAGAACACGGTTTCGACGTTGTTGATCAGCGTCGGCCGGCCGAACAGCCCGACCTGATAGGGGAACGGCGGCTTGTGCCGCGGCAGGCCGCGCTTGCCCTCGATGCTCTCCAGCATCGAGCTCTCCTCGCCGCAGATATACGCCCCGGCGCCGCGCCGCATATGGATGCGCGGGCCACCGGGCGGCAACCGGGCGATCTCGCGCGTCAGGATCTCGCGCGCGACCGGATATTCGTCGCGAAGGTAGATATAGACGTCCGCAGCCTCGACCACGTGCGCGCCGATCAGCATGCCCTCGAGGAAGCGGTGCGGGTCGCTGTTGAGGTAGTGGCGGTCCTTGAAGGTGCCGGGCTCGCCCTCGTCGGCGTTGATCGCCATCAAGCGCGGGCCAGGCTCGCTGCGGACAGAGCGCCACTTGCGCCCGGCCGGAAAGCCGGCGCCGCCCAGGCCGCGCAGCCCGCTGTCATCCAACATCTCCAGCACCGCGTCGCTGGTCAGCGTGCCCGCGCGAAGCTGGTTCAGCAATGCGTAGCCGCCGCCGGCGACATAGGCGTCGTAGTCCGGATAATCCGGCACATGAGGATGCGTGTCATTCTGCGCGATCGCCTCCAGCACCGTGGCGGTGGTGGCATGATGCAGGAAATGGTGGCCGACCTCGGCGACCGGCGCCTGGTCGCACAGGCCGACGCAGGGCGCACGCACAATGCGCGCCGGGCCACCGAGGCTGCCGGCTTCCTCATGCGCGCGCAGTTCGGCGAACAGCGTCTCGGCGCCGTACATGGCGCAGGTCACGGTGTCGCACACGCGGACCACCAGCGGCGCGAGCGGGGCGTCGCCTTCCTTCACAACATCGAAATGCGCATAGAACGTCGCCGTCTCGAACACCTCCGCGTAGGCCAGGCGCATCTCGTCCGCGAGCGCCGCCAGATGCGCCGCCGAGATTTGATGGTAGGTGTCCTGGACCAAATGGAGATATTCGATCAGGAACTCCCGCTCCCGCGGCCGGTCCCCGAGCAGCTCCGCCACCTCGAACTTGGCCTTCGGCTGCACCTCGCGGCCTTTTGGCAAGGCGGAAGCGCGGCGGCGTCCAGCGCCCGGGTGCTCGAACCGTACAACCGTTCCGTGTGGTGCTTCGGCCATCGATGCCTCCCAGGGTGCCCGGCATTATAAGCACCCGACCCGTGCAGCGTGCCAATGCGACTAAGCCTCACCATATGATCGCGAAGACGCAAGACGCCAAGGGTGCGCTATTGAACATCCAACGGACCTAGGCCGATGACATTTCCGAAAGTGGCCGTTAATTACCCTTATGGCAAAATCACCTTTGATTAACGGTAATCGAACGAGGGTCTCATGCGGGTGATCGGCCTTGCCGGCTGGAGCGGCGCGGGCAAGACGACGCTGCTGCGCAAATTGATCCCCGTCCTCGTCGGCCAAGGGCTGCGCGTCTCGACCCTCAAGCACGCGCATCACGACTTCGACGTGGACCAGCCCGGCAAGGACTCTTGGGTGCACCGACAATCCGGCGCGCAGGAGGTTCTGGTCGCGTCGGCCAACCGCTGGGCGCTGATGCACGAGCTGCGCGGCGACATCGAACCGGAGCTCGCCGACCTGCTCGGCAAGCTGAGCCCGGTCGACCTCGTGCTGGTCGAGGGCTTCAAACGCGGCGGCCATCCAAAGCTCGAGGTGTATCGCGCCCTGAACAACAAGCCGCCGCTGTATGTCGACGACCCCTCCGTGGTTGCCGTGGCGTCCGACGCGCCGATGCCGGATTTCGCGCCGCCGTGGCTGCATCTCGACGATATCCCGGCCATCGCGGCGGCGGTGCAGGTGCACGCCGTCCAGGTCGGCTGATGGCGCAGCTCTCCGACGACTGCTTCGCGTTCGGCGGCTCGCTGCTGGGCCTGGATGCGGCGCGGGCCATGATCAGGGCCCAGGTGGGACCAATCGACGGCACGGAACGCGTGGGACTGCACGAGGCGGACGGGCGCGTGCTAGCCATGGATGTGACGGCGCAGGTCGACCTGCCGCCGTTCGACAACTCGGCAGTGGATGGCTACGCCGTGCGCTTGGCGGGATTGGAGGGTGGCGGCCGCCTGCCGGTCGTGGGCCGGCTCGCCGCCGGTATGCCGTCGCAGCCCTTGGTCGAGGGCGCCGCCCAGCGCATCTTCACGGGCGCCGCTCTGCCGCCCGGCGCCGACACGGTGTTCATGCAGGAGGACGTGCGGCTCGAAGCGGTCCATGTGCAGCTTCCGCCGGGTCTGCGGCGCGGCGCCAACACGCGACCGCGCGGCGAGGACATTGCAAAGGGCGTCATGGCTTTACGCGCCGGTCTGCGCCTGCGGCCGCAGGACCTGGCGCTCGCGGCGGCGCTGGGTGTCACTGAACTCACGGTGCGCCGGACCGTCCGCGTGGCGCTGTTCTCGACGGGGAACGAGCTGGTCGAACCCGGGCAGCCCGTCGGTCCGGCGCAGCGTTTCGACAGCAATCGGGTGCTGCTGGCCGCCATGGCGCGCCGAGCTGGGGCGAAGGTGACCGACCTGGGCATCCTGCCGGATAAGCTGGACACCATCATTGGGGCGTTGCGGGCGGCGGCGGTTGGCCACGACCTGATCTTGAGCTCGGGCGGCGTATCGGCCGGCGAGGAGGACCACGTCCGGTCCGCGGTCGAGGCCACCGGGCGCATGGCGTTCTGGCGTCTGGCGATAAAGCCGGGGCGTCCGGTGGCGATGGGCGTCGTGGACGGAACGCCGTTCATGGGGCTGCCGGGCAATCCGGTGGCGGCTTTCGTCACGTTTGCGCAGGTCGCCCGGCCGCTGATTTCGGCATTGGCGGGAAGCGAGGCGTCCGCGCCGCCGACGTTGCTGGTGCCGGCCGCCTTTGCCTATCGGAAGAAAGCCGGGCGGCGCGAGTATGTCCGCGTCCGGCTGCGACCCAACAGCGATGGCGTCACGGCCGCATACAAGCATGGCGTGGATGGCGCCGGCATCCTGACCTCGCTGACGGAAACCGACGGGCTCGCGGAGTTGGCGGACGACGTGACCACGGTCTCGCCGGGGGAGATTGTGGCATTTTTGCCATATGCCGTGCTATTCTGACACAGTTGATTGCATATCTAAGCCGCAAGGCCTATGTGCGGTGCAGCAGACTGCGACTGCTTACGCCTTCCCGACCCGGTGCCCTCGCGCGCAGAGAGTGGACGCCCAACACGGAAGCGCCATTCCTCAGATTTATCGATCGACCCCAACGGCAACACTGCCGAACGCGATGCCATGGCATCGCACTTCCCATTTCGCTGCGGTTTCCCGTGGCCAGACGACCCGGCGCCAGGAGGCGCTTCCCCCGCATGACGACATTTACCGACCTTAAGCTTGCCGAGCCACTGCTGCGTGCGCTCGCGACCGAGGGCTACACCACGCCGACACCGATCCAGGCCGGCGCCATCCCGCATCTGCTGGAGGGCCGCGACCTGCTGGGCCTGGCGCAGACCGGAACCGGCAAGACCGCCGCCTTTGCGCTGCCGATCCTGCAACGGCTCGATGCCCACCGCGTGCCTGCGCCGCCGAAGGGCGCCCGGGTGCTGGTGCTGGCGCCGACGCGCGAGCTGGCGTCACAGATCGACGAGAGTTTTGCCACCTATGCCAAGCACATCCGGCTGAGCCACACCGTGGTGTTCGGCGGCGTGGGCCAGGGCCGCCAGGTCGACGCGATGCGCCGTGGCGTGGACGTGCTGGTGGCTGCGCCGGGCCGCCTGCTGGACTTGATGGGCCAGGGCCATATCGACCTGTCGAAAGTCGAGGTGCTGGTGCTCGACGAGGCCGACCGCATGCTCGACATGGGCTTCGTGCGCGATATCCGCCGCATCGTC
>CAZZWN010000060.1:0-15774 GCA_964657765.1 uncultured Acetobacteraceae bacterium
CTGGGTCTGGCCGCCGTAGTCGGAGGTCAGGCGCTCGCCGGTGAAATGCATCGGGGCTGGAGGGGTCGGCCGGGTTATGATCTCACCCATGCGGGCACCTCGTCTGCGCAACGCCCGGCAGCGCTGGGACAGGCGGGGCGTCCCTGGTCTGCGAGCATCCTGAGTGGACCAGTCTATTGCCGGCAAAGCCAGTGCCGGTCAATCGCAGGGCCGGCGCACGCTGTCCCTTGCGGCTTGGGCTGCCGGCCGCGTATCTGTCCATAGGGGCCGCTTGATGGGCACGTCCCGGAGAGCAGCAAAACCGGAGCGCAGCACTATGGACGAAGCTACCCGTGCCAAGCTGCGGGGCGTCAGCACCGCAACCCTCGCGACCGCGCTGTTCAAGCGCGGCCTGCGCCAGCAGATGATCCAGGACGTGCGTCCGCTGCGCGCGTCGGGCGAGAGCATGGTCGGCCCCGCCTTCACGCTCCGGACCATCCCGGCGCGCGAAGACCTTAATGGCATCGAGGTGCTGCGCGACCATTCCAACCCGCAGCGTGCCGCCGTCGAGCAATGCCCCGCCGGCGCCGTGCTGGTGATCGACAGCCGCAAGTCGGCGCTGGCGGCCTCAGCCGGCGGCATTCTGGCGACCCGGCTGATGGTGCGCGGCGTGGCCGGCATCGTGACCGACGGCGGCCTGCGCGACAGCGCCGAGATCGCGAGCCTGAGCATGCCCGCCTATCACCAGCGCCGCTCGGCGCCGACCAGCCTGGTATTGAACCAGGCGGTCGGCATCAACGAGCCGATCGGCTGCGGCGACGCCCCGGTCTGGCCCGGCGACATCATCGTGGGCGACATGGATGGGGCGATCGTCATCCCCGCCGGCATCGCCGACGCGATCGCGGACGAAGCCGTCGAGATGACCGCGTTCGAGGACTTTGTCACCGAACGGGTCCGCGGCGGCCAGTCCATCCTGGGATTGTACCCGCCGACCGACGAGGCGAACCTCGTCGCGTTCAAGGTGTGGCGCGAGAAGGCGGGGCGTTAGCCAGCCGGTCGCGCCCGATCAGCGCCAGGCCCTCCGCCACCGAGACGAACTCGCCGCCGCCGGATACGCGTTCGGGGCCGAAACGCTGCTCGAACAGCCGTCGCACGGCCGGCACGAACGCGGTGCCGCCGGTCAGGAACACGCGGTCGACCGCCGCCGGCCCGATCGCGGCATGAGCCAAGGCGCGGTCCACCGCCGCCGCAAGCTGCGCCAGATCGGGCGCGATCCAGCGTTCGAACTCCGCCCGCGTGACCACCTCCTCGATGGCGATGCTGCCATGGTGAAAGCTCAGTATGGCCTGCTCCTGCCGCGACAGCTCCGCCTTCACGCCGGAGACGACCTGGTAGAGCTGATAGCCCAGTTCGTCCTCGATCAGCTGGATCAGGCCGCGCAGCTGCTCCGGCCGGGCGCTCGTGCGGGCCACGTCGGCGATCTCACGCATTGTCCGCGGCGTCCGCATCAATGACAGGCGGTGCCAGCGCGCCAGGCCCGCGTAGTACTCCGCGGGGATCGGCATGTCGTTGCCCATAACCCGGAACGTGCTGTCCTTACCCAAAAGCGGCGAGACCACGTGGTCGATGATGCGGTAGTCGAAGCTGTCCCCGGCGATGCCCACGCCCGCGCTGGCGAGCGGCGTCACGGGCCGTTCCGCGCCGGGCTCGAAGCGCAGCAGCGAGAAGTCGCTTGTGCCGCCGCCGAAGTCGCCGATCAGCACCGTCGCCGGCGCGTCCAGCGTGCGGGTGAAGCGGTAGCCCGCCGCCTCCGGCTCGAGCGCCACCTCGACTTCGCCCAGGCCCGCCTCGCGAAAGGCCGCGCGCAGCCTCGCCTCGCCCAGCGCGTCGTCGGCGAGTTCACCGGCGAAGCGGACCGGCCGGCCGGCGACGATGCGTGCGCCGCGCACGTCCATCGAATCGAGCAGCGCGCCGAGGAACAGCGCGACCAGGCGTTCGAGCGTATGCGGCCGGCCATAGATCTGGGTCTGGGTGAAGCTGCGCTGGGCCAGATAGGTCTTCATGGACATGATCAGCCGCGTGTCGAGCGGGTCGTCGAGATAGGCCTCGACCGCCTGCGGCCCGGCGGCGTGGCGCAGGATCGGGCGCCCGGATTCGTTATGCCGCCAAAAGCACAGCACGGTGCGGAACACGTCCAGCCCGAGCGTCCCCACAGGGAAGCGCATGGTGCGCACCGAGCCGTCCGGCTGCAGAATGGCGACGACCGAGTTGGTCGTGCCGAAGTCGATGCCGATCAGGGGCGCCGGGTCAGGCCCGATCGCAGGCAGCATCATGGTATGGCGTCTTCCAAGTGTTTTGGCGCAATGCGGGATGGTGGTAGGCGTCATAGCCGGGGCCGGTCAGGCTCCAGAGCTGCCCGCGCGACCGCCTCGCACATCCAGCAGGAGCCTCCTTATGAGCCGCCTCGTGTTCGTCCTCAATGGCCCCAACCTGAACCTGCTCGGCAAGCGGCAGCCGGAGATCTACGGCCACGAGACCCTGGCCGACGTGGAGCGGGACTGCCGGGCGCTCGCGGGCGAGCTCGGGCTGGAGCTGCGCTTCCACCAGAGCAACCGCGAATACGAGATCGTCGACTGGATCCACGAGGCGCGCGAGGCGGCTGGCGGCATCGCCATCAACGCGGCCGCCTTCACCCATACTTCGGTCGCGATCCTCGACGCGCTGAATGCCTTCGACGGCCCGGTGATCGAGGTCCACATCTCGAATGTGCACAAGCGGGAGGCATTCCGCCACCACTCCTTCGTCTCGGCCCGGGCGGACGGGGTGATCGTCGGGTGCGGCACCCAGGGCTACCTGCTCGCCCTGCGGCGGTTAGCGCGGCTGATCGATGAGGCGGCGGAAACCGGGCAAACGGTCGGCGTCTAAGCCAACTCGTTTCCCAAGTCGGGTCCCAAGTCGGGGCCGAGCGCCTCCTGAACCCACCGGAACGCGCCGTTCGCGGCCGGGACCCCGGCATACACGCCGGCCTGGATGAGCAGCGCCCGCAGCTCGGCGAGCGAGACGCCGTTCCGCAGCGCCGGCCTCACGTGCAGCTTGAACTCCTCCTCCCGGCCCAACGCCACCATCAGCGCCAGGGTCAGCATCGACCGCGTCTTCCACGGCAGCGCCGGGTCGCCCCAAACCTCGCCCCAGGCCGTGCGGGTGATGAAGTCCTGCCATGGCCCGGCGAACGCGCCGGCCTTGGCACGCGAGCGTTCGACATGCGCCGCGCCCAACACCGCCTTGCGGTTTGCCAGCCCGTCCTCGAAGCGTGCGCCGCCATGCGGCTCGCCCACCGCCTGCAGCCTGCCGAGGAAAGCCTGCAGGTGCGCGTTCACCGCGTCCGCCCGCTCCACGGCCAGGATGTGCGCGGCGCGCGGCAGCACCACCAGCTCGGCGTCGGGGATGCGGCCGCGGATTTCCTCCATCATCGGCACTGGCGTCGCCGGATCGTCGGCGCCGGCGACAATCAAGGTCGGTGCGGTGATCGCCGCGTTGGATGGGCGCAGGTCCATCGCCCCGATCGCGGCGCAGCAGGCGGCATAGCCCTCGGGATCCATCGCCACGAACCGCTCGCGATGCGGCGCGACCATCTCCGGATGCGACGCCCTGAAGCCCGGGGTGAACCAGCGCGTCAGCACCGCGTCCACGATGGCGCCCATGCCCTGCGAGCGCACGGCTGCCGCGCGCGCGTCCCAGCCGTCGGGCATGTAGGCCGCGGTCGCCATCAGCACCAGCCCATGCACGCGCCCCGGCCGCCGCGCCGCCAGCGACTGCGCCGTCATGCCGCCGAGCGAGAGCCCCACGACATGCGCCCGCTCCACCTGCAGGGCGTCGAGCAGCCCGGCCAGGTCGTCGGCCAACGCCTCGATGGTGGCAGGCCCAGCCACCACCGGCGAGCCGCCATGCCCGCGCGTATCGTAGCGCAACACCCGGTATTGCCCGGCCAGCGCCTCCGCCTGCGCGTCCCACATCCGGTGCGTGGCGCCGATGGAGTTGGAAAATGCGACAACGGGCGCGCCCGCGGGCCCACGCAGGTCATGGAAAAGTTCGGTCCCGTTCGAGGCGGTTATCATGGGCATCGCATCACTCCCCGGCATCGTGGCAGGCATCGTATTTCGGATGGGCCGATCGGCAGGCCAGCGACGCGTGTAGCCGTTGCGCCGGAGCGATCCAAGCCGCATGTCGCACGACGCAGGCTGCCAACCACCCGCCTCAAACCGGCATCTTCGCTCCGGCTGTTGCGATCCGCCTGCGGACTGCTAGGGTCCGGTCGCAGGCGTGCCCGGCAAACGGGCCGTGAACGGGGGAGAAAGTCTTGACGTCCATGTGGATCAGGCTGGGCTTAGGGATCGCTGGCTTTGCCCTTGCCTGTGGGCAACAAGCCCGCGCGAGCAGAACCGACGTCCTGATCGGGCTCGACTCCAAGGTCGCCTACGACGCCGGCGGCCAGGAATTCGTCCAGCCCGGCACCGACGCAATCCTGGTCATGGACGTCTCCAACCCGGCCCATCCGCGCATCCGGGCGAGCCTGCCGCTGGTGAACTCCCTGCTCGGCCCGCCCACCAACCTGCAGATCACCCCCAACGGCCGCCTCGGCCTGGTCGCCAACTCCGTCAACTCGGTGCAGGACAACGGCGTATGGAAGCCGGCGCCGGACGACAAGCTGTATGTCATCGACCTCGACGCCGCGCCGCCCAAGCTGATCGATACCGTGACGGTCGGCAAGCAGCCGTCGGGCCTCGCAATCTCCCGCAAGGGCGACCTCGCATTGATCGCCAACCGCGCGGGCAAGAGCGTCTCGGTGCTGTCGATCGAGGGAACCACGGTGAAGGCCGTCGCGGAGGTGCCGCTGGGCAACGAGGTCGCGGCCGTCGCCATCACGCCGGACGGCAAGCGCGCCTTCGCCGTCATGAACCTGGTGAACAAGGTCGGCGTGCTGGCGGTCGACGGCACGAATGTGACGTATGACAAGGCGTTCGACCTGCCGGCCGGGGTCAATCCCTACAACGTCGACATCACCCCGAACGGCAAGTACGCCGTCGTCTCCAGCACGGGCGCCAGCGGCAAGAACGGCGACGCGCTGACGGTGATCGACGCCACGGCGCCCCGGGCGCAGGTGGTGTCGCTGTCGACGGCCGGAACCGGGCCGGAGGGCTTCGCGATCTCGCCCAACGGCAGATGGGCTGTGACGCCACTGCTGCTCGGGTCCGGCAACAAGCAGGACGACTGGGCCTATGTCAAAAACGGCGAGGCCGTGCTGCTTGCCGTCGGGGCGCAGGGCGAGCTGCGCGTGGTGAACCGCCTGCCGCTGGGCGGCCTGCCCGAGGGCGTCGCATTCAGCCCCAATAGCGAATTCGTCTACATCGGCAACTTCATCGACCGGACTCTGCAGGTGTTCCGGATCGCCGGTGGCCGGCTGTCGGCAACGGGTGTCGTGTTGAAGCTGCCGGGCCAGCCGGCCTCGATGCGGGCTTTGGCGCATTGAGTTCGCACAGTCGTCTAGTCTCGCCCGGCGCTCCGGCCCAGCATCTCCCCGGTCAACGCAACCACCTGGGCGACCTTGAACGGCTTGCGCATGAACCGGGCGTAGCCGCGGCACCGCTCCTCCACGGCCCCCTCCGTCAGCGAGCTCATCAGCACGACGGGGATGCGGCGCAGCTCAGGGTCCGTCACGATGGCGTTCAGCATCGCGGCCCCGTCCATGATCGGCATCATGTAGTCGAGAAAGATGAGGTGCGCCGACTCCATGGCCAGGATCTCCAGCCCGTGCCGGCCATTGATGGCCGTCAGCACGCGGTGGCCCTCGTCGGTGAGGATGGCCTCGAACAGCTCTGCAATCCCGAACTCGTCGTCCACCACGAGCACCGTCGCCATCGCTAGCTCCCAGGCCCGGGCGGTGCGATGGCATCCGGCAAACCCTCCGGCAGCCGCGCGAACCCGGCCATGATCGCCTCCGCGCTGTCGCTCGTCGGTTCGATCGCCAGGCCGTGCGTCGTCAAGGCGAACTCGTGCAGCAGCGGATTGAAGCTGCCGTCCCTGACCTTCAGGACGGAGATAAACCGATAAAGCCGCGACCGCAGCTCGATGTAGCGCAGCAGGATCAGGTTCTCGGCCAGGCTCGACAAATCGCCGATCGGCGTCCGGATATGCGGTCCGATGATGTCGGGCACCTCCAGCGTATAGACGGTCGTGACGCCCTGCACCCGCAGCTCGTTTATCAGCGTGTTCAAATAGTGGCTCATGCGGGCAGGCTCGTTGGCGGCGTTCTGGAAGGCGCCGAGCCCATCGATGAACAGCCGCCGCACCCCACGGCGGCGCACCGCCTCCAGCAACCGCCCACCATAGGCATCGAGCAGCCCGTCGGTCGGCGGCAGCCACAGCAGCTCGACCGCGCCGTTGTCGAGCAGCGGCAGCAGCGGCCGGCAGACCTCGCGGGCCTTGGCCACGATGCGCGGCGGCGTCTCGTAGAAGCCGAACAGCAGGCCGGGCTCGGCAGGGGTGCAGCGCGCCAGGAAATGCAATCCAAGTGTGGTCTTGCCCACGCCGGACGGGCCCATGACCATGGTCGTCGACGCGGCGGGCAGCCCGCCGTCCAGCATGGCGTCGAGCCGGTCGAAGCCGCTCGAGGCCTTCTCGTTGCCGCTGTGGTCCGGGCGCGAGGGATTGGCCAGCAGTGCCTCGATCCTGGGATACACGACCATGCCGTCGCCCGTGATGTCGAAGGCGTGCTTGCCGCGCAAATAGCCGCCGCCGCGGAACTTCACGACCTGCAGCGCCCGCTCGGCGGACCAGCCGAACAACTCGTCGCTGAGCTCCAGGATGCCGTCCACCATCGTTTGCTCGGGCGTGATGTGCTCGCTGCCCTTGGCGCTGTTGAGCAGGAACATCGTGCAGTCGGTCGCGATGGCGATACCCTGCAGTTCGTGGACGAACTCGTTCAGCGCCTGGTCGCCGGGCGCCGAGCGCTGTGCGGTCGCGAAGCCGTCGAGGATCAGGACGGACGCCTTCCGGGCGATGATCTCGCGGCGCACCAGGGCCAGCAGGCCCGAAAGCCCGTCCTGCCGCAGAACATTGAAGCCGCTTATGTAGCTGAGCTGGTCGGGGATCCGCGACACGTCGAAGAACTTCATCGCGCTCAGGTGCTGCAGCATGCGGGCGTGGTATTCGGCAAGCAGCGTCACATACAGCGCACAGCTGCCGTCCGCGACGTGGTTGAAGCAGATCTGGTTGCCGAGTGTCGTCTTGCCGGTGCCGGGCGTGCCTTGGAAGATATACAGCCCGCCCTTGAGGAAGCCGCCGCCGAGGATCGTGTCGATGCCGGCGACGCCGCTCGGCAGCCGCTCGAGCCCTAGACTGCTGATGTCTGTCATTCGCGTTCTTTCCTGAGATGCCGGGGCAGGATGATGGTAAAGAGCGCGCCGCCGCCGGGTGCATCGCCGATCGTGACCGTGCCCTTCATCGCCGCCACGAACTGTCCAATCACCCAAAGTCCGACCCCGAAGCCGCTGCGGCGTTCGCCATGGCCGACCACGCGTTCGAACGTCGACAGCATCTGCGCCCGGTCGCGATGCGGGATGCCGGCGCCGTGGTCGCGGACCTCGATGCGCACCTGTTGGTCGACGATCCCGGCGGTCACCTCGACCGGCGTGCGGTCGCCGTATTTCAGGGCGTTCGAAACCAGGTTGTCGATGATCTGCTCGGTGGCCATGCGGTCGAGGTGGACCGGCAGGGTTTCGGGGGCGTTGAGACTGATGGCGATGCCGGCGTGCCGGGCGGCGGGGGCGAACTCGCCGATCGCCTCGCGCAGCAGGACCGCCAGGTCGAACGCCTCCCGATCGGGCCGGAACCCGCCGCGGGTGAGGCGCGACACGCCGAGCATGACCGTCGCGCGTTTCACATAGCGCACGACGCTGTGCTGGATGCGCCCGAGCCGCTGCTCGAGCTGCGCGGGGGGGCAGTTGCCCGCCTTGACCGCGGCCAGCAGCAGGTCGACCTGGCCGAGGATGGGGGTCATCGGATTGCGCAGCTCGTGGGCGGCAGCGGCCATGAAGGCGTCCCGCGCCGCGACGGCCGCAACCAGCTCGGCGATGCGGCGCCGCAGCTCGTCATGCGTGGCGTCCGGCGAGACTTTGTCGGCAAACGGCGCGCCTGGCGTGGGTGGTGACGCCTCCGATTGGCTCATTCGGCGACGACCTGCAATAAAAGAGGGTGCGCGTCTGGCAACACGCGAGACGATGGCGAATGCGGGCACGGTCCGCAAAGGGTCGACCACGCGGCCCGGCGATGGCCGGTGCATCTGGCCAGCATCATGAAGGAGACCCGGCCTGCTGCATTCTGTTGCACGAGCGCATTATCCAAGTAATTTGCCGTTAGACAAATGTTTTTTAGCTTTGGCGACGTCAATGCGGCAGACTCATTGGAGCATATTGATTTTTAGACGCGCTCCATACGGCAAATCGGCCTTGGATAGTATATTTGCGACGTCGAATAATCTGTTGCAGATTACGCTGTTTTTTGCAATGTTCATTCTTTCATGTACTGGCGCTATCTTATCGTATTTATGCCATTTAGAAGATCGGTCTGAAAAGCGAGTGGGTTTTTACCCTCCGCAGCCGGGATGGCTGCCCAGGCAAGAACCACCGGGCTGCCCGATGCGGGGAATTCCTTGAGCAAAACAGACATGCGTGGCCGGCTAGAGTTGCTCCGCCAACAAACCATCCTGGCCCGCTTCGGCGAACTGGCGCTGCAGTCGAACGATCTCGACGAGATCCTGACCGAGGCCTGCAATCTTATTGGCCAGGCCCTCGGCACCCACCTTGCCAAGGTGATGGAGCTGCAGGCGGACGGCAAAACCCTTCTGGTGCGCGCCGGCGTAGGCTGGGGGCCCGACGTCGTCGGCACGGTGACGATCGAGGCGACGGAGGAAACATCCGAAGGCTACGCCCTGCGGACGGGCGAACCAATGATCTCGGCCAACATCGACGCCGAAACGCGGTTCAGCTACCCGCAGTTCCTGACCGACAATGGCGTGAAGGCGGTCGCGAACGTCATCATCATCGGCGGCAAAGGCAGGGCTCCCTTCGGCGTCCTGCAGATCGACAGCCGCGAGCCCCGGCAGTTCACCCAGGACGAAACCAACTTCCTGCGCAGCTATGCCAACCTGCTCGCGGGCGCGGTGGACCGCCAGCGCGTCATCGGCGAGATGCGCGACAGCGCTGCCCGCCTCGGCTTGGCGCTGGAAGTCGGCGCTTTGGGAAGCTGGGAGCTCGATCTGGTAAGCCGCATCGTGACCCGCACGCCACGGTACTTTCAAATTTTTGGATACGATGGGCCTGCCCCTTCCTGGGATTACCTCGACTTCATCGGCCATGTCATATCCGAGGATCGCGACCAGGTGGACACCGAATTCCGCCGTACGATGGACTTCGCCATGGAGTTGCATATCGAATATCGGATACGCCGCGCCGGCGACGACGAACTCCGTTGGATCGAGTCACATGCCAGGCCCTACACCGGCCTGGGCAACGACCCGCACACGCGGATCATTGGGATCACCACCGACATCACGGACCGCAAGCTGGCCGAGGAGGCGCTGCGCCGGTCCAACCAAGTGCTCGAGGCCAGCGTGGCCGAACGCACCACGGCGCTGATCGAGGCGAACGCCCGCCTCGAAGCGGAGGCCGATGACCGCGAACGGGTCGAGGAGGCGCTGCGCCAGTCGCAGAAGATGGAGGCGGTGGGCCAGCTTACCGGGGGCCTCGCGCACGATTTCAACAACCTGTTGGTCGGCATCTCCGGCAGCCTGGAGTTGATCCGAGCCCGCATCGAACAGGGCCGGACGGAGGATCTCGGCCGCTATATTGAGGCCGCGACGGCCTCGGCCAACCGGGCGGCCTCCTTGACCCACCGCCTGCTGGCCTTCTCGCGCCGCCAGACGCTCGACCCCAAGCCGACCGACGTGAACGGGCTGATCGGCGGCATGACGGAGCTGCTCCGCCGTACGGTGGGGCCGGCCATCCAGATCGAGACGAGCTTCGCCGCCGAGCCGTGGCCCACCCTGTGCGACCCGCACCAGCTCGAAAGCGCGCTGCTCAACCTCGTGCTCAACGCGCGCGACGCGATGCCGGATGGCGGCCACCTGCTGATCGAAACGGCGAACACCGCCCTGCTGGAACGCCGCGGCGCGCCGAAGGACTGGCCGCCGCGGAACGTGCCGCCGGGCGAGTATGTGGCCCTGTCCGTCGTCGACAGCGGCGCCGGGATGACGCCGGAGGTGATCGCGCGCGCCTTCGACCCATTCTTCACCACGAAGCCGATCGGCCAAGGGACCGGGCTCGGCCTGTCGATGATCTACGGCTTCGTGCAGCAGTCGGGCGGGCACGTGCGCCTGCGCAGCGAGCAGGGACAGGGCACGACAGTCGCAATCTACCTGCCCCGGCACGTCGGCCCAGTCGCGAGCGAGCAGGAGGCGCGCGACGCGTCCGAGCTGCCGGAGGCCGCCGAGAACGCCGTCGTGCTCGTGGTCGAGGACGAGCCGGCGGTGCGAATGGTCGTCGTCGACGTGCTCTCCGACCTCGGCTACGCCGTGCTGGAGGCGGTCGACGGCAGGTCCGGCCTGACGATCCTGGAGTCGGGCGCGCGCGTCGACCTGCTGCTGACGGACGTCGGCCTGCCCGGCGGCATGAACGGCCGTCAGCTCGCGGACGTGGCGCGGCGGCAGCGGCCCGACCTGAAGGTGCTGTTCGTGACGGGGTACGCCGAGAGCGTGGCCGTGGGCGACGGCCGCATGGAGCGCGGCATGCAGGTCATGACCAAGCCGTTCGCCGTCGCAGCGCTGGCCGCCAGGGTCCAGGGCATCATCAGCAGCTGATCAATTGCGGCGCCACAGCTCCTCGCTGAGCAGCGTGGCAAAGCTCAGCCATGCCAGGAGCGGCAGCGTCATCACGGCGGCCGGACGGTCCACATCGCGCGCGGCCGTGGCGGTGCCGACGGCGGCGGCGAGCATGGACCCGGAGGCGACGGCGCTCGAGCCCAACTGCTTTTTCCGGAAGAACAGCCACGGATAGCCGGCGAGCCCGACCAGCGTCAGCGCCCACGAGCCGATCGCGGCCGATCGCGCCTCGTTACGCGGCGCCTGCAACAGGCGGTAGCCCGCCCCCGCGAGCAGCAGCTCCAGGGTGCCCCAGGCGGCGCCGACGACGGGACCGGGCGGGGTGAAGGCGGGCTTGCGCAGCGCGGCATACCAGAGCGCCGTCATCGGGCGCTGCGGACCGTTGCGGGCACCGAGCGCCGCCGCCACCAGCACGCTGCCCACCGCGACCGTTGCGGCCATTTGCTTGTTCATGCTTGTTCTCCCGCTTGTTCGGGTGGTAACCGGTAAGCCCGCATGGCGTTCCCTGGGACCGGTCATCGTTGCAAACGAGCGCTCCTGAACCAAACCGTGACCGACGCCACTCTTTCGTTCGCTCCCAGTCTCGAATATACGTTACGGCATGATTATTGAAACAGCCATCCGGCAACCGCCTGCTCCGCTGCGCTGGTGGCAACTGGCGTTCGGCGTCGTCTGCATGATGCTGATCGCCAACTTGCAATACGGCTGGACGCTGTTCGTGCAGCCGATCCGGCTGGCGCGCGGTTGGTCGGTCGCCGAAATCCAGTGGTCGTTCAGCATCTTCATCGCGTTGGAGACCTGGCTGACGCCGGCCGGCGGGTGGCTGGTGGATACGCTGGGTCCACGGCGCGGGCCGAAGCTGGTGGTGGCCGGCGGCGGGGTGCTCGTCGGCGTCGCCTGGGTCATCAACGCCTATGCCGAGTCGCTCGGGATGCTGTATCTCGGGGCGGTGATCTCGGGCGTGGGCGCGGGCTTCATCTACGCGACCTGCGTCGGCAATGCGGTGAAGTGGTTCCCGGACCGCCGCGGGCTTGCGGTGGGGCTGACTGCCGCCGGGTTCGGCGCGGGGGCGGCGGTGACGGTCATCCCGATCAAGGCCATGATCGAGGCGAGCGGCTACCAGCACACCTTCCTCGTGTTCGGCATCGCCCAGGGCGCCATACTGGTCGCGGCCGCCTGGCTGCTGCGCGCGCCCGAGCCGAACGAAGCGCTGCCGCCAGCGCCGACCCGCAAGCTGCCGCAATCGCTGCGCAGCTACGCCCCGCGCGAGATGCTGCGCAGCCCGGTGTTCTGGCTGCTGTATGTCATGTTCGTCATGGTGTCGGCGAGCGGCCTGATGGCGACCGCGCAACTGGCGTTGATTGCATCCGACTTCGGCATCTCAGGCACGAAGCTGTTCCTGGGTGCGTCCACCCTCGCCGTGGCTCTCGTGGTCGACAACGTCATGAACGGGATTGCACGGCCGTTCTTCGGCTGGGTGTCCGATCAGATCGGGCGCGAGCCGACGATGGTGATCGCCTTCAGCCTCGGCGGCTTGTCGTATCTGCTGCTGGGTTCGTTCGGCAGCAATCCCTGGTTGTTCGTGATCTTTGCCGGGCTGATCTTTTTCACCTGGGGCGAAATATTCAGCCTGTTCCCCTCCACCTGCACCGACGCGTTCGGCCCGAAATATGCGACGGTGAACGCCAGCCTGCTCTATACCGCCAAGGGCGCCTCGGCGCTGCTGGTGCCCTTCGCCAACATGATCCAGACATGGACCGGCAGTTGGCAGTCGGTTTTCGTCGTGGCGGCGCTGATGAACTTCACCGTCGTCGGAGTAGCCTTCGGCGTGTTGCGGCCGCTGCGCTATGCACAGGCGAAACAGGCCAGCTCGGCTTTGGCAGCGGCCAAACCGGCCGAGTAGCAAAGGACCGGCCGCGCGCGGTTCGCTTAGGCGCCGCTGTCTCAATTTTGTCGCAATGCAATCCTAAATCGATTGCATGAACCACTTAGGGCGACTGCTCCCCCCGACCATTGCCGTCCTGGCGTCGTTGGGGGGCTGCGTTGCACCACCGCCGCCCGTCGTCAGTCCGGACCTACTATCCGCGGCGGCAGGTGCCGACCCGGCGCGCAGCCTGACGCTGATGCGCGAGCAGGCGGAGCGGCTCGCCCATCTGCCGTTCCTGGACGGAAACCGGGTCGAGCTGCTGGTCAATGGCAAAGCGTCCTTCGCGGCGCTTGCGGAGGCGATCCGCTCCGCCCGGACGCGGGTCGACATGGAGAGCTACGAATTCGACGACATCGCGGGCGGCGAGTTTTCCGACATCCTGCTCGCGGCGCGCCAGCGCGGGGTCGAGGTGAACCTGATCTATGACGCCTGGGGCGCGAAGGGCACGTCGACCGCCCTGTTCGACCGGCTTCGGCGAGGCGGGGTGCGCGTGCTGGAATACAACCCACTGAAGCCCAACGATCGGGTTCCGGTGCAGATCAATGCCCGCGACCACCGCAAGCTGCTGTGCGCGGACGGCAAGGTGGCGATCACCGGCGGGGTCAACATCAGCCGCGCCTATGAGAATCCACCGGACGGTGAGCCCGCCAACCCTCGCGACGAAGCATGGCGGGACACGGACGTGCGGATCGAGGGTCCCGTGGTGGCGCAGTTCGAGCATTTTTTTATGGAGACCTGGCGGCAGCAGAAAGGCCCCGCCTTGGCCGAACCGCCGCCAGCGCCGCCCCCCAGCCCGGGCGGCATGACGGTGCAAGCGATCGACGGCGCGCCAGAGGACGGCCAGCCGCTGATCTACCGCACGCTGCTCGCGGGCATCGCGTTGGCGCGTAAGTCCGTGCATCTCACGACCGGGTTCTTTGTGCCGACGCCGGACCTCACCCGGGCGCTGGAGGCTGCGGCACGGCGCGGCGTGGATGTGCAGGTGATCGTGCCTGGCCGCAGCACCAGCGACGGAGCGGTCGCGGTCGGGCGTTCGAAGTATGGCGACCTGCTGGAGGCCGGTGTGGCACTGTACGAGTACCAGGGGCGGATACTGCACGCCAAGACGGCGGTGATCGACGGGATGTGGTCGGCGGTCGGCTCGTCGAACCTCGACTGGCGCAGCACGATTTGGAACAACGAGATCGACGCCATCATCTTGGGCGATGATTTCGGCGGAAGCATGGAAACGGCGTTCCAGGCCGATGTTGCTGCATCGAAGACGATCGGCCTCGCAGATTGGCGGCGGCGCGGCCTTGGTGAACGGATACGGGAGTTGCGAGCCCGGCTGGTCGAGAAGCTGCTTTAGCCGGCCGCGCTTTCTGCCACGACCACAGGAACCGTCCCGCGCCGTGTCAGCAACGCCCAGTTGTTTTTGAACGGCAGCCAGAAGACGTTTGCCACCGTGTCGTAGTTTGCGCCTTCGTGGCCGAGGCCCAAGGTCACGCGCTCACCCGGTTTGGGCGCATGCAGCGTGCCGGCCATCCAGTCCCACACCGACAGGATGTAGCCCATGTTGCGGTCGAAATGCACTTGGTTGTCCGAATGGTGGATCAAGTGATGCCCAGGGCTGTGAAACAGTTTTCCCATCAATCCAGTAAATGGCATGTTGATATGCGAGTGGCGGAGATGGTGGAAAGTAAAGATGTGGACGCAGATGATCACGCCGTAGCCGCCGGCTGCGAGGACGCTGGTTCCGGTTCCCAGCCAGTGCGTCGCGAGGGCATAAGCCAGACCCATCGTAAACCCTGTGACGTTCGGGAACAGGATAAGCTCGACCGGATGCTGCCGGAACTCCGTTGCCGGCGTCATCACCTGGGCCGAGTGGTGCACCTTGTGGAACTCCCACAAACAGGCGCTTTTATGCATGGCGATGTGACAGAGCCAATAGCCGAAATCCATCGCCAGCAGCAGCGCGATGCTGATGAGTGCAATAATGCTCCAGCTGGTGGCCGACGTCTCTGCGGGATGCCCAAATAGAAAGCCGAGCACGCGTTCATCGAGGTCGGCCCAAAATTGTAAGCTGACGGCGAAGAAACCGAGCATGAACGCCATGAAAACCATATTGATGAGATAGAGCTTGTAGTCGAGCAGCGCGGACTTATGCAGCCAAACCGACTTCTTGAATGTGAAACGCATCAATGCGAGCGGGCGAAAGATCTTGCCGCGCCGCGCGATCCGCACGAAGCTGACGAACACGAACAAAAAGCAAAAAGCGCCGAGATAAGACAGCAGGAAGCGCTGATCCGAAAGGTCTGACCAAGGGGCGAACAGCTCGACGAGGGCCGATTTCAGATGTTGCATGACGGCCATGGTCTCACCCGCCCGCACGGCCGGGTCGAAGCTGCTGCTTCCTTTGCGCGCGCATGATCATCAAACTGTGCTCAAATCGATGTTGAATGCCGTAGGCCCAAGCGTCAGACCGGCTCGATGATCATATGTAACACGTAACGATTCAGCTCGCACCGCATTTCGTTCAGCTATTCGATAATTCCCTTATTTTTGCATCCTGTCGCCTCGCTCCCGCTCGTATTCGCGGCTACTCCTTCATGAATTGCGCAAAGGCGTCCTTCCAGCCGGGGTGCCAGCGCGACAGCGGAGGGCGGTCCTGCGTGATGTCCTGCGCCGCCCACAGGATGCGCTTGTCGTCCATCGCGCGGGTCGTGTCGTTGTCCTCGCACAGGATGTAGAACCGCCCGTGCGCCATGCCGTCGAGCAGCGTGTCGACTACCTGCTCCGGCAGCCACGCGCCGGCTGGCTTGTCCACGGTGCGAACCCGGGTGAAGCCGGTGAAGGTGAAACCCGGCACCAGCAAGTGCGCCGTCACCTGGCACCCCGCCGTATTGCGCAGGTCGTGGGCCAGCGCCTCGGTCACGACCTTGATGCCCGCCTTCGA
>CAZZWN010000061.1:0-248 GCA_964657765.1 uncultured Acetobacteraceae bacterium
GCGTGCGACCCGGTTGAAAAACGCTGCCCGACCTGCAGGTCGTCCAGGTAACGCAGGTCGGTCCCTGCATTTTGCTCCGTCGTCATTCCCGAGCCTTTTGCTGCGATGTTTGCAGCATGATAGTTCGGGTTCGTGCGCTGTCCATGTAGAGTCAGATGTTCAACGTCGAGCCGTTCTTCGGTGCCTTGAGGGATACTCTCGGCGCTGCGTCGTTCGTCCATACCGTCTCGCAAGCGGCCGCCACGACG
>CAZZWN010000061.1:258-15609 GCA_964657765.1 uncultured Acetobacteraceae bacterium
AGTGTTCCCGGATGTCGTGGCGGCGGGGGCGGCTACTTAGCGGTGCGGAACGTTCAGGGCTTCGACCGTTTCGCTGTGCAGCGTGGCCTTGCCGTTTACGACCGAGAGTGCGCCGACTGGAACGCGCGCTTCATGGCTGCCCTCTTGAAAATAGGACCCGACCATGATCACCGCCGTTTGACCGTTATCGGCCAGGCTGCGTACGCTGCCGATCTTGTTGCCCTGGAGATCATAGAGCCAGCGGCCGACTGAGCTCGACGCGGTGGAGTATGCCGCGGCCTGGTCGGTCGCCGGGTATGCGGCGGTTTGCGCCAACGCTGCGCCGCCGATGGAAAATACGAGTGAAGCTGCGAGGGTGAGAATACGCTTCATGATCTGCCTCCTGTGCCGGCCGCCCAAAGAACGGGGCGCACCGTCGCGATCAGTTATGGGGTTTGCTGAAAGGAGACATTAGCGGCCGGGTCGGCATGATATTCATTCGCAGAAGTATGAGATCGCGCGGTGAAAGGCGTTTTCTGATATTTTTCCGAACGGCTGAGGTATACCGGTCATCACGAGCGCGAAACTTGATAATCGCCGTCAGCTATTCAACTTTATCGCTCCTCACTGGCCACGGCGGCCTTGTCTTGCTAGGTCGAGCTGTATCCGGAGGGGCGAGGGTGAGGAACAGAGTTCGTTATTGCATTTGGCTGACGCTTGGATCGGGCGCCGCGCTGCTCGCGGGGTGCGTCTCACCGTATTATTCGGCATTTCCGCCGCCGATCTACTCGCCGCCTCCGTCCTACGGCGCGCAGCCGAGCTATGGAGCGTTGCCGGCTCCGGTTCCGCTCTACCCGACCCTGAAGCCGCTGCCAGAACCAGCGCCCCAAGCCGAAGCGCCTGCGGCTGTGCTGGAACCGGTGCCTGAGACGATGCCGTCTCCTGAGCTCGCGCCCGGGCCTGTGGCTGAGCCTGACGCGGCGCTCCAGCCTGCGCCGGACTCCAGAGCACCCGGGATTGCGACGCCAAGTGATCGGCCTGCGACCCAAGCAGGGCCGGCCACCGATGCGCCGCTCCAAGGCTTTCGCCCGATGCGCGGCCAGACGCGGCCGGGCGCTTAGGCTGGCTGTTTCACCTCCTGCAGCCGCTCCACGCGTAGCGGGACCGGGGGGTGGCTAAAGTTGACCAGGGCGTAGAGAGGGTCCGTCGTGAGAGTGCTGGCGTTGTCGCGCGACAGCCGCAGGAGGGCGGACACCATGGGCTCGGCGCCCACCATGCGGCGGGCGAAGTCGTCGGCCTGATATTCATGACGCCGGCTGATCCAGTTCGCCATGATGCCGAGGGCCGGCCCGGCGACCTGAACCACCAGCACGCCGACCACCAGGGCCAGGGCGTCGTCCTGATGCGCGATGCCGAAGCTCGGCAGCAGCCAAGGCTGCTTGCAGAGCCAGCCGACGGCAAAGAGGGCGACGAATAGCAGGGCCGCCGTCTGCAGCAAGCCGAACAGGATGTGATTCAGCTTGAAATGGCCGAGCTCATGCGCGAGCACCGCCTCCAGCTCGGCTTCGCTGTTGCCGGCGACCAGGGTGTCGAACAGCACGATGCGCTTGCTGCGGCCGAGGCCGGAGAAGTAGGCGTTGCCGTGGGCGGAGCGGCGGGAGGCGTCCATGACGAACAGGCCGGAGGCCTCGAAGCCGCAGCGGTGCAGCAGGCCCTCGATCCGGGTGCGGAGCGGGCCTTCGAGCGGGGTGAAGCGGTTGAAGAGTGGGGCGATCCAGCGCGGATAGGCATCCATCATCGCCAGCATGATCAGCATGAGGCCGAGCCAGGCCCACAGCCACCAAAGGCCGGGCCGGGCCATCAGCCAGAGCAGGCCATAGAGGAGGGGAACGCTCAACGCCAAAGAGAGCGCCCCGCCCTTGAGACGGTCCAGCGCGAAAGCGCCGGGCGTGGTGCGGTTGAAGCCGAAGCGCTGCTCGATCCCGAAGGTGCGCAGGAGGGCGAAAGGCAGGTTCAGCGCCGAGGACACTGCGCCGGCGGCGATCAGGAACAGGACGCTGCGGGTGAGGCCGCCCGGGATTTGGCGTGCGGCCGCTCCGTAGAGGGCGTCGTAGCCGAAGGTGGCCCAGGCGAGCGCGACGACGAGGCCGAACAGCGATGCAGCAGCACCGAGGCGCAGCCGCGCACGCTCATAGTCGGCGGCGCGCTGGTGTTCTGCGAGGGTTACTGAGTCGGCGAAGGCTGTGGGGACGGCGCCACGGTGACGTGCGACATGGGCAGCCTGGCGAGCACGCAGTGCGAGGTCGAACGCCGTGGTTGCGATGGATACGACGACGAAAAGGATGAGGAGCATTGGCATGGAGGTCATATGAGCATCGATCCCGCCCAAGCTAGCTCTTGATCTAACTGCCAAGCACTCCGCGGTGCGGATCATCGGCCGGCAACTCGTCACGGATGTAGTCGCGCGATTTCCACGCTGGCGGCGGGGGAACGTGGCCCGGCGCCGGCGGATGAACGCTTGGCGCGACCATCTGCAGCTCCGGGATGTAGCGAGGGCAGTTCGGATAGACGTAGTCGGCCTGAAACCGCACCACGGACTTGGCGCCGTGATGGCGCGCCAGCGTTTCGGCGTCCCGCACCAGGGTCGCGTCGCCGGTCATGCGGGTCAGGGTCGATGCGCCGTCGAAGCGGATGAACAGCAGGCCGACGCGCGGGCTCAGTGCGATGTTCCCCAAGGTGCGATACATAGAGTTCCCGTCATATTCCGGCCATTCCAGCGTGGCCGGGCCGACCACCTGCACGAAGCCCGGCACGCCGCCCTTGAAGCTGCAATCGACGGCGTCGGCGTAGTGCGAGGCGACGAAGAAGAACGGCGCCGTCGCGATGAGCTCGATTTCGTTGGGCAGGAAGTCGCGGTGCTTGCGGTGCGCTTCGAGCGCGTCGGCGACGCGGCGGCCGTCGAACTCATCCTGCAGGGCGCGCATGCCGGGGTGATACATCGAGGGTTGTTCCATGGCCGCCTCTCCCTGCTTGGCCGCGCCATGATAGGGCGCGGTGGCGGCGAACGAACAGCCGGGGGAACGAACAGCTGCTACCGCCTCAGCGCGCCGGTGGCGCGGTCGCGCAATTCGCTCCATACCTCGGTCGCCAGCCAACGTACGAGCCCGGCGTAGATGCCGACCCCGACGACGCCGATGATCAGCACGCGCAGGAGCGGATTGCCTTCGAACCACCGCGGCATCGAGGCCAGGAGACCCAAGCCGACCGCCACTCCGGCGTAGGCCGTGGGACGGAGATAGATCATGGCGACCGCACGCGCGCCGATGCCCAGGCGCCGGTAGACGGCCCAGACGTAGACCGGCTGCGAGATGGCGTAGAAGGCGCAGACGCCGCAGGCGACGCCGATGGCCTGATCGAGCCTTGCGCCAATCGTGACCAGGAGGAAAAACAGGGGGCCCTGGATCAGCAAATAGCGCAGCCCCACCCCGAACTCGCCGCGCGCATTGAGCAACGAGCCGGCGACCCAGGACACGGCGTCGAACGCGAGGCCGATGCTGAGGAGTTGGATGATTGGGATGGAGGTCAGCCATTTGTGGCCGAACAGGCTGGCGACCAGCGGCCCCGCGGCGGCGGCCTGCAGCATCGCCAGCGGCATGACGCAGAACGACAGCAGGTTGGAGGCCTTGAGCGCGGCGGCGCCTTGCCGTTTTGGGTCGCCCTTCAGTTGCGCCAGAGCGGGGAAGATGACGCCGCTGAAGTTGCCGGCGAGGATCCAGAGCGGTTGGGCGGCCAGGCGGAAGCCGAAGTAGTAGCCGCCGACGATGTCCTGGGTCGCGACCAGGCCGAGGACCATGTAGTCGCCCTGGTTGATGAAAGTGATGATGATGCGGGTCAGGAAGATGGCGGCCGTGTTGTTGACGACGTATTTCCAGCGTTTGCGCATGGGGCGGAGGCTTGTGCCGGATTTCACCAGCCGCCAGAAGATCAGCGTCCGAGCTACGGCGAGGATCGGGGCCGGGATGACGAAGCTGTAGGCGCCGAGGCCGGCCCAGGCGAAGACGATGGTCATGAGCGCCTGGGCGAACATCTCGGCCGTGCCATAGATGGCGAGGGTGCCGAACTGCATTCGGGAGCGCATGATCATGCCGGGCACGCTGGCGAGGGCATTGATCGGCATGGCCAAGGCGGCGACGACGAGCAGGCCGACCAGCCCGGGCGCCTTGTAGGCGGCGGCGGCCAACGGCGCGGCGGCGACCACCAGCACACCGGCGAGCGATGCCAGGCCGAAGATGATCCAGAATGCAGCGCCGGTCCAAAGCCGCAGTGCCCGTTGACGCTGCATCAGGACATCCTCGATGCCGACGTTGGTCAGGGTCGCGGCGACGCTGGTGACGGTGTAGGTCAGGCCGATGAGGCCGAACTCGGCCGGCAGCAGCAGGCTGGCGAGCACGAGCTGGCTGACGATGCTGAAGGCGCGGGCGGCGACGTTCTGCGCCAGCATCCAGACCAGGCCATGCAGCGCGCGGCGCCCGAGCGTGGACGCGTTCTGCGCCCGGCTTGTCGGTTCCACGCTTTCAGGCACGGGGCTTTCAGGATTGCGCTCCTTAGGCCCGCGATGCTTTTGGGTTGCCTCTATGACGTTGATCCACTTACACCCCGCGCTGGCTGTGTATTGGCCAGGCGGGCTGGGCGCAAGATGAACCCATGCAACTCTCTGATATTAGTCGGCAAGACGATACTGGGCGGCAAGGAGCGTCCGGCGTTCAATTAGCCGCCCTTGCCGCACGCTTGGCCCAGGCCCGAGCGACCGCGCGAATGGCTTCGCGGCCGATATGCAACAGGTTGCGTGGATCGCGGCCGCAACTGGACAGCAGGCCGGCCGGGTCGCGCGCCTTGATGGCCGTGGCGCACTGAAACCATGCCAGCGCCTGCTCTACCGAGCGCGCATGCCGCGCCAGGCTGCGTCGCAGTGCAGGCTCGCGGACCACGGCGGGATGGCGCAGCAGGGCGCGCTCGGCGGCGGCGAGGTGCACGAGGTCGATGGCAGAGTGCCTGGCGGTGAGCGAGGTTGCGTGGACGGCGTAGTCGTACATCGGCTCGGGCGTGAGTGCCCAGCGTGCGCCGTGCAGGAGGCAGCGCAGATAGAGCAGGTAGTCCTCCGCGAACCGGGCCGCGTCGTAGGCGATGGCGTTTTCCAGCAGGAACGAACGCCGGATCAGCGGCTTCAAGAAGGCATAGGCGACGCGGTCGCTGGCCTTTGGACCCAGGTTGCCCCTGACGAACGCCAGCGCGTCGAGGGAGAGCGAGGGTGGCATGAACCCGGCCGGGAACATAGGAACGCGCGATGCCGGCTCAGCCCCGGCGCACACCATAAGGTTGTCAGCCACCATATCGGTCTGTTGCCGCTCGCCAATCTGCGCAAGCCGCTCCAGCCGGTGCGGGTGGAACCGGTCGTCGGCGTCGAGCGGCGCGATCCAGTGGCCCGTTGCGGTAGCAATCCCCTGGTTGCGCGCAAGGCCAGGGCCGCCGTTGGTCGGCGCCCGGAGCAGGCGAATGCGCGGGTCATTCGCTGCCGCGGCCTCGACTAGCGCCGCGGTTGCATCCGACGACGCGTCGTCGATGACCAGGAGCTCGAAATCCCGCTCGGTCTGCGCAAGAACCGATTCGATCGCGCCCGCGATGCAGTGCGCCGCATCATAAGCGGGAATGAGAACGGAGATGCGCGGGACTCGGATGCGCGGCGGCGCGGACGCTGTCAGCGGGTTTTTGCCAGTACAGGCTCGGAGGTCCGCGCCGCGCGTGCGTTGCGCCAGGCGCGGGCCCGCCGCACGAGGCGGCGCGAGCCCGCCTCCATCCGGGCCAGCAACGGGCGCTCGGGCCAGCTTGGGCGGAGCATTTCGGCCATGAGCGCCGGCTCCTCCCAGGGTACGTCCTGGAAGCAGGCCGCCAGGCGCGGATCATCGCGATGCCATTGCCATGCGCTTGGGAAGTGCGCGACCAACTCGGTTTCGGGCCTGGTTGCCGGCGGCGCGCAGGGGGCGCCAGTCAGCACTGCGACAACGGCGCCGACGAGGTCGCGGGCGGCATCGATGCGGATGTTCGACAGGGCGGTCAGCCGTGGGTTAAGCTCAATCAGCAGTGCGCGTCCTGTCGATTCGTCGACCATGAAATCCAGGCCGTGGAAGCCGGTAAGCCGGAGTTCGCGCGCTAGCCGCCGGGCGCCCTCGATGAAATCAGGCCGTTCGACCAGCCTGATGATGGTCGACGGCCCGGTCGCGCCGCCGCACGCGACTGCCTCGGCGACGTTGGCGGCCAGGATCTCGCCATCCCAGCAGAACATGGCGAGATTGCCGGGCCAGCCGCGGACGAAGCGTTGGGCGCTTATTTGCTTTGGTTGGCGATGGAGCCAGTCGGCGGCGCTGAATGGGTCGCGGTTGACCAACATACGCGTTAGCGCCACGCGGCTGTTCACTCGGCCGGCCAGCGTGCCCAGGGCGCGATGCGCCTGGTCGCGCGTGGATGCGATCTGCACGCCCGCGCCGGCCCAGGACCCATCGACCTTGAGCACCCACGGGCCGGGCGTGCGGTCGATCCAGTCGTCCAGATCGGCGTGCGTCAGGATGGCCTGGTCGTCGGGAACCGGGATATGCAGACGGCGGGCTAGGGCCAGGAGAAGCAGGCGGGAGGTGGCGGCGGGATAGCCGTGCGGGGGACCCAGCGAGCGCTCGACAAGATGCCGTTCGGCATCCGAGCCGGTTCGGTGCAAGCGATGCAGGCTGAGTACGGCGCGGTCGTCGCCTGGGATGATCAATACCGGCTGGCAGGCGGCGATGGCTGCAGATAGGGCCTGGGTTGGGCGGAAGGCGCTCTGTCTGAGCGAAATGACACCAGGCACGGCCTGGACGGGATGGCCAGGCGGACAGAGAACGGTCACCTTGCAGCCCGCCTGCACTAATAAGTGGGCGGAACGCGCAAGGAACGGCCACCAGCAGGTGGTGACGAGAAGGACCGAGGCGCAGGAGTTGGGCATTAAGGCCCATGACTGGGGACTAATCTGATTCAATTCGACTGCACAACGTCATGGTTGAAGCGACTAGCTTGGATGATAATAATTTTATTTTAACGACATTGACAAGCTCCTTTTTCATCACGTATTCGAATGTATGGTCAGTATTTCGCACGATGTAGCAATCATTGGGGCTGGTCCGTATGGGCTGTCGGTTGCAGCGCATCTCGCCCC
This sequence comes from uncultured Acetobacteraceae bacterium, assembly GCA_964657765.1. Lineage (GTDB taxonomy): Bacteria > Pseudomonadota > Alphaproteobacteria > Acetobacterales > Acetobacteraceae > CAHJXG01. The sequence goes on from CAZZWN010000061.1 coordinate 7,478, forward strand.
GGCCGGGCTGAAGCTTGGCGTGTTCGGCACGCCCATGCAGACCTGGCGTATGCAGATGCCGGCTCGCATGCGGCTGAAATCGGAAGGTTTCGCTTCTAGGCTCTATGATCCGACGGGCGAGTATCCGCTGTCGCGTTTTTGTCGGGAAAAGGGGATTCCCTACGCCGATATCGGATTGCCGGTCGAGCGTGAGACTTTTGCCGAATATGGCCAGGAGTTCGCCCGCCGGTATGTGCCGATGCTGGAGGATCGGTCGGTCGTCGCGCTGCGGCAATCCGGCTCCGAGTTCGAGCTCTCGTTGGCGGACGGCCAGCGGATTGGGGCCAAGCGCGTAATTTGCGCCGTGGGGATCGGCTATTATGCCCATGTCGCACCCGTCTTGGCGGGATTGCCGCCAGAGCACCTGTCGCACTCGTCGTCGCATCATGACCTCTCGGGCTTTGCCGGCCGCACCGTCGCGGTGGTTGGCGGCGGGGCATCGGCGACGGATTGCGCGGCTTTGCTGGCCGAGGCGGGCGCGGTCACGCACTTGCTGACCAGGCGTCCGGCGTTGCGCTTCCATTCGGCGCCGACGCAGCGCAGCCGCAAGGAGCGGATGATGCGGCCGACTACGGCGCTTGGGCACGGGTGGAAGCAGGTGCTCTGCGCCGAGGCCCCGCTCGTTTTTCACGCGATGCCGGAGAAGTTCAGGGTTTCGGTCACGCAGCGGTTCTTGGGTCCGGCGCCCTGCTGGTTCGTGCGTGATCAGGTTGAGGCCGGGGTAGCGGTGCAGACGAATGTGCGCATCACGGGAGCGGCGGCCCGCAATGGCCGCGCGGCGCTCGATTTGGCCACGCCGACAGGGACTGGCCGGCTTGAGGTCGATCACGTCATCGCTGCGACGGGATACAAGGTCGACCTTGGCCGCCTGCAGTTTCTGGACGAGGCGCTGCGCCGCCGGATCACCACGGTCGCTGGCGCTCCGGCGTTGTCGTCCTGGTTCGAGTCGAGCGCTCCGGGGCTGTTCTTTGTCGGGCCTATTGCCGCCAATTGCTTCGGCCCTCTGTTGCGCTTCGCATGTGGCGCGGAGTTTACTGCAAAGCGCGTAGCACGGCGGTTAAGCTGAGCCGAGACGTCCATGCGTGACGACGCGCCGAAATATGAGGTCTTTGCGCTGCGCTACGCCATGCGCGACGCGAGGCGGTCCGACCATTTTATCGGCGGAGATCCGCATGACGGGCCGATGCCGATGGACTATTTCGTCTGGCTGATCCGCGGGCCGGAGCGGGCGGTCGTCGTGGACTGTGGCTTTACGGCCGAGGTCGCCGCACAGCGGCAGAGGACGTTCCTGCGCTGCCCGGTCGACGCGCTGCAACTGCTTGGCGTGCAGGCGGGCGATGTTCGGGACGTTGTCCTCACGCATCTGCATTACGACCATGTTGGCAACCTGCACCGCTTTCCGGCGGCTGAGTTCCATTTGCAGGAGCCCGACCTGCACTTCGCCGTGGGGCGGCACATGCGCTACGCCCATCTGCGCCATTCGTTCGAGGTCGAGGACGTGGTGGATGTCGTGAGGCTTAATTATGCGGGGCGGGTGCGGCTGCATAATGGGGTGGTCGAGCTCTGTCCGGGCGTCACGCTGCATCCGGCGCCGGGCCACTCGGCCGGCCTGCAGTTTGTTTGCGTCAACACTGAGCGCGGCGTGGTGGTGCTCGCCTCCGACGTCGCGCATTTTTATGAGAACATGCAGGCGGGCCGGCCGTTTCCGGTCTGCGTCAGCGTGGCGGAGGCGCTGGAGAGCTTTGACCGGGTCCGGGCGGCGGCCCCCTCGATGCGGCATATCGTGCCCGGCCACGACCCGCTGGTCATGCGGCGCTACCCGGCTCCGAGTCCGGAGCTTGAAGGCATCGCCGTCCGGCTGGATGTGCCGCCGACCGAGTGAGGCTGTTCGCTCAGCCTTTGCTTGAGGGCTCGGCGTCGAGTTCCTTGAACGCCTCGCGCGCGATCCGGAAGCTGTCGATGCCGGCGGGGACGCCGCAATAGACTGCGACCTGCAGCAGGACCTCTTTGATTTCGTCGCGTGAGACGCCGTTCTTGATTGCGGCCTTGACGTGCAGCTTGAGTTCGTTTGGGCGGTTGAGTGCGCTGATCATCGAGAGGTTGGCGATGCTGCGGCTGCGGCGGTCGAGGCCGGGGCGGGACCATAGGGCGCCCCAGCAGAACTCGGTCGACCACTCCGCCATGGTGCGGGTGAAGTCGTCGGCGCCGGCGATGGATTTGTTTACGTAGTCCTCGCCGAGAACCTCCTTGCGGATTTTCAGGCCGCGGTCGAATAGGCTTTCGTCGGTCATGGCGGGTGTTCCCTGGCTTGTTGGATGCCGGTAGCTTGCTATTCACCTGATGGCGTTTGCAATACGGGCTATGCGGATGACCTCGCTCCGGCTGCTGGCCGACGATCTGACGGGCGCATTGGACACTGCGGCCGAGCTGGTTGGGCTGGTTGGCCCGGTTCCGGTGTTCTGGCATGGCGCCATTCCGGCCGTCCTGCCGGCCAGCGCTGCGCTGGATAGCGGCACGCGGGAGCTGGGCCTATTGGCTGCGGCCAAGATCGTGGCTGGTTTGACGGGAAACCTGTCAACGGCGAGCATCGCGTATAAGAAAATCGATAGCCTGCTGAGGGGTCCGACGGTTGCCGAGCTGGCGGCCTGCGTGCGGGCGGGCGGCTGGCCGTGCTGCGTGCTGGCGCCGGCTTTCCCCCATCAGGGGCGGGTCACGCAGGGCGGGCGGCAGTTTGCGCGGGATGGAGACGGGCGCTGGTCCAGTGTCGGCGGCGATATCGTGGCCATGCTGCGGGCCGAGGGTGTCGAGGCGCAGGCTGGGAGGCTCGATGCTGGGCTGCTGCCGGGGGTCAGCGTCTTTGATGCGGAGACGGATGATGACCTGCGCCGGGTTGTCGCCACGGGGCAGCGCTGGGCTGGGCCGCTGCTTTGGAGCGGCAGCGGCGGGTTGGCTCAGGCACTCGCGGCCGGTGCGGAAGCGCCAGCGCTGGGCGGGGTGCCGTCGCCGGTGCTGGGGTTGTTCGGTTCGGACCAGGCAGCGACTGCGGACCAGCTCGCGGCCTGTGCGCCGTATCGGGTTGCGCTGCCGGCTGGTGAGAAGGAAGTTGCGCGCCGGCTCGCGGCCGACGGCGTGGCGCTGGCCAGCGTCGCCCTGCCGCCCGGTATGGGGCGCGAGGAGGCGGCGCGATGCATTGCGGCCGAACTCGCGAACGTCGTGCGCGGGATGGGGAGGCCGGGAACGCTGCTGGCGGCGGGGGGCGAGACGCTGCGCGGCTTGTGTATGGCGTTGGGCGCACACAGCTTGGAGGCGCAGGGCCGCATCGCGCCGGGCGTGCCGTGGTCCGTCTTGCGCGGGGGGCGATGGGATGGCGTCGTTGTCGTCTCCAAATCTGGCGGGTTCGGGGGCCGTAGCCTGCTTCGCGAGCTTATCCTTGAGAGGACTGCATGATGGCTGCGCCGCATCTCGCGATCACCATGGGCGACCCGGCTGGGATCGGCCCCGAAATCATCGTCAAGGCCGCGATGCGGCTGCGGCCCCGTATCGAGGCCGGTGAGCTGCGCCTGATTGTCATTGGCAGCAATGCGGCGCTGCAGCGGGCGCAACGGCAGTTTGCGCTGGGGGGCGACATTCCTGAGGTGGGGATGGGCGACGCGGAATGGCCGGCGCTGTGCGCGCTGCAGGCAGGGCCGGAGGGTGAGCCGATCGTGCCTGGCGTGCTTTCGGCGGATGGCGGCCGTTTTGCTTTCCAGGCGGTGGAGCGCGGGGTGCGGCTGGCGCAGGCGGGCCGGGTCGCCGGCATTGTCACGGCGCCCTTGAACAAGGAGGCGCTGAACCGGGCTGGCTACCACTATCCCGGTCATACCGAGATGTTGGCGGAGCTGACCGGCGCGTCCGGCTCATGCATGATGCTGGCGCATGGGAACATGCGGGTGAGCCACGTCACGACGCATATCGCGCTGGAGGATGTGCCGAAGCGGGCGACGCCGGAGCGGCTGCGACGAGTGATCGGGCTGACGCATGACGCGCTGGTTCGGTTAGGGCTGGGGCGGGCGCGCATTGCGGTTGCGGCGCTGAACCCGCATGCGGGCGAGGGCGGGCTGTTCGGCCGGCACGATATCGACGTGGCGGCTCCGGTGATCGCGGAGGCGGTGGCGGCGGGTCAGGATGTCGTCGGCCCGGTGCCGGGCGATACGGTATTCGTGAAACTGCGCGCTGGGCAATACGACGCGGTGATCGCCAACTACCATGACCAGGGGCATATTCCGGTGAAGCTGCTCGGCTTTGAGATCGACCCGGCGACGGGGAAGTGGAACGACCTTTCGGGGGTCAACATCACATTGGGCCTGCCAATCATCCGCACGTCGGTCGACCACGGCACTGCGTTCGATATCGCGGGCAAGGGCCTGGCGAACGAGCAGAGCCTGGTGGAGGCGATCGAGTATGCCGAGCTGCTTGCTCGGGGCAAGGCTGCTTGAGACGGGGTCTCGCGTACGAGGTTTGGCCCGTGCGGGACTGGATTACCGCGCCGAAGCCGGAAGATACGACTTCGGTGTTCGAGCGGTCGTGGGAACTGGCGTACGCATCAGGCCACGCCCAGCAGACGGATCAGTCCGAGGCTGATGGCGCCCAGCACTACCAGTGATAGCGTGACGGCGGCGGTTACGCGCAGGCCGGCCTGTGCCACGACGCGGATGTCCACCCCAAGGCCGAGTGCCGCCATGGAAACCGTTGTGAGCAGGGTGGCGGCGGTCTTGATCGGCGGCAGCATGGCTTCCGGGATCAATCCCAGCGAGCGGATTGCGAGCACGATCAGGAAGCCGACGATGAACCACGGCACCAGTTCGTGCAGCGCGGGGCCGGTGCGCGCTGGACGATTGCCTGCGGTGATGGGGGGCGCGGGCTTGTCGCGCAGGCGCCGGGCGAGCAGGGAGAGGCAGAGCACGACCGGACCGAGCATCAGCACGCGGACCAGCTTGACGACGGTACCGACCTGGTTGCTGAGCTCGCCGATCGGCAGCGTCGCGGCCAATACTTGGGGTACCGCGTAGACGGTCAGGCCGGCGAGCACGCCGTATTGCGTCAGCGAGAGCAGGAGCACGGGCACCAGCAGCGGCAGCAGGAGCACGACGACGACGCCGAGCACCGCGGTGAAGGCGATGGAGGATGCGATGTCGTCGCCGTTGGCGCCGATGACTGGTGCTATCGCAGCGATGGCCGAGTTGCCGCAGATGGAGTTGCCGCACGCCACCAGGATGGCCATGCGCTGCGGCAGCCGGAGTGCGCGGCAGATGCCGTAGCTGGTGGCGATCGCGACGGCGACGACGGCGACGATGCCGCCCAGCAGCTCGGGCCCGAGCGCCAGCACGGTGCGGACGCTGACCGACGCACCGAGCAGCACGACGGCGATCTCGAGCAGGGTCTTGGCGCTGAATGCCACGCCGGGCTGCCAGCGTGGCCCCGGCGTCCAGACGGTGCGGATGGCGACGCCGAGCAGGATCGCGAGCACGAGCGCCTCGAGGTAGGCCTCGCCTGCGATCCATATTTCGGCGGCCTGGAGAGCGCCGGCAATGGCTGTGACCAGGAGGCAGAGCAGGAGGCCGGGCAGTAGGCGGACGATGGAGCGGCTTTGGGACACGAGGGGCGCCTTGATCGATATCACGCTGCGGCGGGCTTCATCCCTGCCGGCGCAGGACGATCCAGGTAGTCATGTCCCAGGCGTTCCTGATGCCGGCGAGCAGGAGCAAGCAGACGCCGATCGCCAAGACTGCGCTGGCTGTTTCCGTTTCGATACCGAGTGCGGCACCCGCGATCGCCAAGACGAGGTAGGCCATTGCGGGGACTATGGTGTACCAGACGCGGTCTTCCAGGTCGATCGACTCTACAATGCCGCCGTGCAGCATCTGGTGCCATACCCGCCATGAGTAGACCACTCCGAGCAGCCCAATACCCATAAGGAGAAAGCCGGGCGGGCGCCAGTTGGATATGGGAAGAACGCCGATCAGGCTCGCCGCCAGCACGACGCTAAAGGCGACGACGGTGGGCGAGAGGAAGGTGCGCAGTCCAACCTGCCGTTCGCTGGTGAATACGCCGGTGCCGACCGACGCGGCGACGAACATAAGCCCGACGAGCGTTGCCGCTGCCGTTCCGACGAGGGTGTAGAAGTCGTGCCAGGGTGCGAATATGTATTGGGGCACTTGCAACCCTAGGTTTTGCCGCAAGCATCTACATTCAAAAGGCTTTAGCTCGCCTGCGCCAACGCTGCGGCTTCATGTCCATGCCGGGCCATAAGCGCCGGGATGTCTAGGCCAGGGATCGCCCCGTCGGCCACCACCCAGCGCCCGCCCACCATCACCCGGTCCGCCCGATGCGCGCCGCAGAGCACGAGCGCCGCCAACGGATCGCCTGCGCCGGAGAAGCGGAGCTCATCGAGGCGGAACAGGGCGAGGTCGGCAGCCACGCCAGGCGCGATGCGGCCCAGTTCCGGCCGGCCGATGCAGGCGGCGGAGCCCTCCGTCGCCCAGCGGAGCGCGTCGAGGTGGCTGACGGCTTCGATGCCGTTCGCCTGCCGCTGCAACAGGAACGCCGCCCGCACCTCCTGCATCATGTTGGACGCATCGTTGGAGGCCGAACCGTCGACGCCTAGGCCGACCGCGACGCCGGCCTGCTCCATCGTGCAGGCCGGGCAGGTGCCGGAGGCGAGGAGTTGGTTGGAACAGGCGCAGTGGGTGACACCGACCCCGCCTTTGGCCAGGCGTGCGATGTCATCGGGCGAGAAGTGGATGCCGTGGGCGAGCCAGGTGCCGGGCCGCAGCCAGCCGCAGTCGTCCAGGTAGTCCAGCGGCGAGCAGCCGAAGCGCGTTTGGCAGAATGCTGCCTCATCGGCGGTCTCGGCCAGATGCGTGTGGAGCCGCACCCCGGCGCGTGCGGCGAACTCGGCGGTCGCGCGCATCAGGCCGGTGGTGACCGAGAAGGGCGAGCACGGGGCTAGCGCGATCTGCAGCGCCGCGTGCGGGCGGGGGTCGTGGTAGCGGGCGACGAGCCGTTCGCTGTCGGCCAGGATGGTGTCGGCGTCCTGCACGACGCTGTCGGGGGGCAGGCCGCCGTTGCGCTCCGAGAGGTCCATCGATCCCCGGGTCAGGACGGCGCGGATGCCGAGCTGCGAGGCTGCGGCGGCCTCGATGTCGATGGCGTTCTCGAGCCCGGCGGGGAAGACGTAGTGGTGGTCGGTGGTGGTGGTGCAGCCCGAGAGCAGCAGTTCGGCGAGGGCGACGGTGACGGCGGCCTCCAGCGCCGGCGGTGTCAGCCGGGCCCATACCGGGTAGAGTGCCTGCAGCCAGGGGAACAGCGTGCGGTCCAGAGCGGGCGGGAAGGCGCGGGTGAGGGTTTGGTAGAAGTGGTGGTGGGTGTTGATGAGGCCGGGGATGATCACGTGGCGGCTCGCGTCGAAGACGGTGGCGGGCGTCGACGGCAGGCCGCCGATGGGCAGCAGCTCGATGATGCGGCCGTCGTGCACCACGAGGCCGCCGGGCGCGTCGGCCAAGATCGCGAGTGGGTTGCGGAGCCAGATGGGTTCGGGGGATGCGCTCATGCGCTATCGCATGATGCCTGGGCCGACGATGCAAGCGGAAAATGACCGGTTGCGCCTCACCGTGAAATGTTTGTTCATCCCGTGTCGTCCGTGTGAAGCGAAGGTTGGTGTTCAGCAGCTCGCGTTAGGGGACGGCTTTGAACTACGGTGATATCGCGACGGCGACGCCGGCTCGGCAGGCCGACACGTTTGCGACGCGGTTCAATCCGTCATGCAACAACTTCGATCTTCTGCGAGTGTTGCTGGCGATTACTGTCGTGTTTTGCCATTGTTTTTCGCTAAAAGGTCTCGATTGGGAGCCGATCGGCAGCTATTTCCATTACGGGTTCGGGGGAATGCTTGCCGTATACGGGTTCTTGGTGATTAGCGGGTTTTTGGTGACGCGGTCGCTGCAGGAGCGGAGCGTCGAGGATTATGTGTTCGCCCGCATTGCGCGCGTGGTGCCGGGGCTGGCGTTGATCAGCGTCGTCGAGGTGTTCGTGATCGGGCTGGCGTTCACCAAGGA
>CAZZWN010000062.1:0-15554 GCA_964657765.1 uncultured Acetobacteraceae bacterium
GCCGGTTCAGCAACTGGAGCCAGCACGGGCCCGACTACGACAACGGCAAGAAGGCTGACCCGCGCAGCTTTTGCATTCAGAAAACGCTTCAATCGGTGCGGCGCGAGGACCAGACGCCGGAGGCGATCGAGCATCAGTTGATGTTCAGCGGCCACAACGCCTACCGGTTCGCTAATGATCCATTCTATTCGAATGGCTTCATTCCGACCGTGAAGCAGCTGGTCGAGCGGATCGTTTCCGGCCGTTAGGACTGGCTGAGCGCCAGCGCTCGGGCATAAACGACCTTACGCGGCAGTCCCGTCGCTGTCGCGACCATCGCCGCCGCATCCTTGAGGCTATGGTGTTCGAGCGCCCGGCGCAAATGACCATCCAGGTCCTCGGCGTCGGCGGCATCCTCCGGCGCCGGTCCGACCACGATCGTGATCTCCCCGCGCGCTGCCGTGGTGGCGTAACGCGCGGCGAGTTCTGATAGGGAGCCGCGGCGGACCTCCTCAAAACGTTTCGTCAGCTCGCGCGCGACCGCGGCCGGACGGTCGCCGAACTGCGCGGCGAGGTCCGCGAGGGACTCGGCCAAACGGTGCGGGGCCTCGTGCCACAGCAGCGTCGCCGACAGACCGGCCCGCTCGGCCGCCCGGAGCCTGCCGAATGCCGCCAGCCGCGCCGCCGAGCGCGGGGGCGGAAAGCCCAAAAACAGGAACGGCTGCGGCGGCAGGCCCGACAACACCAGCGCCATCACCGCAGCATTCGGCCCCGGCACCGCCGAAACCGGCAGCCCCGCCGTCAACGCCGCCCGCACCAGACGGTATCCGGGGTCGGACACCAGCGGCGTTCCTGCGTCGGACACAAGCGCCACCCGGCTGCCGTGGCGCAAAGCGTCGAGCAGCGCCGGAATGCGCCCTTCCTCGTTATGATCGTGCAGCGGCGACGTGCGCGCGGTGATGCCATAATGCAACAGAAGCCGCGCCGTGGTCCGGGTATCCTCGCATAATATGAGGTCGGCGTGGCGCAAAGCAGTCACTGCGCGCTGCGACATATCCGCTAGGTTGCCGATCGGGGTAGCAACCAACACCAGACCTGGTGCAATAGACGACGCGAGGTCCATCGCCGGATCATCGAAGGCCGCATCGTCCGAGGCTGGATCGTCAACGAGGGGTTCGGGGCATGGTTCGTCGTCGTGGGTTCGGGCGGGGTGGGTTCGGGCAGGGAGAGTTCGGTCGGGCATTCACGCTCCTTGTTGCGGCGGCCGGCCTGGTTGCCTGCGTAGCCGACCCGGGCCGCGCCGGCTATGGCCCGGTGCCGGTCGGCGGCGCGGCGGCAGATTCGCTTACGGCCGGGTCGAGCCGGCGCGTCGCCATTCTGCTGCCGCTTACCGGGCCGAATGCCGAGCTGGGACAGGCCATGCTGCGCGCGGCCCAACTCGCGCTCGACCAGCCCGGCGCGCCTCCGCTCGACGCACGCGACACTGCCGGCACTCCGGCCGGTGCAGCGGATGCCGCTACTCAGGCGATCGCCGCCGGCACGGGTTTGATCCTGGGGCCGCTCACCGCGGGCGAGACCGCGTCGGTTGCCCCGGTAGCCAAAGCGGGCGGCGTTCCGGTCCTGGCCTTCACCTCCGATGCGGCGCAGGCGCAGGCGGGCGTGTGGACATTGGGGGTCACGCCCGCGCAGCAAGTACGGCGCCTGGTGCTGGCCGTCCAGGCCGAGGGCAAGACCCGGGTTGCGGCGGTCCTGCCCAAAAATGCCTTCGGCGACGCAATGAGCAGCGGCTTGACGACCGTCGCCGCAGCCGCGGGCCTGCCGCCGCCGCAGGTCACGCATTACAACAGCAGCTTCGCGGCGCTCAATGCCGCGTTGAAGGACGCGTCCGGCTACAGCTCACGGCACCCCGCCACCGACGGGCAGCCGCAGGAGGCGCGCGCCCGCGGCGATGCGGACAAGCCGCGTGAGCCGACCGACCCCGCCACGCAGGCCTCGCCGCCGTTCGACGCATTGCTGCTGGGCGCCGCGGGGGAGTCGCTCGGCCAGGCCGTGCCGCTGCTGCCGTACTATGACATCGGCCCCGACCATGTCCGCATCCTGGGCCCGGCGCTCTGGGCGCGTGAGGCTTCCCATCTCTCGGCGATCGCCGGCGCATGGTATGCCGCCCCAGACCCGGCGCAGCGCGCCCAGTTCGACCAGCAATACGCCGCCAAATACAAGACGCCGCCGCGGGAGCTCACCAGCCTGGCTTACGATGCGGCCGGAATAGCCCGCGTCGCAGCCGAGGGCGGCTTCACCCCAGGCGCACTCGCCCGGCCAGAGGGCTTTGCCGGAGCCGACGGGGTACTGGCATTGCAGCCGGACGGCCAGGTTCGGCGCGGCCTCGCCATCTTCGAGATCGACCGCAGCGGAGCGCATATCGTGCAGCCGGCCCCCCAGAGCCTTTCTGCGCCGGGCACGTAGCCGGCGCGCAGCATGAACGCGAGCCTGCCCATTCGAGCGGCAGCGCTGCACGCCGCCTTGCCGCTCGCTGTCCTCATTGCGCTTGCGGCCCTGGGGCAGCTCGCATGGCTGTCGGCGATGGAGGCGAGCGTCGTCATCCTCGTCGGTTCGCTCGGCCTCGCACAGCTCTGGATACGGGATCTGCGCATCGTGCTTGCGGTGCTGCGCGACTCCGGCACCGACCAGGAGTCGGAACCGCCCAAGCGCCCGTTCCTGGCCGCGACCGCGGGCATCACGCGCGAGGCGGAGCAGTTGTCGCGGTCGCTCGCGGCACGGGCAGCCCAGGTCGAGGGCCTGCTGCGGGCAGAGCAGGCGATCATCCAGCGGCTGCCGGATCCGCTGATCGTGCTGGGCGCGGACCGGCGGGTGCAGCGCGCCAACGCGGCCGCCTTGGCGGCGTTCGGCGCCGACATGGCGGCGGTGCTGCGCCACCCCGGCCTGCGCGCCGCCATCGACCGTGCACAGAGCCAGGGGGAGAACCAAGCCGCCGAGCTGAGCCTGCCGGTCCCGGTGGCGCGGGAGGTGTATGCGACGGTCATGGCGCTTGACCCGCCGCTATCGGACGGCGGCCGCATCGTCGCCGTGCTGTCCGATCGCACGCGGGAGCGCGCGGTCGAGCGCATGCGCGCCGATTTCGTGGCGAACGCCAGCCATGAGCTGCGTACGCCGCTGGCGAGCCTGATCGGCTTCATCGACACCCTGCGCGGCCCGGCGGCAGACGATCAACCGGCACAGGTCCGCTTCCTGGGCATCATGGCCGAGCAGGCGCAGCGGATGAACCGGCTGATCGACGACCTGCTGAGCCTCTCGCGCATCGAGCTGACGGAGCATCAGGCGCCGGCCGCGCGGGTCGACCTGGAGGGCCTCGTGCTGCGCCTCGCGCCGAGTTTCGAGCCGCAGGTCGCCGCACGGCGCATACGGCTCGATGTCCGCGCGCCGCCCGATCTTCCGCGGGTGCTGGGCGACGACGACCAACTGGAGCAGGTCCTGCAGAACCTGCTGGACAACGCGGTGAAATACGGGCGTGAGGGCGGCATCGTCACGGTCACTGCCGAGCGCTCGACCCCCGGCGGTCGCTGGCCGAGCCGGCCGGGCATCATCCTGTCTGTGTCGGACGACGGCCACGGCATTGCGCGCGCCCACCTCCCCCGGCTGACGGAACGCTTTTACCGGGTGGACAAGGGGCGGTCGCGCGCCGTGGGCGGCACCGGGCTGGGCCTCGCGATCGTCAAGCACATCGTCAACCGCCATCGCGGGCAGATGATCATCGAGAGCGTCGAGGGCGCCGGCACCACCGTCACGATCTGGCTGCCTGAGGGCGAGCCGGTGGGAAGCGCCGCAGCAGCCCTAGCATGACCAGCATGGCCGGGACCGCGGCGAAGATCGTCAGCGCATAGAACGGCACCCAGCCGACAGCCGCCGCGAGCACCCCCGACAATCCGCCGACCGTGCGCAGCCCGACCGCCGCCAGCGACGATAGCAAAGCGTACTGCGTGGCGGTGAAAGCGCTGGAGCACAGCGCCGAGAGATAGGTCAGGAACGCAGCGTCGGCCATCGCCTCGGCGAAGCTCTCCAGCATGACCTTGGCCAGCAGGATCCGGGTGTCGCCGCCGGAAACGGCCAGCGCGAAATACAGCGTCATGGACGCCATCTGCACGAAGCCGGTCAGCACCAGCGCCCGCCCGGTGCCGATGCGGACCACGAGCCAGCCACCCGCCGCCGCACCGAGCAAGCTGGCGACCAGGCTGTAGGGCCCGGTGGCGAGCGCGACCTGGGCACGGTTGAAGCCCATGTCCCGGTAGAACGGCGGCGCCATGGTATGCGCCAGCGCCTCGCCGAGCTTGAACAGCATGACGAACGCCAAGATCTGGCCGGCGCCGGGCCGCTGCCAGAAATCGCGGAATGGCTCGACGACCGCCGTGCGCAACCTGGTGCGCAGGCCCTCGACGTGGCCGACCGTGGCGCGCTGCTCCGGTTCGCTCGCCGCCAAGGTCGCGAGCGTGCCGGCGCCGACGAGCGCAGCCATGACGGTCAGCGACCAATGCCAGCCGACGACGTTCGCCAGGCCGATGGCGCCCGCGCCGGAGGTCAGCAGCGCAAGCCGGTAGCCCCAGATGTAGGCCGCGAGTGCGATGCCCTGCAGGCGCTCCGGAAAGGTTTCGATGCGCCAGGCGTCCACGACGATATCCTGGCTGGCGGACAGGAACGCGATCAGGACGGCGGCCGACAGCAGCAGCGCGGGTGTCTGCTGCGGGTCCGAGAATGCCAGCGCGAGGCAGGCCAATGCGAGGGGCGGCTGGATTGCGAGCAGCCAGCCGCGGCGCCGTCCGAACCCGGCCAGGCCGCGCGGCGGGCGCACTTGGTCGAGCAGCGGCGACCAAAGGAACTTGAGCGTGTAGGCAAGGCCGATGTTTGCGGTCAGGCCGATGGCCTGGAGCGAGGTGCCGCCCTCGCTGAGCCACTGCCGCAGGGTGAAGCCCGAAAGCGCCAGCGGCAGCCCGGCAAAGAAGCCATACGCACCCATGACCCACAGCGCGCGGCTACGGAATAGTCCGAACGGCGTGATCATGGCCGGGGCAGGTTAGGTCCTAGGACGCCCAAGCGTCCCACCCGGCAAGCGGCGTCTCGCCGGGGGAAGGCGCGGCGTTCAGCGGGCTGGCGCGTTCGACCCGTTCAGGCCGGCACTGGAATCAGTTCCGGTCGTCCCAGCGCCGGTGCCGGGCGTCGCCGGGCGCGCGGCATGATGGCGGCGGTGGTGCGAATGGCTATGGCGGTGGCGATGATGCGTCGTCGTCGTCGTCCCCGTCGCGTCGCCGCTAGGGCCGACGCGGGTTGTGCTGAGGGTGCCTGTGCCGCCGGCCGGGGTGCCCTCGTTGTTGCTCGGGGCGGTCGTGCTTGCGGTGCCGCCGGCCGGACCGTTCAGCGCGCCGCCGGGCACCACCTGCGCAATGGCCGATCCGGCAGCCAGGCCGCCAACCATGGCCGTGGTAAGCAACGCGTGAGAGAGTAGTCGTGTCATGCTTGCCATCGATGCCTCCAAATGAGTAAGCCGGACAGAATCGCCGTGCAAAGTCGAAGTATACCCAAAAAGGGCAAGTTCCTCGACAATCAAGCGGCCGTCAAGCCGCCTCGCTATCGGAACGACGCTCCGCCCGCTTGCGCTCGTTGGGGTCGAGGTAGCGCTTGCGCAGCCGGATGGCGCTCGGCGTCACCTCGACCAGCTCGTCATCCTCGATGTAGGCAATGGCTTGCTCGAGCGACATGCGCCGCGGCGGGATCAGCAGCATCGCGTCGTCCTTGCCCGAGGCGCGAACGTTGGTCAGCTTCTTTTCCTTGATCGGATTGACGTCGAGGTCGGCGCCACGACTGTTCTCGCCCAGGATCAGCCCGACATAGACCTTGTCGCCGGGATCGACGAACAGAGTGCCGCGCTCCTGCAAGTAAAATAGGGCGTAATGGATCGCCTCGCCGCCCTCGCTGCTGATCAGGCTGCCGTTGCGCCGGCCCTCCATGGTTCCGGCCCAGGGCTCGTAGCCGGTGAAGATGCGGTTCATGATCCCGGTGCCGCGCGTGTCGGTCAAAAACTCGCCGTGGTAGCCGATCAGGCCGCGGCTCGGCATGTGGAACGTGAGCCGCACCTTGCCGGCGCCCGATGGCCGCATGTCCTGCAGCATGCCTTTGCGCCGGCTCACCTTCTCGACCACGATGCCGGAATACGGCTCGTCCACGTCGACCAGAACGTCCTCGAACGGCTCCTCGCGGTCGCCGGTCTCCGCGTTCTTCTGCGTCAGAACGCGCGGGCGGCCGATGGTGAGCTCGAACCCCTCACGCCGCATCTGCTCGATCAGCACGCCGAGCTGCAATTCGCCGCGGCCCGCGACCTCGAACGCGTCGGTTTCGTTGCTCTCGGTGATCTTGATCGCGACGTTGCCCTCGCCCTCGCGCAGCAGCCGGTCGCGGATCTGGCGCGAGGTGACCTTCTTGCCCTCCTTGCCGCCGAGCGGGCCGTCGTTCACCCGGAAGGTCATCGCGAGCGTCGGCGGATCGACCGGGATCGCCGGCAGCGGATGGCCCAGCTCCGGCGCGCCGATGGTGTCCGGCACCGTCGCGTCCTCGAGGCCCGCGACCGCCACGATATCGCCCGCCTCGCACTCGTCCACCTGCACCCGGTCGAGGCCGCGGTAGCCCATAAGCTTGGTCAGCCGCCCGCTTTCGACGACCGAGCCGTCCTGGCGCAGCACCTTCACCGGCATGTTCAGCCGCGCCCTACCCTGCTCGACCCGGCCCGTCAGCACGCGGCCCAGGAAGTTGTCGTAGTCGAGGATGCTCGCCACCATGGCGAACGGCGCCTCCTTGTCCAGCACGGTCGGCGGCACATGGCTCATGACCAGGTCGAACAGCGGCGACAGGTCCTTGCGCGGCCCGTCCATCGTCGGATCGGCCCAGCCCTGGCGGCCCGAGGCATACAGCATCGGGAAATCGAGCTGCTCGTCATTCGCGCCCAGGGCGGCGAACAGGTCGAACACCTCGTTGTGCACCTCATCCGGCCGGGCGTCGCCGCGGTCGACCTTGTTCACCACCACGATCGGCTTGATGCCGCGGGCCAGCGCCTTCGTCACCACGAACTTGGTCTGCGGCAGCGCGCCCTCGGCGGCGTCCACCAGCACCAACACGCCGTCCACCATGTTCAGGATGCGCTCGACCTCGCCGCCGAAATCGGCGTGGCCCGGCGTGTCGACGATGTTGATCCGGGTGCCCTTCCAGATCACGCTCGTGCACTTCGCGAGGATCGTGATGCCGCGTTCCCGCTCCAGGTCGTTCTTGTCCATCGCGCGCTCGGCGACCTGCTGGTGCTCGCGGAACGAGCCGGACTGCCGCAGCAACTGGTCGACCAGGGTGGTTTTGCCGTGGTCGACGTGGGCGATGATGGCGATGTTGCGGATGTCCATGGGAACCTTGGCGCCTGGCTTGGTCGCAGATAGAGTTGGCGCGGAGGCATGGCCGCGCCCCGCGTTTCGCAGCGCAGCCGGGCGATCCCCGGCTGTTGCACCGCACACATAGGCGGACCCACGCATTGTTGCGAGCCAAAAATCCTCATGCCCGCCTTGCACCCCAAGTTCGGTCGCATGAACACGGGGCGCAGGGTGGGTGTGGAGCAGACAATCAGGCCGGCCGCACTCGGCCAGCCCGAAGCGAGCCGGTGGTTTCGGCTAGGTGCCGTTGCCCATCGCAGCGCTGATCGCCGCCTTGGCGCCCGCCATGTCGCGGCTGGCGAGCGCACGGCGGGCCGCTCCGATCTGCTGCACCATCGGCATATCGGCCGGGCTGGTGGCCATGGACTGTTCGGTCGAACGGCTGAGCACCCGGGTTTCGGCCCGTTCCAGCGCCTCCTGCGCCGCGCCGGTCTTGCCGGAGGCCAACGCGCGCTGCGCCGCCGCCAGATAGGCCTCGGGCGTGCTGGACGCAGCCGACGGATCCGGCAGGCGCGGCGCGATCTCGGAGCGCGTGTTGGCCTGATCGATGTTGCTCGCTCGGGCAGACGACGGCGAGCCTACGCCGCCGCGATACTCATGGCCGGTCCCTGCCTCGGTCGCTTCTGCGCTGGCGTCCTCCGGCATGGCGCGGCCATGCGGACCCGCCATCGCGCCGTGATGCATCTGGCCGCGCATCGGCAGCACGCCGCTGCTCTCGTTCGGCGCTGGCGGGCTCGTGGTGGTGGGGCTCGTGTTCTGCGCAAGGACCGGGCCCGAGGCCAGGCCAAGCAGCGCCGCCGACATCAGTAATTTCTTATGCATCTACGTTTACTCCAGTTTTATGACAGCGTGCGGAACACAGCACATCTCGATCACGTAACGAACGGCCGCATCGATGGTTCCGCCGCTCGCGTTCTTTCCCCGCCATCAACGCGCGGCCATCATTGCCCGCAGGTCGGCCGTCGGACGAGCGCCGATCTGCGAGATCGCCGCCGCGGCCGCCCGGCTGCCAAGCTCCCCGCACGCGCGCAGCCCGCGCCCCGCCGCATGTGCCGCCAAGAACCCGGCCGCATAGGCGTCGCCCGCCCCGGTCGTGTCCACCATCCGCACCGGCGCAGCCGCCACCTCCACCCGCTCGGCGCCGCTGAGCACGACGCTCCCGGCCTCGCTCCGCGTCAGCACGGCGACCGCCACCTCCGCGCCGGCCCGTTGCGCCGCCTGCTCGAATTCGTTCTCCTCATAAAGACTGCAGACCTCGGCCTCGTTGGCGAACAGGATGTCGACATGGCCGTGCACGAGCTCGCGGAATGCCGTCCGGTGCCGGTCCACGCAGAATGCGTCGGAAAGCGAGAGCGCCACCAGCCGCCCGGCCCCATGCGCGACGGCGGCCGCGCGTCGGAACGCCGCCTGCGCCAAGGGCGGGTCGAACAGGTAGCCCTCGAGGTAGGTCACGGCGCTATCTGCCACCAACGCCTCGTCCAGGTCCGCGATGCCGAAGCTGACGCAGGCGCCGAGATAGGTGCTCATCGTGCGCTGCCCGTCGGGAGTGACGGCAATCAGGCACCGCGCGGTGGGCGCCTGGCCCTGCAGCGGCGCGGTCGGGAAATGCACGCCGGCTGCAGTGATGTCGTGGCGGAACACCGCGCCAAGCTGATCGTCCGCCACCTTGCCCATGAACGCCACCCGCGCGCCCAGGCCGGCCGCGACGGCGCAGGTGTTGGCGGCCGACCCGCCGCTGCTCTCCTGGCCCGGCGGCATCGCGGCATACAGCGCCTCGGCCTGCTCGCCCGAAATCAGCGCCATGCTGCCCTTGCGCAAATCGTGGCGCGACAGGAAGTCGTCCGCGGTGGTGGCCACCACGTCCGCGATCGCGTTGCCGATCCCTAGGATGTCGAATTGGGCCGCGTTCGCTGCCGGGGACGTGACGCCGTGGGACATGGTCGCTCCTGATATGACGCGATGACTTGAAGCCCGGGCATGTGTGGCCCTGGCGTGCGCCTAACATCCGCCCCACCTGCCCGCAACCCGGGTGCTCTGCCACTCAGCAACTTCAACCCCAGGACGCCTGCATGCTGTCTCCCATCTCGCGCGCCATCGCCCAGCTGCAGGATCCGGTGTTCCTCGGCGTCGTCTGGCGCAGCTTGCTGCTCTCGGCGGCGGTTTTCCTGGCGCTGCTGGCCGGCAGCATCTGGGCGGTCGACCGCGTCGTGGCGCAGCCGGGCTGGCTCGGCTGGCTGGCGCAGGCAGCCGGCGGCATCGGCGCGGCGCTGCTGGCGCTCTGGCTATTCGTGCCGGTCGCGCTGCTCATTTCCACATTGTACATGGACCGGATCGCCGCAGCGGTGGACCGGAGGTTCTACCCGGACCTCCCAGTACCGCTCGGCGCGCCGATCGTGGCGCAGGCCTGGGACGGCGTGGCGCTCGGCGCGCAGGTGCTGGCGCTCCAACTCGCGGCGCTGGTCCTGGCGATCCTGCTGCCCGGCGTCGGCCTCGTGCTCGGCTGGATTGTCGCCGGCTGGGCGATCGGCCGCGGGCTGTTCATGGGCGTCGCGATGCGCCGCATGGGCCGGCCCGAGGCGTTGCGGACCTACGCGGCCCAACGCCTGCCGGTGCTGGTGCAGGGGATTGCGCTGGCGCTTGCGGGCAGCGTGCCGGGCCTCAACCTGCTGGTCCCGGTGGTGGGGATCGCCGCCATGGTGCACGTGCTGAACCGGCCGAAATCGCGCGCGGTTTTCGTCGGCGCCGGGCGTTAACACAGGGTTGTGATCGGATATCGGAACGTGTTACCCCTCGCGCAGAGGCCGCACCCGCATTGGGGGGCGCATCCGCAATGAAGGGGGTTACGCTTGTTCAAGCGACGCAAACCCGAAAGCGTTTCCGACAACCCAGGGGACAGCGAGCCGTCGCTCAATGAGCCAGGCGCCACCGAGGGCTTGCTCGGCGGCGACCTCATGGCCGGCCAGTCCAGCACGCCATACCCCGGCGATAACGGGCTTGGCGTGCCTCCCTACCGTCCCGCTCCATCCAAGGAGGCCCAAAACATGGCACGCAATCCCTTCCCTGCCCTGACGCCAACGTCCGGCCCAACGCCGGGCGGCGCCGCGCCGACGCTCATCAACCCGCCCCGGCCCGGCGTGCAGATGGGCACCCAGGGCCCGGGAATGCAGGGCTCCAGCATGCAGCCGGGCCAGCAGAACGGGGTGCATCCGGTCCGGGTGCGTGAGGCGGCCGAGCGGCGTACGCTGGTCGTCGGCCGCGGCATCTCCGTCCAGGGCACCGTGGCCGACGCCGAGCGCCTCGTGGTGGAGGGCACGGTCGAGGCCAGCATGATCCATGCGACCGAGCTCGCGATTGCCGAGGGGGGCGTGTTCAAGGGCGAGGTCGAGGTGGAGGACGCCGAGATCGCCGGGCTGATCGACGGGACCCTCACCGTCCGCGGCAACCTGATCGTGCGCGCCACGGGCAAGGTGCTCGGCACCGCCCGATGCCGCCGCCTGCAGGTCGAGGATGGCGGCCAGATCACCGGCCGGATCGAGATGCTGACCGAAGGCGCGTCGAAGCCGGAGGCGCCTCGCCAGGCCGAAGCCGTGATCTGATTTACACTTGGCGACCCGCCTGCCTCATTGCGGGTGCCGCTTGCCGTTCGCTATGGCTCGGCCCGCTCGCCTGGACTTTTACCCTGCCTCGCGTGCCGTCCCGCGACGGCACGCGCCCAGGCGGCCGGATCAGACCTCCATGCGGGTCTGCTTCTTCGTGTCCCGCATCAGCGCGTAGACCAGCAACGACAGGAACGTGAGCCCCGTTACATACCAGTAGAACCAGCTCTCATGCCCCGACGCCTTGAACTGCAGCGCGATCAGCGGCGCGGTCCCGCCAAAGATCGACGCCGCCAGCGCATAGGGCAACCCCACCCCGAGCGCCCGCACCCCGGCCGGGAACAGCTCCGCCTTCACCACCGCATTGATCGACGTATAGCCCGAGACGATCACCAGCGCCGCCAGGATCAGCAGCAAGGCCTGCGCGAAACCGGTGGTGGATTGCAGGGCCGTCAGAATGGGCACCGTGCACAGCGTGCCCATCACGCCGAACCACATCAAGACCGGACGCCGGCCGATCCGGTCGCTGAGGGCGCCAAACACCGGCTGCATACCGGCATAGAGGATCAGAGTTATAAAACTGATCTCCGCCACCCACTCGCGCGGGAACTTCAGCGTATTGGCGAGATACGTCGGCATGTAGGTGCTGAAGGTGTAGAACGCCGTCGTGCCGCCCATCGTCAGGCCGAACACCAGCAGCAGCTCCTTCGGGTGCCGCAGCAGCTCCCTAATCAGGTTCTGTCGCGGCTCCCGGCTCGCCCGCTTCCATTCCTCGGTCTCGGCGAGGTTGCGGCGCAAATATAGGCCATACAGCGCGCCGAACGCCCCGATGGCGAACGGGATGCGCCACGCCCAGGCCTCCAACGCCGCCGCGTCGAACAACTGCTGCATGATCAGCAGCACCAGCGCCGCGACGACCTGCCCGCCGATCAGCGTCACGTATTGGAATGAGCTGTAGAACCCCCGGTGCTTCGACCCGGCGATCTCGCTGAGATAGGTCGCCGACGACGCATACTCGCCGCCCAGCGACAACCCTTGCAGCAGGCGCGCCAGCAGCAGCAGCAACGGCGCCATGATCCCAGCCATGGCGTAGGTCGGCAGCACTGCGATCAGCCCGGACCCCAGGCACATCAGCGTCACCGACAAGGTCAGCGCCGCCCGCCGCCCCTTGCGGTCGGCGTAGTAGCCCAAAACCAGCCCGCCGACCGGCCGGATAAAGAAGCCTACGGCGTAGATGCCGAACACCGTGAGGAACTGCACCGTCGGGTCGGTGCTCTTGCTGAACGAAGTGGCGAAATAGATCGCAAACGAGTTATAGACGTAGAAATCATACCACTCGATCAGATTGCCGATCGACCCGGCGAATATGCTCTTCAGCCGGTTCGCGACCTCGGCCGGCCGCTCGTCGGCCAGCGGGTTGGCACTTGGAGAACTCAATCGCTTGCTTCCAATCAGGGGTTCACGCCGCGGCAACGGCTTGATAGGCCGCCAGACCGGCCAGATCCACGATCTGGCTCACCGTCGCGTTCATCGGCACGATCTGCGCCGGGTGGGTCAGGCCGAGCAGCAAAGGCCCGATCGTGCTGGCCTGGCCAAGCCGCGGGGCCAGCCTCGACGTGATGTGCGCCGAATGCAGCCCCGGCATCACCAGCACGTTCGCATTCCCCGTCAGCCGGCAGAACGGATACAGCGCGCGTATGGCCGGGTCGAGCGCCACGTCGGGGCTCATGTCGCCGTCGTACTCGAAATCGACGCCGCGGCCGTCGAGGATCGCCACCGCCTCGCGGATGCCGTGCACAGTCCGGTGCATCGGGTTGCCGAACGTCGAGTGCGACAGCAGCGCCACGCGGGGTTCATGGCCGAGTTGCCGGGCGGCGGCGGCGCTGCCGATGGCGATGTCGGCCAATTGCTCCGGCGTCGGCCGCTCGTGCCGCAGCGTGTCGCCGATGAAGATGGTGCCCTGCGCGCCGACCATCAGCGTCAGTCCGAAGCTGATCCTGCCCGGCGCGGTGTCGATCACCTGGGCGATGTCGTCGAGGCACACCGCGGCGGACCGCGTGAGCCCGGTGATCATCGCGTCGGCGTCGCCCGCCGCCACCATGGAGGCGGCGAACACGTTGCGGTCCTGGTTCACCATGCGCTGGCAATCCCGGGCCAGCGCGCCCTGCCGCTGCAGCCGCGCATACAGCAGGTCGACATAATGCGCATTATGCTGCGAGAGGCGGGCATTGTGCACTTCGATCCCGTCGGCCACGCCCAGGCCCAGCCCGGCCATCGTCTGCCGCACTCGGTCCTCGCGCCCGATCAGCACCGGCGTGCCGTAGCCCGCGTTGCGGAACGCCACGGCCGCGCGGACGACCTTGTCCTCCTCGCCCTCGGCGAACACCACGCGCTTCGGGTTGGCGCGCACCCGCTCCATGATGGCGTCGAGCGCATTGGCCGTCGGGTCCAACCGCCCGGACAAGGTGCGCGCATACTTGCGCAGGTCCTGCATCGGACGCCGGGCGACTCCGCTGTCCATCGCGGCGCGGGCCACCGCAGGCGGGACATGGCTGATCAGCCGCGGGTCGAAGGCGTTCGGGATGATGTAGTCGGGGCCGAAATGCAGCCGCGCACCGCCGGACGACGCGGTGTGGACCTCGTCGGGCACGTCCTCCCGCGCCAGCGCCGCCAGCGCCTCGGCGGCGGCGACCTTCATCGCGTCGTTGATCGTGCTGGCCCGCACGTCCAGCGCGCCGCGGAAGATGTAGGGGAAGCCGAGCACGTTGTTGACCTGGTTCGGATAGTCGCTGCGCCCGGTGGCGATGATCGCATCGTCCCGCACCGCGCGCGCCTCCTCGGGCGTGATCTCCGGGTCCGGGTTGGCCATGGCGAAGATGATCGGCCGCGGCGCCATGCAGCGCACCATGTCGGCCGTGAGCGCGCCGCGCACCGAGAGGCCGAAGAACGCATCCGCCCCCGCGACCGCCTCGGCCAGGGTGCGTGCCTCGGTCGCGACCGCGTGGCCCGATTTCCACTGGTTCATGCCGGCGGTGCGGCCCTGGTAGACGACGCCGCGGGTGTCGCACATCGTCACGTGCTCCGGCCGCATCCCCATCGCCTTCAGCAGCTCGATGCAGGCGATGGCGGCCGCGCCCGCGCCGTTCACCACGAGCTTCGTGTCCGCCAGGCTGCGCCCCGTCAGGTGGCAGGCGTTGATCAGCCCGGCCGCCGCCACGATCGCGGTGCCGTGCTGGTCGTCGTGGAACACCGGGATGTCCATCAGCTCGCGCAGCCGGCTCTCGATGACGAAGCACTCCGGCGCCTTGATGTCCTCGAGGTTGATGCCGCCAAAGCCCGCGCCCAGGAAGCGCACGCAGTTGACGAACTCGTCCACCTCCTCGGTCGAGACTTCGAGGTCGATGCCGTCCAGGTCGGCGAAGCGCTTGAACAGTGCGACCTTGCCCTCCATCACCGGCTTGCTGGCAAGCGCGCCCAGGTTGCCGAGGCCCAGCACCGCCGTGCCGTTGGAGATGACGGCGACCATGTTGCCCTTGGTCGTGTAGTCGTAGGCGAGCGCCGGGTCGCGCTGGATGTGCAGGCAGGGCTCGGCGACGCCGGGCGAGTAGGCGAGGCTGAGGTCCCGCGCCGTCACCAGCGGCTTGCTGATGCGGGTTTCGAGCTTGCCGGGCCGGCCGGACGAGTGCAGCGCCAGCGCCTCCTCGGCCGATACGCGGCTTGAGCGCGGTTCGATGATGCCGTCAGCCATGAGCGGTCTCCTGAAGCGGGCCGGGCGGGCGCCCAGTGGGATCGGTCTGCATACGCTAGCGGAACCGGAGGCGAAACCCAGCCGCTTCGCAGGTGCGGCATGACTTGTTACTATGCGTCGATGGACCACCCCAGCGCCACAGGCGCGTCGCTTCCTGTTCCGAATGCCGCCGGCGCGTCACCCGCCATCGCCCAATGGTTCGCGCTCAAGGCCGACCACCCCGACGCCTTGCTGTTCCTGCGCATGGGCGACTTCTACGAATTGTTCTTCGCCGACGCCGGGGCCGCCGCCAGCGCCCTCGACATCGCCCTCACCCGGCGCGGCGAGCACGCCGGCCTGCCGATCCCGATGTGCGGCGTGCCGGTCCACGCCGCCGAGGCCTATCTGTCGCGCCTGATCCGCCGCGGCTTCCGCGTCGCGGTCGCGGAGCAGATGGAGCCCGCGAAGGGACGCACCGGCAAAGGGCCGCTCAAGCGCGCCGTCGTGCGCCTGGTGACGCCGGGCACCCTGACCGAGGACAGCCTGCTCGACGCGCACCGCCCGAACATCCTGCTCGCGCTGGCCAAGGACGGCGGCGCTTCGGGGGCGGCATGGCTCGACGTCTCGACCGGGCTGTTCGAGACCCAGGCCCTCGCCGCTGGCGACCTGCCGGCGCTGCTCGGGCGGCTGGAGCCTGCCGAAATCCTCGCCGCCTCGGACTTTGCTCTGGGCGACTGGTCCGACCGTCGCGGCCCGGCTATCCCGGCGCACGCGCCA
>CAZZWN010000063.1:0-15263 GCA_964657765.1 uncultured Acetobacteraceae bacterium
AGCCGACGAGCTCGGCGACCCCGCGGTGCAGATGCTCGAGCGCGGCATCGACGGTTTTGCCGGGCTGCAAGCTCAAGGCTCCGCGCCGCTCGCCGTCCAGCCCGGTCGCGATCAGCCGGATGCTGTCGGTCTCGATGGCCGCGCCGATCAGCACGCCGCCGTCGCGGTTGATTTGCAGCATGCGCTGCGGCCGGCCAGCCTGACCGCTGCGGTTGCTTTCGAGCCGCCTGACGATCCGGTCCGCCTCGAGCTTGGCGACAACGCTCGACACGGTCGAGGCGTCGAGTTGGGTCAGCGCGCAAAGGCTGCGCTGCGAGCTTCCAGGGTGGTTTCGCAGGGCATGGAACACCCGGGCGGTGTTGACCCGCCGGATGAGCGCGGAGTTAAGCCGGGGCGCGGGCATTGGTTCGAGCGATCCCGCCGGGCCGAGCGATCCTGCCGAGGTCTCGAATTGGGCTTCCTCCGTTATGCTTGACAGCCAATAAACGCAAAGCGCAGCATTATACCGACCACCAAAATAATAAAGCTGCGGGAGAGACGAAGCCATGACGGATGCACAGGACGCAAGTGGCCTGACCATTCCCTCGCGTGCGCAGTTCGGCCCAGCCCGGCGCGGATTGCTGCAAGGGGCGGCGCTCGGCTCGGCCATGGCGCTGCTGGCCGGGGCACGGGCGGCGCAGGCTGCGGACGCGAACCCGTTCCCCAACCATCCGCGCTGGCGCTTCGTGTTCGTCAACCATGTGACGACCAACCCGTTCTTCGTGCCCACGCAGTACGGCATCGAGGACGCGTGCGACCTGCTCGGGTGCGACCACCAGTGGACCGGGTCGGCGAACTCGGACGTGGCCGAGATGGTCAATGCGATGAACGCGGCCATCGCCGCAAAGGCCAGCGCAATCGCGGTGCCGATCATCGATCCCAAGGCGTTCAACGCCCCGATCGACCGCGCTCTAGCCGCAGGCATCCCGGTATTCGCCTACAACGCCGATGCGCCTGCGGGCAGCGTCAACAAGCGGCTCGCCTATATCGGCCAGGATCTGTATCAGGCCGGGCAGCTGATGGGGCAGCGCATCGTGCAGATGGTCGACAGCGGCACGATCGCGCTGCTCATCGCGACGCCGGGCGCGTTGAACATCCAGCCACGCATCGACGGCGCGCAGGACGCCATCAAGAAATCGGGCAAGAACTACGACGTGCAGGTGATCGCGACCGGTGCCACCGTGAACGAGGAGCTGTCCAAGGTCGAGTCGTTCTATCTCGGACATCAGGACGTCAAGGGCATGTTCGCCGTCGACGGTGGCACCACCCAGGGCGTCGCCGAGACGATGAACAAGCACGGGCTGGCGGCCAAGGGCGTCAAGGGCGGCGGCTTCGACCTGCTGCCGCGCACGCTGGCGCTGATCCAGGCCGGCGCGATGGATTTCACCATCGATCAGCAGCCGTATCTGCAGGGGTTCTACACCGTCATGCAGATGTTCACCTTCCTCGCCTCGGGCGGCCTGGTCGGACCCGGTGAGTGCAACACCGGGCTGAAGTTCGTCACCAAGGAGAGCGTCGGGGCCTACCTGACCACCGCGACCCGCTACGAGGGCAAGTCCGACAAGCACGAGATCGTGCCGCGTTCCGGAGCGATCGCGTCCTAGGGGCCCAACTGTGAGCGGACCCGCCCGGACGGCTCGGCCGAGCGCGCTGGATGCGATCCTGCGCTGGCAGGAACTCAGCATCCTCGTCGTGGCACTTATCCTGGTGGCGTATTTCGAGTATGCCAACCACGACTTCCTGCTGACGGACGCCAGCCTGCAGAACCTGTCGCAGTTCGTGGCGCCGACAGCGATCATCGCGTGCGGCGAGATCATGCTGATGATCGGCGGTGAGATCGACCTGTCGGCGGGGATGGTGTTCGCCCTGGCGCCGTTCATCATGCATTTCGCCAACCAGGCCGGTGTGCCGCTGCCCGCCGCGGTGCTGCTGGCGCTGGTGGCCAGCGCGCTGGTCGGCCTCTGCAACGGGTTCATCACCGTGGCGCTGCTGGTGCCGTCGTTCATCACCACGCTCGGCAGCAATTTTTTGCTGAATGGGCTGACGCTGACCCTGTCGCACGGTACGCCGGTCGAGTCGCCGGAGGAGCCGCTGTTCGCCGCCATCTTCGGCAACTGGGGCTACAGCGAGATCATCTGGGCGTTCGTCGTGGTGGCGGTGATGCACACCGTGCTGCGCCGGACCCGGTGGGGCCTCCACACCATCGCCGCTGGGGCCAACCCGATCGGCGCGGCGGAGGCAGGCATCCGCGTCAACCGGCTCAAGGTCGGCAACTTCATGATCGCGGCGACGCTGGCTGGGTTTACCGGGATCCTGGAGAGCTTTCGCATTTCCTCGATCGATCCGCAGGCCGGCGGCAACGGCATCATGTTCCTGGCTGTCGCCGCAGGGGTGATCGGCGGCACGCCGCTGGCCGGAGGCTCCGGCACGATCGTGGGCGGGCTGATCGGCGCGTTCGTGCTGGGCGTGCTCAGCGACGGCTTCACGCTGATCGGGATCAACGCGTTCGTCTTCAACATCATCCTGGGGGGCGCGATCCTGGCCGCGATGCTGTTCAACATCCATGTCGGCCGCCTGCGCCGCAGTGGCGCTTGAGCATGGCCGCGGCATTGCGCGCCGAGGGCATCGTCAAGCGCTTCGGCGCGGTCACGGCGCTGCAGGGCGTGTCCCTGCATTTGGAACAGGGCGAGATCCTCGGCATCCTCGGCGACAACGGCGCCGGGAAGTCGACGCTGATGAAGATCCTGACCGGCTATCAGTCCGCGACCGAGGGCCGGCTGTTCGTCGGCGGCACCGAGGTGACGCTGCAGTCGGTCGACCATGCCCGCAGCCTCGGCATCGAGTGCGTATACCAGGATCTCGCGCTGGCGAACTCGCTCAGCGTCTACCACAACCTGTTCCTGAACCGGGAGATCCTCTATCCCGGCCCGTTCCGCCTGTTGAACAACCGCGAGATGCGGCGGCAGGCCGAGGTCCTGCTGGAAAGCATCGGCGTGCACATCCAGTCCGTCTCGCTGCCGGTCGAGCGGCTGTCGGGCGGCCAACGCCAGGCGATCGCCGTCGCGCGCGCGGTCAACAGCAAGGCGCGCGTGCTGCTGCTGGACGAGCCGCTCGCCGCCATGGGCGCACGCGAGGCCGGGCTGATCATCGACCTGATCTTGCGGCTGAAGGCGGCGGGGGACCTCTCCATCGTGATGATCATGCACAACTACGCGCAGACGCTGGAGATCGCCGACCGCATCATGCTGATGCAGCGCGGCACGGTGACATACGAGAACAGCGCGAAGTCCACGTCGGTTGCGGAGCTGATGGACATCGTGCGCCGGGAATACCGCGCGCTGCGCACCGGCTGAAGCCTAGACAGCCTGAGGCAAAGGAGCCGTCCAAATGACCGAGTTCGCCCGCTATCCCAGCCTGCAGGGCCGGGTCGTGTTCATCTCCGGCGGCGCGACCGGCATCGGCGCCTCGCTCGTGGAGCACTTCACGCAGCAGGGGGCAAAGGTCGCCTTCGTGGACCGGCAGGAGCCAGCAGGGCGGGCGCTCGCCGATGGGCTGGCCGGCGCAGGGCACACAGCGCCGTTGTTCCTGCCGGTCGACCTGCGCGACATCCCCGCGCTGCAGCAGGCCATCGCCACCGTGGGCGAGCGGCTCGGCCCAATTTCGGTGCTGGTCAACAACGCCGCCCATGACGAGCGCCACCGCATCGAGGACGTGACGGTCGAGTTCTGGGAGGACCGGATGCAGGTCAACCTCCGGCACCAGTTCTTCGCGGCGCAGGCGGTGCTGCCGATGATGCGCGCGGCCGGGAGCGGGTCGATCATCAACATGGGTTCGGTGAGCTGGCATGTCGGCCAGGGCGGGATGCCAGCCTACACCACGGCGAAGGCGGGGATCGAGGGCCTGACCCGCGGCCTGGCGCGCGACCTGGGGCCGGACCGCATCCGGGTGAACTGCATCATCCCGGGCTGGATCATGACCGCGCGCCAGATCGAGCTATGGCTGACCCCGGAGGCCGAGCGGGAGCTGATGCAGGCGCAATGCCTCAAGGAGAAGGTGTTTCCGGCCGACGTGGCCCGGCTGACGCTTTGGCTGGCGGCGGAGGACAGCCGGCTTTGCACCAGCCAGACCTGGGTGGTGGACGGCGGTTGGAGCTTCTGACCACGGAACGGGAGTGATCGCATGACGACGCTTGGACGCCTCGCCGGAGCCGCTTTTCTTGCCCTCACGGCCATTCCGGCTGCTGCTGCGACGCTGAGCACGGCGCCGTTCGGCACGACCTCGGATGGCAAGGCGGTGAGCCTCACGACCATGACCAGCGCCCACGGCGTCACGGTCAAGTTCATGAGCTATGGCGGCACCATCACGGAGATCGTCACGCCCGACCGGCAGGGGCATCCGGCGAACATCGAGCTCGGCTTCTCCAGCCTGCGCGACTACGAGAGCAAAGGCGCCGAGGGCGGGTTTTACTTCGGGGCGCTGGTCGGCCGCTATGCCAACCGCATCGCCAAGGGCCATTTCAGCCTTTACGGGCAGGACTATACGCTGGCCATCAACAATCCGCCGAATTCACTGCACGGCGGCCTCAAGGGCTTCGACAAGCAGGTGTGGGAGGTGCAGCCGGGGGCGAAGTCCGGCCGGGCCGTCAGCGCCGTGCTGCATCTGGTCAGTCCCGACGGCGACCAGGGCTTTCCGGGCAAGCTGGACGTGAGCGTCACCTACACGCTGTCGGACGACAACGCGTTCACCATCCAATACAAGGCGACCACCGACAAGGACACGGTGCTGAACCTTACCAACCACGCGTATTTCAACCTGGCCGGCGCCGGGTCGGCGAACGGCGTGTTCCAGCAAATGCTGATGGTGAACGCGGACCAGTACACGCCGACCGACAAGACGTCCATTCCGCTCGGGCAGAATGTCTCGGTCGCAGGCACGCCGTTCGACTTCCGCAAGCCGACGGCGATCGGCGCGCGGCTGCGGAGCGACGACGAGCAGCTGATCTGGGCCCAGGGCTATGATCACAACTGGGTCCTGAATAAGCAGGGCAACGCGGCCATGCCGCAGCTTGCCGCCCGCGCCTACGACCCGGCGACCGGCCGCACGCTCGACTGCCTGACGACCGAGCCCGGCGTGCAGATCTACACCGCCAACTTCCTGAAGGGCGTCTACGCCGGAAGCGGCGGCGTGTATCGCCAGAGCGACGCGTTCACGCTGGAGACGCAGCATTTTCCGGACAGCCCCAACCAGCCGAACTTTCCGACGACCGAGCTGAAGCCGGGGCAGACGTTCAACAGCACGACGGTATTCCGGTTCGGCGTGCGGAAGTAGCCGGCCGCGACGACCGGAGAGGGAGGAATAGGTGCCGAACGTCGCGCATGCCGAGCCTGCCCGAGACCAGACCGCCGGGTCCGCTGCGCTGGGCCTGGCCACGCCTTTGCTGGAGCTCACCGGGATCGGCAAGTCGTTCGGGGCGGTGCGGGCGCTGGACGGCATGGACCTGGCGATCGGCCCCGCCGAGGTGGTCGGCCTGATGGGCGACAACGGCGCCGGCAAGTCGACCTTGACCAAGATCATCGCCGGCAACTTCCTGCCCAGCCAGGGCGAGATCCGCCTCGAAGGCGCGCCTGTTGTCTTCGATCGCCCGGCGGACGCCCGCAACGCCGGGATCGAGGTGATGTACCAGGACCTCGCCATCGCCGAAAACCTGACGGCGGCGGCCAACGTCTTCCTGGGCCGCGAGCTGCACCGCCGCTTCGGGCCGCTGCGGGTGCTGGACCACCGCGCGATGAACCGGCGCGCGGCCGAGCTGTTCCGCGAGCTGAAAAGCGAGACCCGTGCCGAGGACACCGTGCGGGAGATGTCGGGCGGCCAGCGTCAGGCTGTGGCAATCGCGCGCACCCGGCTCGCGAAGTCCAAGCTGGTGCTGATGGACGAGCCGACGGCCGCCATCTCGGTGCGGCAGGTGGCCGAGGTGCTGGAGCTGATCCGCCGGCTGCGCGACAGCGGCACCGCGGTCATGCTGATCAGCCACCGCATGCCGGACGTGTTCAGCGTCTGCGACCGGGTCGTGGTGATGCGGCGCGGGCGCAAGGTGGCGGACAAGCCGATCGCGCAGTCGAGCCCCGAGGAGGTGACCGGACTGATCACCGGCGCCATCGCGGCCGCCTGATGGCAAGCCTGTCCAAGACCGCCGGACCCGGCGTCCCGCCCGAATTCGACAACATCAAGCGCGCGGCCTGGCATCGGCGCGGCTTCCTGAGCAGCCAGACGGCCTATGTCACGCTGGCGTTCATCATCATCACCACGCTGGTCGCGACCCTGGCCGGCAACTTCACCAACGCCAGCAACCTGCTGAACATCTCGCGCAACCTCAGTTACATCGCGCTGATTTCGCTCGGCATGACGGTGGTGATCATCACCGGCGGCATCGACCTGTCGGTCGGCGCGGTGACGGCGCTCACCGCCGTCTGCACCATGGTGGTGATGCGGTTCGTGTCGGATTCGGGGCTGGCGGCGGTGCCCTGGGCGGCGCTGGTGGTGCCGGTCGGGGCGGGATTGGCGCTCGCGGCGTTCGTCGGCTGGGTGAACGGCATGATGGTCGCCCGCGTCGGATTGTCGCCGTTCGTCACCACGCTCGGCATGCTGTCGATCTGCCGCGGGCTGACCTACGTGATCACCCAGGGACGCGGCCAGCCGCCCAGCGGCCCGTATGTCCCCGAGTTCCTGGCGCTCACCAACGGCAATTTCGGCGGCCTGCCGGCGTCGGTCGTTTATATGCTGGTCTGCGCCCTGGTGCTCGGATTTGCGCTGCACCACACGAGCTGGGGCCGGCATTTGTTCGCGATCGGCGGCAACGAGCAGGCGGCGGTGCGGACCGGCGTGCGGGTGGCCCGCGTCAAGGTCGGCGCGTATATGCTGTGCAGCTTATCGGCTGGGTTGACGGGCATCCTGCTCGTGGGCTGGCTGGGCTCGGCGCCGGCCAACCTCGCGAGCGGCTATGAGCTGCGAGTGATCGCTGCCTCGGTGATCGGCGGCGCCAACCTCGCGGGCGGCGCGGGCGGCCCGGTCGGTGCGGTGATCGGCGCCGCATTGATCGAGGTGATCCGCAACGGGCTCGTGCTGGGGCGGGTCGACGCGTATTGGCAGGACGCGCTGATCGGACTGATCATCATACTTGCCGTCCTGGTCGATCGCCTGCGGACCAGGACGCAATAGACGCGACAACGAAAAAACGGGGGGAACGAACCTATGACGCGTATCTTTAGGACGTTGCTGCTGGCTGGCATCTCGAGCGTGCTGCTGGTCCGGGCGGCCCCGGCCGCCGACACGCTGCGTTTCGCCGTGGTGCCGAAGGCGATGAACAACCCATTCTTCGACCTCGCGCGCGACGGCTGCATGAAGCGGGCGAAGGAGCTCGGCAACATCGAGTGCGTCTACCGCGGGCCCGTCGAGCATGAACCGGCGTCGCAGGTGCAGATCGTCCAGGACCTGATCACGCAGGGCATTGACGGCCTGGCGCTCTCCGTGTCCGACGCGGACGTGGCGGTCAACGTCATCAAGCAGGCGCGCGACGCGGGCATCGCCGTCATCACTTTCGACGCCGACGCACCCAAGTCGGCTCGCCAAGCCTATGTCGGCACCGACAACACCGAGATGGGGCGCGAGCTCGGCCGCCAGCTTGTTCAGCGCCAGCCGAAGCCCGGCACCTACATCACGCAGTCCGGCGGCCCGGCTGCCGACAACCTGAACGAGCGGCTGAAGGGTCTGGGCGAGGTGCTGACCAAGGCGGGCTGGAAGATCGCGCCGGGTTCGCCGTCTTATTGCAACGACGATTCGGCGCTGGCGAACCAGCAGCTTTCGGACCAGTTGACCGCCAACCCGAACGCGGACGCCGTGGTGCCGGTCGGCGGCTGGGCGCTGTTCGCACCCGAGGCGTACAAGGGATTCGTGAACGCTAACCGCGCGCGGTATGACAGCGGCAAGCTGTTCCTCATCATGCCCGACACGCTGCGGATCGAGGTCGAGCTGCTGCAGCAAGGCTTTGCGCAGGTGCTGGTCGGGCAGCGGCCGTTCGAGATGGGCGAGAAGGCGATGGACATGCTGCTGGCGTTGAAAAAGGGCCAGGCGGTCGCGCCGATCAACTATGTCGGGTTGGACGTCGTGACCAAGGCGAACGCGGCGCAGTTCCTGAAATAGCAGCGCCGGACCTTGAGGCGGGCACCCGCATCGCGTTCAAGATGTCTCACGAGGAGCTCAGCGACGCCTTCGCCTTGGCGGCCAGGAGCGCCGCCGCATGCTGGGCAAGCTCGTCGCCCGAGGCCGGCTTGCGCAGCAGCTTCGTTGCCTCGTCCTGCTCGATGTCGGCCCCGATCCGGCCGTCGGTGTCTGCGTAGCCCGTGAGCAGCAGGGCAGGCAGGCTCGGCCGGCGACGCCGCACCTCCCCGATCAGTACCCGCCCGTTCATGCCGGGCATCGAGAGGTCGGTCACCAGGAGGTCGATGTGCAAGCCCTCATCCAGCCGGGCCAAGGCGGCCAAGCCGTCCGATGCCTGGGTGACCCAATAGCCGAAGCCCTCCATCTGCTGCGCCATGACCTCGCGCACCATCGCGTCGTCGTCCACCAGTAGGACGTGCGCCCTGGCCGGGGCACGGCGCGCCATGTCGGGTCCGGCCCATCCAGCGCTGCCGACGGCGGTTGTGCCCGGCGCCTGGGGGAACCACAGGCTTACCACCGTCCCCTGTCCCGGCACGCTTTTTAGGGCAAAGCCGCCGCCCGACTGCTGCGCAAAGCCGCGCGCCATGGCCAGCCCCAACCCAGTGCCCTGGCCCAAAGGCTTGGTCGTGAAAAACGGCTCGCTCGCCCGCGCCAGGGTCGCCGCGTCCATGCCCCGGCCGGTATCGGCCATGTCCAGGCGCAAGTAGGCACCGGGCGCGAGGCCGCACGGATGCGCCAAGGCGTCCCGCACCGTCTCCGCGTGGGCCGACACCGTCAACGCACCGCCTTCCGGCATGGCGTCGCGCGCGTTCACCGCGAGGTTCACCAGCACCGTCTCCAACTGCGCCTTGTCCGCGAGCAGCGGGGGCGCCTCCGGGTCGGCCGCGACCGTTATGGCGACCTCGACACCCAGCGTCGGCGCCAGCATCTCCCGCAGGTTCTCCAATAGCGGCACGAGCGGGACGGCCACGGTCTGCAGCTCGCCCTTGCGCGCGAAGGTCAGCAGGCGGGCCGTGATGGCGGACCCGCGCACGGCGGCGTCGCCGGCCATGCGTGCGAGCTGGCGCACCACCTCGGCGTCGTCCGCCCGCCGCTGAATTAGGCTCAGGCCGCCCACAACCGCCTGGAGCACGTTGTTGAAGTCGTGCGCGATGCCGCCCGCGAGCTGGCCCAGCGCCTCCATGCGTTGCGCCTGGGCCAGCCGCGATTGCGCCTCCACGCGCGCCGCCACCTCCTCGCGGACGCGCGCCTCCAGCCCCTCGTTCAAATGGCGCAGCTTCTCCTCGAACCGCTTGCGGTCATCGATATCGATGCAGGTGCCGAACCACTTGGCGATGGAGCCCGACGCTCCGCGCACCGGCAACGCCCGGCCGAGATACCAGCGGTAGTCGCCGGTCACCCGGTCGAGGAAGCGATACTCGATCTCGTATGCCTCGCCGAAGCGCACGGAGGCCTCCCATGTCGCCTTGCAGCGCGACCGGTCGTCGGGATGCAGGATCGGCACCCAGCTTAGGTCGCCGCCTTCGCCCGGCGACACGCCCATGAAGGCATACCAGCGCTCATTGAAGTAGTCGATTACGCCGTCGGGCTGCGCCGTCCAGACGATCATGGGCATGCAATCCGCCATCTCGCGAAAACGCGCCTCGCTTTCGCGTATGGCGGCCTCGGTGCGCTGCTGCTCGCTGATGTCCACGTTGTTGCCGAACCAGCGCGTGATCGCGCCGCCGGAATCGCGCACCGGCACGATGCGGGTCAGGAACGGGCGGAACGTGCCGTCGGCCGCGCGCAAAGGAAAGGTCATTTCAAACGGTAAGCCGCTGGCGATCGCACCGGTCCAGCGCTCCATCACCGCAGGCAGCACCGCAGCATCGAGCACGGATCGCCAGCCCCATCCCGCCACGGCGGCGGGCGTCGTTCCGGTGTAGTCGTACCAACCCCGGTTATACCAATAGATCCAGCCGTCCGCATTGGCCATCCAGCACAGGTTCGGCAGGTTCTCGGCCAGCGCCCGGAACTCCTCCTCGGACCGGCGCAGCGCCGCCTCGGCCGCGCGCTGCTCCGTCACGTCGCTGAACGCCGCGACCGTGCCGTTCACCGCGCCATCCGGACCGCGCACCGGCGCGGCGTCGACCCGGAGCCTCAACCGCTCGCCTGCGTGATTGGAGAGCAGGTGCTCGTAGCCATGCACCATCTCGCCCCGCAGCGCGCGGGCGGCCGGCAGTTCCTCGCTGGCGATCGGATGGCCGTCTGGGTCGGTGATGGCCCATTCCGGAGCGTCAAACGAGCGGCCCGTCATCGCGGCGGGCGCCATCCGCAGTATGGCTTGCGCAGCCGGGTTGATGTAGCGGAACACGCCGTCGGCATCCGCTTCGACGATCCCGGCGGGCACGAGGTCGAGCACGCGCCGCAGCCGGGCCTCGCTGGCCCGCAGCGCCGTATCGCGCGCCTGCCGCGCCGCCGCCACCGCAAGCGTCGTGGCCAGCGCCTCCAGGAACGCGATATCGGGCTCGGTGAACCGGGTGCGGTTCGAGCTGTCCGCTTCGAGGATGCCGAAGGGCTGGCCGTCACGGTCCGCTATGGCCACGTTGATCGCCCGGCGGATGCCGTGTTCCACCAGCACGGGCGGTGTCCGAAAGCGCGGCTTCTCGGACTGGTGGTCGGAGATCACCGGCTGTCCGGTCTGGAAGGCATAGCCAGGCGCCGTCCCCGAATCGCTGTCGATGCGGACATGGCCGACGACGCCCGGGCGCCAGCCGACCCCGGCCCGGATCAGCAAGGTCCCCTCATTGGGCAGATGCTCCAGCACCTTCGCGAACGGCGTTTCCAACCCTGCGGCCGCGGTCCGGCACGCCTCGTCGAGAAGCGGCTGCAGCTCGTCCTGTCGCAGGGCGAAGTGTCCAAAGGTTGCGACCAGCTCTTGCTGCCGCACGCGCAGAGCCAACTCCACGACGGCAGCGTGCGGCGAAGCAGAGGTCAAGGATGCATCCTAGGAGCTGAAAGCATACGGAGGTGAACGACGTTGGAGGCGAGTTGACTTGGATATTCCATTGTTCAAGGCGTCTCAAACTGATAAGATCGTGACTGTAATAAAAATGGTGCCAGGCGGTTCCCAAAATCAGGCACGCGTTGGCACCGGACTCTGGGATGTTGCGATATCTTATCATTTCTGGCGTTGACTAGGGTCTTGTAGGCGATATACGAGCGGCGCCGTCAGAACATGAATTTTGCGATCGCGGCGATGGTCCGCTCTACGTCCACGGTCCATTGTTTGTCCCAACGCTCTGGGTCGTTCTGATCTTCCTGTCCGAGGAGGATCCCGTAGTCGGCGTCCATGCTCGATAGTATGGTTGAGTGGTTCTCGATATGATAACAAGTCGACTCGATGTCTATGATCCTGGTGCCTGGCCTGCAGAAGACTGCATTGAACAGGCCGGCTCCGCCGAGAACAACGATCTTCTGTGCCGACCCGAATACTTCGATCTGCTTCGCCGGAAGTAGGCTTTCCGGGTCGATCGATTTAAATCCGATCATATTGAGCCGTTGATCTAAATCGTGTCCATTCTTCAAACGCCTGGTGCTGTTTGGATCAGTATTCCGGCTATCACGGTTGACGTAGATGTTGCAGGGACCCGGCTCGACGACGCTGGTCAGCATCTTGTCACGCAAGTCGGCAAACATCATCCTAGTCTCCGGTGCAACATAGAAATCTCTTTGCGGCTGCCGGAATACGTCTATGCTATCGAAATGATAGGCCTTGCTGCAGTCATGAATGATCATGTCGGCATCCTCCACACCGAGCAGGTGCAACATTGCTTTCATGTTGGCATGGGTGGCATAGACAAGAAGTCTGTCATATACGTGCCTGTTTTTGATGAAGTGCATGACTGCTGGAACTACGTAGAGAAGCCACATACCCCAGTTATGCGGCTCATTCGATGAAGCGAACATAGTTCGACCACCGATGTGCTCTGCATTCTGCAGTCGAGATCGTGAGATGAAAAAATTTTCGGTATCGCAGCTAATACCCGCGGTCTTCGACAAATCTTTCCACTTCACGATACCAGAAACGGCAGTGTGAGCATCGGGATAGATCGATATGCAGCGATTATTTTTGATGAAGAAGTTGGACCATGTGAGATGCACGTCATGTAACCGATCCAGCCATCGGGGTTGTGATGTCTGCCAGCCGGTTTGAATGTTAATAAGTTTGGATGGACCGGCGGAGATATCTTGCAGTAGTCTGGGCGGTAGCTTAAGCCACTCTGCACCTTCGCTATATTCAAGCCGATCAACTGGGAACTCAAGGTCGAAAACCAGCCGGATGAGGTCATCATCTATAAGTCCCACGATGCTGTCCTCTTTTCGCGATCGATAACTGCTTGCCGGCCAGATTACATGCGCGCCCGGCCACGCAACGCCGTCAATGCCTGAAATGGCGCATCCCAGTCAGCACCATCGCCACCCCCGCAGCGTCCGCCGCCGCGATCACCTCGTCGTCGCGGATGGAGCCGCCGGGCTGGATCACCGCAGTGGCGCCCGCCGCAATCGCCGCCTGCAGGCCGTCGGCGAAGGGAAAGAATGCATCCGACGCGACGACGCTGCGCTGGGTCAGCGAGCCCTCCAACCCGGCGGCACGAGCGGCCTCGGCGCCCTTCCAGGCAGCGATGCGCGCGCTGTCGACCCGGCTCATTTGCCCAGCGCCGATGCCGACCGTCGCCGCATCCTTCGCATAGACGATCGCGTTCGATTTTACGTGCTTGCAGACACGGAAGGCGAAAATCAGGTCGGCGAGCTCCGTCGCCGTAGGTGCGCGGCGCGTCACGACGCGAAGCGCCGCCGGGTCGACCCGGCCGGCATCGCGGGACTGCGCCAGGAAGCCGCCCGATACGCTGCGGAACGTGAGGCCAGGCGTCGCCGGATCCGGCAGGCCGCCCGTCAACAGCAACCGCAGGTTCTTCTTGCGGGCCAGGATGGCGCGGGCGGCGTCGTCGGCGTCCGGTGCTATGATCACCTCGGTGAAGATGGCGGCGATGCGCTCGGCCGTCGCTGCATCCAGAGTGCGGTTCAACGCCACGATGCCGCCAAACGCCGAAACCGGATCGCAGCGCAGCGCCAGATCCCAAGCCTCCGCCGCCGTCGCGGCCACCGCGACACCGCAGGGGTTGGCATGCTTCACGATCACCACGGCGGGACGATCGAACTCGGCGACGCACTCGAACGCGGCGTCGGTGTCGTTCAGGTTGTTGTACGACAGCTCCTTGCCCTGCGCCTGGGTGGCGCTGGCGATGCCGGGCCGCGCGCCGTTCACGTAGAATGCCGCCTGCTGATGCGGGTTCTCGCCATACCGCAGCGTCTGCCGCAGCGTCCCGGACAGGGTCAGCCGGGCAGGGAACACTGGGTCGAACGCCTGGTGAAACCCCTGGTCGCGCGCGAACCACGCAGCGATCGCGGCGTCATACGCGGCGGTGCGGGCATAGGCCTCGCCGGCCAAGCTGACCCGCAGCGCCTGCGTGGTGCCGCCGTGCTCGGCCAATTCGGCGAGCAACGCGTCGTATTGCGCCGGGTCTGTCAGGATCGCGACATGATCATGGTTCTTGGCGGCGGCGCGGATCAGGGCGGGGCCGCCGATGTCGATGTTCTCGATGCACTCGGCCGGGGCAGCGCCGGCGGCGACGGTCGCCTCGAACGGATACAGGTTCACGCAAACCAGGTCGATCGGCGCGATGCCGTGCTGCTCCATCTGGGCACAGTGCTCCGGCAGGTCGCGGCGGCCGAGGATGCCGCCGTGGATCTGCGGCACCAGGGTTTTGACCCTGCCATCCAGAATCTCGGGGAAGCCGGTATGGTCCGCGACTTCGGTGACGGCGATCCCGGCCTCCCGCAGTGCACGGGCGGAGCCGCCGGTCGAGAGGATTTCGGCCCCCTGCGCCACCAGGGCGGCCCCCAGCGGCGCCAGCCCGGCCTTGTCGGAGACGGAGATCAACGCGCGGCGGATAGGAAGTGGGGCCATGCCGCCCCATAGCCCTACAGCCCCAACAGGTCCAGCGTTCGCGCGAGGACCGCTGCCTCGCCATACAGCAGCATAGCCCGCGCCCGTCCGGCCGCGCCCATGCTGGCCCGCAGCGCTGGGTCGGAAACCAGGCGCGCGAGCCCGGCGGCCAGCGGCGCGACGGTCGCGGGCGGGACCAGCAGGCCGGTTTCTTCATCCAACACCTGCTCGCGCGGGCCGCGTATGGCGGTGGCGACGACGGGGAGACCGGTCAGCATGGCCTCGATCACCGACATCGGCAGGCCCTCGAAATGGCTGGGCAGGGTGAAGATGTCGGCGGCGGCCAGCACGTCGGCGATGTCCGCGCGGTAGCCGAGCCGGCGCAAACGCGGCCCAAGCCCGCTCGCGTGGAACAGCGGTTCCAGGTCCGCGCCGTGGTCGGACGGCAGGCGGTCCCCCACGACCCACAGCTCGGCGCCGGGCACGTCGCGCATGGCGGCGAGCAGCTCCGGATAGCCCTTGTGCCGCACGAGGCGGGAGACGATCACGATCACCACCTGCGTCTCCGCCACGCCGAGCGCCTGGCGCACGCGGGCACGGGCGGCGGGGTTGGGGCGGAACCGGGCAGGGTCGCGGCCATTGCCGACCGGCACGGCGTCGCGAGCGATCCACAGGCGGCGGGCGTCGGCGGCCTCCTCGGTCGAGACGGTCAGCGTGATGTCCGCGAGCCGCCCGCCAAGCCACTCCATCACCAGGCCGAGCGCCCTGCGCCACCACGGCCCCGGCTGATTGAACAGGAACCCGTGGCAGGTATAGGCGACGCGCGGCACCCCGGCGATCCGCGCGGCCAGCCGGGCGAGGAAGCCGCTGATCGGCATATGCGCGTGCACCAAATCCGGCCGCTCGGTGCGAAACAGCGCCACCATCGCCCACAGCGCCCGCCATTGCGCCACCGGCGACAGGCTCCGCGCCATCGGCAGCGGCGCGACGCGCAGCCCGGCCGCCCGCACGTCGGCCAGCA
>CAZZWN010000064.1:0-14974 GCA_964657765.1 uncultured Acetobacteraceae bacterium
ATGTGCGCCGGGTCGAAACGGCGGAGCAGATGCTGGCGGCCTGCATGGCGGCGCTGCCGGCGGACGTCGCGGTCTGCGCCGCCGCGGTCGCCGATTGGCACGTGGAGTCAGTTTCCACCAGCAAACTCAAGAAGACGCCGAACGGGCGTCCGCCGAGCATTGCGCTGTTGCTCAATGCCGATATCCTGGCGACGCTGGCTGCGGCGGGGCCGGCGCGCCCGGTTCTGGTGGTCGGGTTTGCCGCCGAAACGCACGACATGCTGACCCACGCCCAGGCCAAGCGCACGCGCAAGGGGTGCGACTGGATCGTCGCCAACGACGTGCGGCCCGAGACCGGTATCATGGGCGGCGACCTCAACGAGGTGCATCTGGTGACCGCCGCCGGCATTGAGGCCTGGCCGCTGCTGCCCAAATCCGAGGTCGCCGGCCGGTTGGCCAGCCGTATTGCCGAAGCTCTAAGAACGGCAGGGGCGTTGGTATGAGGGCCCCTATCGTGCGGTTCCGCCGGCTGGAGGGCAATGCGGACCTGCCGATCCCGGCCTATGCGACTGCGGGGGCGGCCGGGTTCGACCTGCGCGCCGCGATCGATGCGCCGACGGTGCTTGCGCCCAGGGAACGCCTGCTTGTGCCGACCGGCTTCGCCTGCGCCGTGCCGCACGGCTATGAGCTGCAGGTCCGGCCGCGGTCGGGGTTGGCCGTCAAGCACGGCATCGGCATCATAAACAGCCCCGGCACCGTCGACAGCGACTATCGCGGGCCGTTGATGGTCTGCCTGATCAACCTCGGCGCCGAGCGGTTCACCATCAACCGCGGCGACCGCATCGCCCAAGCCGTAGTGGCCCCCGCGCCGCAAGTACCGCTCGTTGAGGTCGATGAGCTCGAAGAGACGGAGCGCGGCGGGGGCGGTTTCGGCTCAACCGGCGTTTCGTAAGTAGAAGCACGTCATAAAAGGCCGGCTTCGGCCCGGTAATCCAGCGGTGCATGGACGGTCGCCGGTCTTTGGTGCCCTGGATTGCTTCCTTGCAAGTGCTCCTCGCAATGACGAGGATTCTGAACGCAAAGTACTTAGGTATCGAAGCTACCCGGCGAGCGGTTGCCGATCATTGCCAGCAGCTCGCGCCGGGTCGACGGGTCGTTGCGGAAGGCGCCCAGCATCCGGCTCGTGACCATGCTGACCCCGGGCTTGTGCACGCCGCGGGTGCTCATGCACTGGTGCCCGGCCTCGATCACCACGCCAACGCCCAGGGGCTGCAGCACCTCATCGATCGTCGTTGCGATCTGCACCGTCAGTTTTTCCTGGATCTGCAGGCGCTTGGAATAGGCGTCCACCACGCGGGCGAGCTTGCTGATGCCGACCACGCGCCGGTTGGGCAAATAGGCCACGTGACAACGGCCGATGATGGGCACCATGTGATGCTCGCAATAGCTTTCGAGCCGGATGTCGCGCAGCAGCACGATCTCGTCGTAGCCGTCGACCTCCTCGAACGTGCGCTCCAGCAGCGATACCGGATCGATTTCGTAGCCGCCAAACAGCTCCCGGTAGGATTTCACGACCCTTCGCGGGGTGTCGCGCAGGCCCTCGCGCGTCGGATCGTCGCCGGCCCAGCGGAGCAGGGTGCGTACCGCGGCCTCGGCCTCCTCCACGGTGGGACGGTCATCGCTGACCGAGGCTGGTGACGCGGTGGTTGAAGTAATGCTGTTCAAGGTGTGCTCGTTCCTAAAGGCCCTCCCGCTAAGCGTGGGACGGTCATTTGTTCCCTAAAAGGTGGTGTTCCATCACGAGCCGGCAAGCCACGCTAAAGCGCCTGCGCAAAGCTCATGGTCCCAATTAGGAAATGGTGGCCATCAGCGAAGTGCCGCCAAGCTATTGCGGTCCGAGCACTAATGGATGCTCCTGCCCTGGGTGGGTGCGTCCAGGCTGAAGCTCGGGATATCGGCGTCGAACGCCTCGCCGGTGGCGGGCACCACCATATGGTACAGGCCCGACATAAAGCCCGATGCGGTATTAAGCGGGGTGCCGGAGGTGTATTCGAACGCCTCGCCCGGCCGCAGCGTCGGCGTCTTGCCGACGACGCCCGGGCCCTCGACCAAGTGCATGCGCCCGCGCGCGTCGGTGATGCGCCAGGTGCGGCGCAGAAGCTGCACGGTCTCCATGCCGCGGTTCTCGATCCGCACCTGATAGGCCCAGACCCAGGTTTCGGCGTCGGGATCGGACTGCTCGGACAAATACACGGTCTCCACCCCGACGACGACGCCGCGGGTGGTCGCAATGTAGTGGGACGCCATGCCGCGCTACTCCGCCGCCGCCATGAGGTCCCCGGCGCGCAGCCGGTCCAGCGCTTGCGCCAGGTCGTCCGTCAGGTCGGCCACGTCCTCCAGCCCGACCGAAAGCCGGACCACGCCGTCGGTGATGCCGAGCCGGGCGCGCTCGTCGGCGCCGATGCGCATATGCGTGGTGGTGGCGGGATGGGTGATGAGCGACTTCGAATCGCCGAGGTTGTTCGACACCGCGATCAGCCGGAACGCGTTCATCGCCTGGAACGCGGCCGCCTTGCCACCAGCCAGCTCGAACGCGACCAACGTGCCCCCCGCGCTCATCTGCGACATGGCGAGGGCGTGCTGCGGGTGGTCGGGCCGGGCGGGGAACCAGACGCGCGACACGGCCGGGTGCCGGGCCAGCATGTCGGCGATGGCGGCGGCGGAGGCGCAAGCGGCATGCACGCGGAGGTGCAGCGTCTCCAGCCCCTTCAGCAGCAGCCAGGCGTTGAACGGCGACAGGCTCGGCCCGGTGTTGCGGATGAACGGCTGCAGCGTGTCCTCGACCCAGGCCTTGCGGCCCAGCACCGCGCCGCCCAGCACCCGGCCCTGGCCGTCGATGTGCTTGGTGCAGGAATACACGACGACATCGGCGCCGAGCTCGATCGGTTTCTGCAGCAGCGGCGTCGCGAACACGTTGTCGACCACGACGATGGCGCCGGCCGCGTGCGCCAGGCGGCATACGGCGCGCAGGTCGACGATCTCGAGCATCGGGTTGGAGGGGCTCTCGACCAGCACGAGGGCGGCCGGGCGAGCGAGGGCCGTGCGCCAGGCGTCGAGGTCGGCGCCGTCGACGAACTCGGAGCTGATGCCATAGCGGGGCAGCAGGGTCGAGACGATCCAATGGCACGATCCGAACAGCGCGCGGGAGGCAACGACGCGGTCGCCGGCCTTCAGGTGGCACAGCATCGCCGCGTGCACGGCGGCCATGCCGGTGGCGGTGGCGCGGCAGGCCTCGGCGCCCTCGATGCCGGCGAGCCGGTCCTCCAGCATCGCGACGGTCGGGTTGCCGAAGCGGGTATATTGATAGTGGGTGGTGGCGCCGGTGAAGGTGTCCTCGGCCTGCTCGGCGCTGTCGTAGACGAAGCCGGAGGTGAGGAACAACGCCTCCGAGGTCTCGCCATGCGGCGTGCGTGTGGTGCCGCCGTGGACGAGCTGGGTGGCGGGACGGAATGTGGGTGCAGTCATCGGGCGCGGGCCTCCAAACGGGACCGTGGACGCCACCGGCGCCAACAGGGGGCTGGGATGCCGAGGGCCTCTTTAGCGCGTTTGTTTCACCTCGCCGCAATCCGGCCGGACAAATCACGAGGGACGCCATGCTACGCCGGGCCTAAGACTAGGGGCAGGGGCGTTGCATGGTCAACGGGGAATTCGTATAACGGCGGGCCTGCGGGTGTAGTTCAATGGTAGAACGGCAGCTTCCCAAGCTGCATACGAGGGTTCGATTCCCTTCACCCGCTCCAGTCTTTCGATCCCCGCATCCGTGAGAACCCGGACCTTTGCCGAAAGTCGTTTTGGTGAACTGGCGTCGTGGCGCGTTTCGACTCTGGTTGGTATCGACAGCGTTTTGGATGGCCGCTGTGAGCGTATCGGGCAGCCTGCAATATGCAGGATCTCGCGACGACCTCGTCTCGGGTCGCCGTCCGGATGGCGATCTGGTCGCCTGCTTGCTGCACAAGGGAATCAACGCGCCGGCGAACGCGACTGCACCTGCGGTGGAGGTGACCCATCCGTGGCTCAACGACTCGGTTTCAGAAAGTCCCGACGATCAGGCCCTATGTGACGAGGAGTTCTATAATGGCCTCGCTCGTGCGAGATGGCTTTCGCAATCACTTCCAAGCTTCCTGCTCATAGCCCTGTTGCCGCCCTCTTTGATCGCGGCTTGCCTGCTTGCAGTGTTTTGGATCGTCTCCGGCTATGTACTCAGACGGCCGTGGTAGACGGTTGGAAGCTTATAGCTAGCGTGTCGGGCGCGGCGGCACGATCGTGTAATCGTAGAACCCGCGGCCCACCTTGCGGCCGTACCAACCGGCCTCGACATACTTCACCAGCAACGGGCAGGGGCGGTACTTGCTGTCCGACAGGCCCTCATACAGCACCTGCATAATGCTGAGGCACGTATCGAGCCCGATAAAATCCGCCAGTTCCAGCGGCCCCATCGGGTGGTTCGCGCCAAGCTTCATCGCGGTATCGATCGCCGTTACGCTGCCGACGCCCTCATACAGGGCATAGACAGCCTCGTTGATCATCGGCACCAGGATGCGGTTCACGATAAAGGCCGGGAAATCCTCCGACACCGACGTCGTCTTATGCAGCCGCGCCGCCAGCGCCTGCACGGCCTGAAACGTCGGCTCGTCGGTCGCGATGCCGCGGATCACCTCGACCAGCTTCATGATCGGAACCGGGTTCATGAAGTGCATGCCGATAAACTGGGCAGGCCGGTCGGTGCTGGCGCCCAATCGCGTGATGCTGATGCTGCTGGTGTTGCTGGCCAGCATGCACGACGGCTTGATATGCGGCGTCAGCGTGCGATAGATCGCGCGCTTGACCTCCTCTTTTTCCGTCGCTGCCTCGATCACGAAATCGGCGTCGGCGAAGCTCGCGTAGTTGCTGCTGGTTTGCACCAGCGCCAGTCCGGCCGCCTTCTCCTCGGCGGTGATGGCGCCCTTAGCGACCTGGCGGTCCATGTTGCGCGACATCGTCGCCATGGCCTTCTCAAGCGCGTCCGCCTTCATGTCCAGCAGCACGACCGACAGCCCCGACAGCGCGCACACATGCGAGATGCCGGTGCCCATCTGCCCAGCACCGATCACTCCGACCGTCTGGATGGCCGGTGTCGCCGCCTGCAGGTCCGCAGCGGCCGGCGCAGCCAGGACGTCGATCGTCAAGAAGCGCGGCCCAGCTCGGCCTCAAGCTCCGGCAACGCCGTGAACAGGTCGCCGACGAAGCCGTAATCCGCCACTTGGAAAATCGGCGCGTCCTCGTCCTTGTTGATGGCCACGATGACCTTGCTGTCCTTCATGCCGGCAAGGTGCTGGATTGCGCCGCTGATGCCGATCGCAAGATAAAGGTCCGGCG
Source organism: uncultured Acetobacteraceae bacterium (assembly GCA_964657765.1). Lineage (GTDB taxonomy): Bacteria > Pseudomonadota > Alphaproteobacteria > Acetobacterales > Acetobacteraceae > CAHJXG01. The sequence continues at coordinate 5,395 of CAZZWN010000064.1, forward strand.
CCACGATCTTACCGGTCTGGCCGACCTGGTAGTCGTTCGGCACATAGCCCGCATCCACCGCCGCGCGAGAGGCGCCGACGGCCGCGCCGAGCTTGTCGGCAATCGGGTCCAGCAGCTTGAAATTGTCGCCGTTCTGCATCCCGCGGCCGCCGGAGATCACGATGCGCGCCGCCGTCAGCTCCGGCCGCTCGCTCTTGGACAGCTCGGCCGAGACGAACCGGGACGTCGCGGGCGCATCCGGCGAAGAGACGGCCTCGATCGTGGCGGAGCCGCCTTCCGCCGCCACAGGGTCGAAGCTCGCGGCGCGGATGGTCATGACCTTCTTGCTGTCGGACGACACCACCGTTGCCATGGCGTTGCCGGCGTAGATCGGGCGGATGAAGGTATCCGCGTCCACGATCCCGGCCACATCGCTGATCGGCTGCACGTCCAGCAACGCGGCGACGCGCGGCATCACGTTCTTGCCCGTCGCCGTGCTGGCCGCCATCAGGTGGTCGTGATGCCCGGCCATCGACACCAGCAGTGCCGCCAGCGGCTCCGCCAGGCTATGCGCAAAGGCCGGACTGTCGGCCACGTGCACCTTGGTGACGCCCGGCAGTTTTGCGGCGGCGGCGGCGGCAGCGTCGATGCCATGGCCGGTCACCAGCACGTGCACCTCGCCGAGCTTGGAGGCGGCCGCGACGGCGCTGCGGGACGGCTGCTTGATCTCGCCGTGGTCGTGGTCGAGCAGGACAAGGGATGCCATATCAGATCACCTTTGCTTCGTTGCGCAGTTTGGACACGAGTTCGGCGACCGACCCGACCTTGACGCCGGCGACTCGGCGCGGCGGCTCGGCCACCTTCACCAGCCGCAGCCGGGGCGCAGGGTCGACGCCGAGGTCGGCGGGCTTGATCGTCTCGATCGGCTTCTTCCGTGCCTTCATGATGTTCGGCAGGCTCGCATAACGCGGCTCGTTCAGCCGCAGGTCGGTCGTGATGATGCAGGGCATGTCGAGCTCCAGCGTCTCGAGCCCGCCGTCGATCTCGCGGGTCACGACCAGCTTGCTGCCCTCTATCGTAACGCGGCTCGCGAACGTGCCCTGGGGCCAGTCGAGCAGGGCCGCCAGCATCTGGCCGGTCGCATTCATGTCGTCGTCGATAGCCTGCTTGCCCATGATGATCAGGCCGGGCTTTTCCTTGTCGGCCAGCGCTTTCAGCAGCTTGGCGACGGCCAGCGGCTGCAGCTCGACGTCCGTCTCGACCAGGATGCCGCGGTCGGCACCCATCGCCAGCGCGGTGCGGATCGTCTCGGCGCACGCGGGGATGCCCATCGACACGGCGATGATCTCGGTCGCGACGCCTTTTTCCTTCAGGCGCACGGCCTCCTCGACGGCGATCTCGTCGAAGGGGTTCATCGACATCTTGACCCCCGCCGTCTCGACGCCGGAGCCGTCCGACTTGACGCGCACCTTCACGTTGTAGTCGACGACACGCTTTACAGGAACCAGGAGCTTCATGGGATTGCCATCGGGTTGTTGAGGGTCGGATTATACGCGATGCGGATGCGCGCCAAGTGCGCCCGGCGTCGGCCGTGGCCTGCGGCGCGAAACCGCGAAAAATGGTCCGGACTCTATGGGGCAGCGAGCGGCGCTGTCAAACCTGGCGGCCGGGTCGGCGCTGCCCATCGGTCAATGCTTCAACAGCGAAAGCAGAATGACGAACAGGACCAGGGCCACGCCCTGAAGCACCACGCGCCAGCGCATCAGCACGTTCGACCGCTGCGAATTCTCCCCGCCGCGCGCGAGGCCGATCAGCCCGGCGAACAGAACGCCCAGCGTCCCGAGCATCGCCAAGCCGACCAGAACCGCAAGAAATGTTGTCATAATAACATCCGGATACTGCAGGAACCTAAGCCGTTTCGCGCGAATGTCACCCCCGCCCGTGCCCTGACGACGCAGGCGCGCCATTGACACCTATCCTGCACGGGTGTTGGACCCGGCGGATGCAACTGCGCATCCCGCTGATCATCGTTTCACTGGCGCTCATCGTGGGCCTCTCGTCGTCCGGCTACGGGCAGGTGCCGGGTGCCCCGATGACGACGGCCCCGGCTTCATCAGCGCCGGCTTCATCAGCTCCCGCTGCAACGATGCCGGCTGCACCGGCGCTGGCGCCCGCGCAGGCGCAGCAGGTGCTGGACGTGTTGCGGGACGATAAGCGGCGCGCTGAGTTCACGACCGTGCTGGAGAGCATGGCCAAGGCCGCGCCGGCCGCGGTGCCGGGTGCAGCCTCCGCCGCCCCCGCTCCCCAAGCCTCCAGCGCTCCGGCTGCTGCACCTTCCGCCGCTCCGACCCCGATCGCAAAGGTCTTGCCGCTCGTGCCCGATAGCCTGGGCGCGCAGCTTATCGACAACTCGGCCGCCGCGCTGCAGAGCACCGGAGCGCAGTTGTCGGCCGCGGTACGGTCGGTGAACGACCTGCCGATGCTGTGGCGCTGGATCAGCACCCAAACCGCCGATGCGGACTTCCGCGCCTTGGTGCTGGATGCGCTCTGGCGCATGGCGCTGATCATCGCGTGCGGATTGGGCGCCGAGGCGGCGGTCACCCGCCTGCTGCGCCGCATGCGCTCGTCGCTTGGCGCCTGGTCTCCTGTCACGGCCGAGCCGGACCCCGCCCCAGACCCACTGCGTCCCGAAACGGGCCTCGCCGCCGCGGAGGCCGGCGAAACCGAGCATATCGACCGCAGCAAGCAGCTCAACCGGGCCATGGGCGCATTGCAGCGCCTGCCCTACTTGCTCGGCCTGTTGGCATTGGACCTGCTGCCCATCGCCGCTTTCGCCGCCATGGTGACCGTCCTGCTCGGGACCTGGCTCGCGGAGCCCGACACCACCCGGGCCGCACTTCAGGAGATGCTCAACGCCTACGCCCTGACCCGGATCGCGCTCTGCGTCGCCGCCATGCTGGTCTGCCCCACGGCGCCGCACCTGCGGCTCCTGCATGTCACGGATTGGGCAGCGGGGTTCCTGACCCGGTGGTTCCGCCGCATCCTCATTGTCGGGGCAACCGGCTGGGTGCTGGCCGAGGTCGGGCTGCTGTTCGGCATGTATCAAACGGCGCACGATGCGGTGCTCAAGCTGTTCTCGCTCGCCCTGCACGGCATGCTGATCGTCGCGGTGCTGCAGGCCCGCACCCACGTCGCCGCCCGCCTGCGCGCACCCCGGTTCGTCCACGGCGTCTGGGCGTCGCTGTCGAGCCGGTTCGCCGACATCTGGCATCTCGTCGCCATATTCTACATCGCGGCGCTTTGGCTGGTATGGGCCGGCGAGCTGCGCAACGGCTATACCCGGCTCATCCACTTCTGCATTGTCACCTCCGCCGTCGTGCTCGCCGGCCGCCTGATCGGCGTCGTGCTCATCGGCGGCCTCGACCGCGCGCTGCGCTTCGACCCGGTCACGGCGGAGCGCCATCCCGGCTTTATCGAGCGGGCCGCCGTATACCAGCCCGTCTTGCGCGCCGTCATCACCGTCGTGCTGTTCGTCCTCACGACCCTCGCGCTGCTCGAGGCGTGGGATCTCGGCGCCGTCGATTGGCTGCGGCGCAATGGCCTCGGCGGGCGCGTCGCCTCGGCCAGCACCACGATCGCCGTCACCATCGTCCTCGCGATCCTGGTCTGGGAGGCGATGAACGCCAAGGTCGAGCAGCACCTCGCGCGGTTGACGGCGGAGGCGCATCTCGCGCGCGCCGGGCGGCTCCGCACGTTATTGCCGATGCTGCGCACGGTGCTGCTGATCACCATCGTGCTGGTCGTCGCGCTGATGACGTTGAGCGAGCTGGGCATCAATATCGCGCCGCTGCTGGCCGGCGCCGGGGTCATCGGCATCGCCGTTGGCTTCGGCTCGCAAAAGCTCGTGCAAGACCTCATCACCGGGCTGTTCCTGTTGCTCGAAAACGCGATGCAGGTAGGCGACATCGTGACCCTTGCCGGCCTGACCGGCACGGTCGAGGCGCTGTCGATCCGCACCATACGCCTCCGCGCAATGGACGGCTCCGTGCATCTCGTCCCGTTCAGCGCGGTCACGACCGTCACCAACCAGACCCGCGACTACGGGTATGCATTGCTGGATATCAGCGTCGGCCTCAACGAGGAGGCGGACCGCATCATCCCGGTGGTGCAGGGCCTCGCGGCCGAGATGCGCAAGGATCCGAAATGGGCCTCGTTGGTGCTCGATCCGCTCGACGTGCTGGGCATCGAGAAATTCATCGACACGGCATGGGTGCTGCGCGTGCGCATGAAGACGCAGCCGGCGAGCCGCTGGTCGGTGGGGCGCGAGCTGAACCGCCGGGTGAAGCTGCGCTTCGACGAGCTTGCGATCGAGAGCCCGTTGACCTCATACCGCGCGCTGAGCGCCCCCGTAGCGCCGCAAGCCGCTACCGCCCCCGCCATATCTCCCGCCCACGAGCAAGCCGCATGACCAACCTGGAATCCTGGACCGCCAAACTGCGCGACGCGGGCTTCGCCTTCGTGCACGCGCCGGCGATGGCCGAGGCGTTGGGACAGGCCGGCCTGTCCGACTGGGACGGCTTCGCCCGCAACTGGGACGACCTGGGCATCGACACCTATATGGCCGACGGCGGCCGCTACCGGAAGCGACGCCACGCCGCGTTCGCGATCAGCGCCGCCGGGATCATGCGCAAGCCGGACCAGCCGCACTATCAAAGCCGCGACTACAACGCGCTGAATGGCGGCATTGCCCGCTGGTTCGACCCGATCGCCGCCGCCGCCGCCGACTCGGCCGCGTTCCAGGCCATCCTGCGCGCCTGCTACACCCTGTTCGACGGCCTGACGCCCGCGCCCGGCTGGCATGTCGAGGCGCACCAGTTCCGCATCGAGGCGCGCCTGGGCCAGTCCGGCCAGCCGACGCCCGAGGGCATGCACCAGGACGGCGTCGACTGGGTGCTGGTGCTGATGATCGGCCGCGTCAACATCGCGTCGGGCACCACCAGCATTCATGGGCTGGATCGCACCCTGCTGGGCAGCTTCACACTCGAGGCGCCGATGGACGCGGCGCTGGTCGACGACCACCGCGTGTTCCATGGCGTGACGCCGGTGCAGCCGCTAAATCCGGCGCAGCCCGCCCATCGGGATGTGCTGGTGGTCACTTTCCGGCGCGAGACCACGCTTCCAAACGTCTGAGCTGGTCACCGGCTGCGGCCGGCTGATGGGCAAAGTGAGGATCGCCTGCAATCCCGGCGACCCGTCCGACAGCAGCGCGCCGCCGCCGTGCAGCCCCGCCACCGCCCGCACCAGCGTGAGGCCCAAGCCGAACCCCGGCGTGTTGCGCGCGCTCTCGCCGCGGAAGAACCGCTCGGTCGCGCGCGCCTGGTCGCATTCTGGAATTCCCGGCCCCTGGTCGCGCACCATCACCTGCAGCGTCTCCGGCCATGCGCCCGGCGTCACCCTCGCGCGCAACGTGACGGTGCCGCCTGGGGGGGAGAACTTGATCGCGTTGTCCAGCAAGTTCGCAACCGCCTGCTGGATCAGCTCGCGGTCGCCCCAGACCGGGAGCGACTGCGCCGCCTCGGCCGGCAAGCCCAGGCCGCGCTCCTCCACCACGAAATGCAGGCCACGCTCCTCCGCCACCGCGCCATACAGCTCCGCGAGGTCATCAATCAACGGGCCGACGTCGAGCGTCGCGAAGGCGGAGCGCCGCGCGCCGGCCTCGATCTCGGCAATGCGCAGCAGCGCCTGGAACACCGCGGTGACGCCGTCGAGGTCGACGACCGCACGGTCCACGGCCGTACGCAGCTCCGCGGTGCTGCCGGCGTGCGAGGCCGCGTCTTCCAGCCGGGCGCGGGCGCGGGCGATCGGGGTGCGGAGGTCGTGCGCGATGGAGTTGGAGACCTGGCGCACCCCGTCCATCAGCCGGCTGGTGCGGTCGAGCATGTCGTTGAAGGTCGCGGCCAGGCGGTCGAACTCGTCGCCGCGGCCGGAGAGCTGGATGCGTGGCGACAAGTCGCCGGCCGAGATCGCCGCCGCGGTCTCGGAGACGTGCGCGAGCATGCGCCGGAACAACCGCTGCACCGTCAGCGCGCCGGCGGTCCCCAGCAGCGCGATCAGCGCCAGCGCCCAGGCCATCGTGTCGGTCAGAACCTTGCGCAATTCGGCACGGGCCTCGACATCGCGGCCGACCAGCAGCGAGTAGTCGTTGGGAAGGGTGAAGCGGCGCAGTCGGGCGAGGCTGCGCTGGCCCTTGCGTTTGATGATCAGCTCATAGACTTTGTCGGCCTGGGCGACGGCCTCGGGCCACACGCCCAGGTTCCCGGCCACGCTGCGGCCCGCTGGGTCGAGCACCAAATAGATGGCGTCGTCGTCGAAATCACCGGCCAAGCGGGTCGCGACGGTCGATAGCAGCGCCGCCGCGCCGCCATCCCGCCAGCGTTCGGACAGGCCCTGCGCATCGGCCCGTATCGCGGCATCCACCTGATCGTTGAGCAGGCCGAGCGTGGCCCACCACAGGAAAAGCACGAGCGTCAGCGTGCTCAGTGCGAACAGCCCGCCATAGGCCACCGCCAGACGAACCCCGGCGGAGCGAAACAGCCGCCGCAGGCCAGCGCCACCCCACCGCATCGCGGGCCTACTCGGTGCGCAACATATAGCCGACGCTGCGCACCGTCTGGATCACGGCAATGTCGAACGGCTTATCGATCTTTTGCCGCAGGCGGGACACGTGCACGTCGATCACGTTGGTCTGCGGGTCGAAATGGTAGTCCCACACGCCCTCCAGCATCATGGTCCGGGTGACGACCTGGCCGGCATGGCGCATCAGGTACTCCAGCAGGCGGAACTCGCGCGGCTGCAGGTCGATTTTCTGGCCGCGGCGGCGCACCACCCGGGCCAGCAGGTCCATCTCGAGGTCGCCGACCACCAGCCGCGTGTCCGGCCCCGCCGTGCGGCCCCGACGCAGCAGCGCCTCGACCCGGGCCAGCAGCTCGCTGAAGGCGAACGGCTTCGTCAGGTAGTCGTCGCCGCCGGCCTTCAGCCCCTCGACGCGGTCGTCCACCCCGGCCATTGCCGACAAGAACAGCACGGGCGTCTGGTTGTCCCGCGCCCGCAGCGACTCGAGCACCTGAAGCCCGTCCAAGCCGCCGGGGAGCATGCGGTCGAGGATGATGGCGTCGAACGACTCGGTCGATGTCAGCGCCAGGCTATCGTGGCCATTGCCGGCCTCCGCCACGACATGGCCAGCTTCTCGCAAGCCCTTCAACACGAAACCGGCAACGTCCGCGTCGTCTTCAACCACCAAGATGCGCATGTTTCAGCCCGGTGCCTCTTGTTGACGACGCCCGACAGTGACGGGCAAATCAAGGTTCTGTCCGCCGCGCCGGACTGAAAGCTTTACCGCGGTGCCGGGCGATGCGCTCGCGACGGCGCGGATCAGGCTGCGGGCGCTGTCCACCCGGTCGCCGTTCACCGCCGTCACGACGTCGCCCGTGCGAAGCCCGGCGCGCGCAGCCGGGCCGGTGCGATCGATCCCGGCGATCGCCACGCCGTTGCTCGCCGGCTGGCCGCCCGGCACATCCTGGACGGAAACCCCAAGCCAGCCGCGGTCGATCCGGCCCTTGTCCCGCAGGTCGGAAACGATCCGGACCGCAATTTCGCTCGGTACCGCGAAGCCGATGCCGACCGACCCGCCGGTGGGCGAGACGATGGCCGTGTTCACCGCGATCACCTGGCCGTCCATGTTGAACGTCGGGCCGCCGGAGTTGCCGGGGTTGATCGGCGCGTCGATCTGGATGAAGTCGTCGAACGGCCCGGCGCCGATATCGCGCCCGCGCGCCGATATGATCCCAGCCGTGACGGAGCCGCCGAGGCCGAACGGATTGCCCGCCGCCAGGATCCAGTCCCCGACCTCGGCCGTCCGGCTGTCGCCCCAGGCAACGTAGGGCAGGGGGGTCGGGCTGCTGACCCGGATCACCGCGATGTCCGTAAGGTCGTCCGACCCGATCAGCCGCGCCGGCAGCTCCGTCCCGTCCGACAGCGCCACGACGATGCGGTCGGCTCGCCCGACGACGTGGTTGTTGGTGACGATCAGGCCAGTCGGGTCGACGATGAAGCCCGATCCCGCGCCCAGCACCTGTTCCCGCCGGCCACGGAAACGCTCGCGGAACTGCTTCTCGAAAGGAGTGCCGCGCAGCTCCGGCGGCACCGCGGCGGTATCGGCGGCGCCACGGCCCTCGGTTACCGAGATGTTGACCACCGCCGGAACGACGCGCTTTACGAGCGGCGCGAAGCTGAAGGGAGCGAACCCGGAGGCGCGCAACGATCCCGCAGCCGGCTGCGCGGTGGCAGGGAAGTTGCTGCAGCCGGGCAGCATGAGCGCCATCGCGGTCAAGGCGGCGCGAAAGCGGGGTTCCATTGGTCCAAGCTCCTGTATGTAGCGGTCGTGTTAACGTGGGATGTATTGACCGATTACAAAAGCGTATGACAATGGTTATAAAGGATGATCTTCTTACCGGAACCGCCCGCGCACCTCGGTTTCAGGCGAACGACCTGTCTCATCTCACGCCCTCAACCGCAATAGTTCTCGCGATGCGGCCGGCTTGCCTCAACCAATACCGGGGTGTTCCGGCCAGTCGTGCCGCGGATATCGCCCACGCATGTCCTTACGCGCGTCGGCCCATGCCCCACGCCAGAAACTCGCCAGGTCGGCGGTGATCGCGATCGGCCGGCCCGCTGGCGACAGCAGCGCCAGTTGCAGCGGGACGCGCCCGCCCGCCAGGCTCGGCGTCGCCTCGAGACCATAAAATGCCTGGGCGCGCGCGCTCGCCAGCGGGACCGGCTGCGCATAGTCCACCGCCGCCCGTCCGCCCGGCAGCGCCAGATGCGTCGGCAGCTCCCGGTCGAGCCGCGCCGCGCATTGCCAGCCCAGCATCCCGCGCAGCACGCCGTGCAGGTCGAGCGATGCGACATCAATCAGCCGCGACATTCCCAGAAGATGCGGCGCGAGCCACTGCGCGGCACTGGCCGAGAGCGCAGCGTCGGACAGGTCGGGCGTGTCCCGATCAATTTCCCGCAATCGCGCCGCGCGGGCCTGGAGTTGCCGGGCGGCGTCGGTCCAGGGCAGCGCCTCCAGGCGGCGTCCGGCCGCCTCGGCCAGCGTGGCGGCGGTCGCCTCCGGATCGGCCGCGACGGTGCGGTCCTCCAGCACCAGCGTCCCGAGTCGGCGGCGGCGGCGGGAGAACACCGTGCCGGACACGGAGTCAAAGCCGCTCTCGACGGTCTCCGTCACCTGCGCCTCCACGCTCGGCGGCAGGTGGGCCGGGTCGATCGGCGCCGCTAGGCGGATGCGGGCGGACGCTTTCAGATCCAGGCTGGCAATGACCAGCAGCTGCGCGTTGGCCAGGGAGTCTGTGCGCGGCAGCCGTGCGCTGCCGCCGCCGGAAAGCCGGAACGATCCCGGCTCGCCCCGGCGCTGCGCAATGCGGTCCGGAAAGGCGACCGCCAGCAGCGGCCCAGGGTCGCCGGCCGCCGGACCCGCAACGCGCAGGCGCCGGCGATAGGCGGCTGATTGCTGGCGGATGCGGCCCAGGGCGCCGCGGTCGAC
>CAZZWN010000065.1:0-14910 GCA_964657765.1 uncultured Acetobacteraceae bacterium
CCGCCCGAGCCGCCGCTCGGCCCGAAGCCGGCAGGTCCGCTGTCCCCTGGATGGGCGTGCTTGGTTCCAGGGCCTCGATGCGGCGACCCAGGACAGCCATGTGCGCGGGATGCGGGCGCTCGCCGAAATGGGGCCAATCAGATCGGAGCTGCATGGGCACGGCGACGACGTCGACGGGCTGATCGACCGCATGATCGCCCTCAAACGTCGGTTGCTCGCCAAATCCGGCCAGAGCTACGCAATCCTTGGCAACGATGCGGCGGCCTTCCACGCCCTCGTCAACGAGCTCGCCCGGCAGCAGGCGCTGCAGGTGTTCACCTTGCATTGCGGTGAGCATCTGGCGGCCGGTCTCGTCAATATCGTGATTGGCACGCGCGTCCAGGTGTTCTTTGCGGCGCATGATCCGCAATTCGAGGATACAGCGCCGGAGCGGCTGGCACTGGTCGAACTCACCATCAAGGCCCTGGCGACGGGTACGACGGAGGTCGACCTGCTCTGCGTCGAGGCGGGCAGCGACTACGCCTTCACCAACGCACAGGTCGACCTCGCTTCCTATGCCGGTGCCAAAACGCTGGTTGGAAGGCTTGCGCTCGCGGTTGGCGAGCGCCGGGCTTGATCGCCAGCACCGCTAAGCCCGGCCCCGAGGACAACTGCCTATTCGCCGCCCGGCCCCTCTTTGGACTGTTCGAAGCCCGCCTCGACCGTCGCACGCAATGCGTCAGGCTCGCTCAGCACGTATGCAACCCGCGAACGATGCAGCAGGCCGGCTCGGGTCAGCACCGACAACTCGCGCGACACCGTCTCGCGCCGGGCGCCGATGCGGGAGGCGAGTTCGTCCTGCGTCGGCGGCGGGCTCACGGTGCGCGTGCCGTCCGGGCGCACCCGGCTGAGGCGCAGCAGCTCGGCCGCGAGGCGAAGGCGAGTCGGCAGGGCCGTATGCTCCAGCAGCCGGCGGTTCTGCATGCGGATGCGCTCCGTCAGCAGGCGCAGCAGCCGCAGGCCGACGCTCTGCGACGTGAGGGCAAGGTCAAGGAACGCCACAGCGGGCACCGCGCAGAGCCGGGTGCGGACGAGCGCCTCCACCCGCGCGGACCGGGGCGCGTGGTCGATGGCCGACATCTCGCCCACGACATCGCCGGCGTTGAAATCGCCCAATATCTGTGTCTGCTCGCCATTGGCCGTGCGGATCAGCACGCGCACGCTGCCCTGCACGACGAAATACACGTCCGTCGTGACGTCATCGAAGTCGACCAAAGCTTGGTCCGGCCCGGCCTCGATCCAGCGCGCGTGGGCGGCAAGCCGCGCCAGTGCGCCGGCCGGCGTGCCGGCTAGGAAGCCATGCCGGGCCAACGCGCGCTCCGGGCCTGTGTCGGACGTTGCCATGACCATACGTTATGCCAGGGCTAGCAATAAGTCATCCGCATAGACAGGGGCCGATGCTTCGAAATGGGCCGCCTGCAGTGTGACCCGGCGCACAGCGACGGCTTGGGCGCTGGCTTAACCATCTGCTCGTGGCCATCGCGGGTGCCATCGGAACATCGGGTTCCGGCGCGCCGCCGAGCTTTTGGGCCATCATCAAGGGAACGCCATCATGAGCCTGAAAGCCGCATTCACCGCCGTCGCCTTGCTGAGCCTGATCGCCGGTCCGGCGCTTGCCGGGGGGGAGGGCAACGGCGACCCGTTTCCATCCCAAGCCGCGGTCCAAGTCACGGCAGGCAGCCCGTTCGCCACCGAAACCGGGTCCACCGCCTATCCGCTGATCACCGGCAACACGGCGCAGCCGTCCGCTTTGGCCGGCCTTGAGCCGGCATCCGGCAGCGAGGCCATCCTGCAGACCGCCAACTCGTTGCCGCGTGGTTTCGACAATGGCAGCTTGGCCTCCTTGCAGGCGAGGAGCGTCAACCGCTATTTGGCTGGCCATCCGGCGCGGGCGCGCGGCCTCGAAGCCCGTGCTGGAAGCGTCAGGGGCTGATGCAGCCGGTATGTGGCGTGGCGGGGCCGGTCGCACGCCGGCTCCGTTCATGCAGTGCCCGGATGCGTGACCACGCTTCTGGGCCAGGCCTTGTCCATCTCAGCAACCCAAGCAGTTCACCTTGCCAAATCGCGGAGAGGAGAAGGCCGTTTGCGTCAGGACGACGGACGGGAGGAGAATATTGATCGGCGGGGTGTAAGCATATCGGGCTTGGATCATAAGAACGCTGGTCCCGCTGGTGGTCACCATCGGAGAGGCCATCGTCGACGCGTTGGCCGCGCCGAGCGCAGTGGCGGCGGTGGGGCAGGCATTATCATATTCCCAGTCCCTCCCGGTGCCTTGAGTGACGCTGGCGATCGCCATCGAGAGGCCGGCTGTGGCATAGGGCGACATCGTGAGCTGGGCGCCCCCGCAGTAATCGCGCAACGTCAATTGCGTGACGGGCACCAGGCCTTGGTCGGCCGCGATCATTGTCGCCATGTTCGCGACGGCGGACGCGAGCAGCGTCTGCGCGCGCACGAGCAAGACGATCTCGGCAAAGCCAAGGGTCGCGGTCATCAGCACCGTTCCGACAATGGCGAACTCGACAGCCGCTACGCCGCGCTTGGTGCTGCATAGCCGGGCGACCGCCGAACGGATGCCCGCAGAACGGCCGGGCTTGGGGGTCATGGCTTGCTTCATGGCTCGTTTCTGAATGCTATCGAAGAAACCAATGTCAGGCCTGGAAGCCCGGCGAGCGGAACGGTGAACGGGTTCACATAGGCTACCTGGAGCAAGACGTAGGAATTCAGTCCGCCGGCCGGTCCGCCGGCGTCGAAGCTTGTCGGCGACATCGTCGTGCCCGACACCGAGGCCTGAGAGAGCGACGAGAATGAGAGGCCGGAGGTGGCGTAGACCTGGATCGTGCTGCATAGCGGCGTCGTCCCCTGCAGGCTTGAGCAGATCAGGGTGCGCACGGCATCGGCCGAGCCGCCGCGTATGGTGCCGATTTGGATCTGCCGTCCGGCTGCCTGCGTTGCAGCATCGATGGCGGCCTGCGCAATGATATGCAGCCCAAAGGTGGTCGTGGACAGAAGCCAGAAGACGAACAACAGGCCGACCATGCCGAACTCGAGCGACGTTGCGCCCTTGCGGTCGTGAAATAGCGCGAGCCGCCGGGGGCGGCCTGCGGTGGATGGGATCGTGCCCGTGACGCCTTCGGCCTGCAAAGAAGCCATGCTAATTGATCAGCGTCGCTGGCCGGGGGAGCAAAGTGTTGTTGGAGCCGGTTCCAGCGCCCGTGCCGATTCCGCCGCCGCTGTTGCTGCCGGTGCCAGTGAGCACGCCTCCATTCGGGTTGGTTGACCCGGGTATGCACCGTATCGTGTAATAAAGGTTCTTGTAGTCATAGTCGTCACGTGTCGCGCCCATGTCGTTCCACCAATACATAAACGTTCGTCCCGCTATTTGGGCGCAACTCATGTTCGCATACTGCGAGCCTGAGCGCGGGTCCGTTGGCGCGAGGCACATGCCGGGATAGGGCGGATTGCTGGGCAAGTTGTTCGGATCCACCTGCACGATTTGGAGCGCGCAGTTCGAACTCGTTGTTCCGTTTAATTGGCTGTAGTTCGTACCGACCTGGCTCAGCAAATATCCTGTCAGCAAACGGACGGTGGCGATCGAGCTGTCTGTATTCTGGGAGGGAGACTGTTTCAAGGCCAGCGCGGCGCTCATGAGCAGCTCGAAATTACCGGGCGCGGCGCCATACTGATTGGGACCATATCCCTGGCTATTGGCAGGATACTGCCCGTTGTTCATGTTGACGAACAGGAAGGCCAAAGGTTGGGTCGAGGCGACTAACGGAAAGTTCTCGGTAACCGGCACGGTCGCTCCGAACTGCCCGTTGCATCGGCTTTGCTGGGTCCAGGTGCTATCGCCGCTGTTGCAGTTGCTGCCGATTTCATAGAACTGCGATAACAGCGGGAGCTGCGTGTAGTCCGGTTGGCCGTTGCTGCCGTTCGGCACGACATACATGTAGGCCGAGTTCCAGTCCGACGCCGTCGATTTCACCTGCCCCACCGTGAAGCCCGGCCCTATCGTGATGACCGGCTGCGCGGTGGTGCTCCCACCGCTACTGCCAGTGCCGCCCGGATTGGCAGCGGCGGCGACGGAGTGCGCCTTGATGGTCATGGAACTTATGCTGGCCAAAGCCATCAGCGTCGTCGGCATGGTGGCGGTCACGTCGATGGTCACATTAAGCGACGACCCGCCCCCCGGAACAGTGCCCGGCGCCGCGGAAACCGTCAGTCCCCCCACCGCAGCGTCCAGTCCCTGGGTGGAGCCGTTGAAATAGTTGTTCGCCGCAGTCGTCGCGGCAGCCGTCATTTGACTGGATTGGTAGGCGTTCGCCCCCGCCAGCGCCGCCCTGTCGGCCGCGCTCTGCAGCGCGGCCTTGGCCATGACCAGGCGCGACATGTCGATGCCAACGCCCAATGCGAGGACCAGCGGCACCGCCGACATCGCCATCATCATCGAGATGGAGCCCCGCTGATCGCGCACAGGCACCGACCGCCCCCGGTTTACCAACGCGAGCATCATGGCAGCCTTCCTTTGGAAATTGGAGAGCATCGCTGCATTCGCCCAGAAGCCATCGTACCAACCCTGTCCTAAAGCTTCAGCCGTCAAACCGGAAGCGTATGTATCTATAATGAGATAGCAATATTGCTTAAGGAATGAACTACGATTATTTCCTTTCCGTCCGCAAGGTTTTTTCGGCCTTGCCAATTTTTTCTGACAAAACTATCTCTTCGGAAATTTCATCTAGTTTTTAAGATAAGTTAACTTGGCTACTTGGATATTTATTGAGGAGCTGGCAATTTGTAGCCTCCAAACGCCATCTGCGCCGACGCGGCCTGCCGACCGCGACGCCACGGCAGGGAGCGGCCTTGACCGGAACGGGCGGTCTCACGATTTTGCCCCGCATGGCCATCGACGAAGCATTGCACGACTTTGCCACCACCGGGCCCGCGTTGCCGCGCCCGGCCATGCAGTGGGCGCTCGACCATTGGGACGAAGCCGGCCCTCGCTTCGTGGCGCTCCTGGATGGCTACGCCCGACCGTTCCGAGCAGACGGAGCAGGCACTTTTCCTCGTCATCCACCTGCTGGGCGATAAGGCCGAAACTGCGGCATTCGCACCCCTGTGCCGGCTTTTGCTGGATGGGGAAACCTCCGACCTGATCCTGGGCGACGGCATCGCCGCCACCCTGTCCGGCCTGCTGATCAGCACCTATGACGGCGGCCTCGCGGCGCTGCAGGCCGTTATCGAAGCGCAGGGCGCCGACGATTTCGCCAGGGAGGCCGCGCTGCTCGCGCTGGCCTACCTGACCAGGATCGGCCGGGTCCCGGAGGCAGTGACGCGCGCCTATCTGCATCGCTTGGCGACGGAGATGCAGCCGCAGGCCGAGCACATCATCTGGTTCGGATGGCTATTGGCTGTTGCTTGTCTGGGTTACAGCGAGCTGTCGGAAGAGGCCGAGGAGCTGTTCGGGCGCGGGTTCGTGCCTGACAACATGTGGGACATGGACGGCTTCCGGGCCGTTCTCAAGCGCGCGCTCGACGACCCGGCGGGGATGGCTGGCTTCGAGCATGATCGGATCGGCCCGTTCACGGATGCGATCGGCGAACTTGGGAAGTGGGGCGGCTCCGGCGCGGATGGCGAGGCGGCCTTCGATCCGCTGGACTACGAGGTTCAACAACCGGTCATCAACTCATTGCGCGGCGTGGGGCGCAACGACCCCTGCCCGTGCGGCAGCGGCAAGAAGTTCAAGAAGTGCTGCCTCGGCGCATCGGCGGCGGCGTGAGGCGCATCCTGTTCCTATGCAGTCAGAACCGGCTGCGGAGCCCCACTGCGGAGCAGGTATTCTCGACCGAGGCGGATGCCGAAGTGGCGTCCGCCGGTCTGGACCACGACGCCGACGTCGCCTGTACGCCGGAACTGCTCGAATGGGCCGACATCGTGTTCGTGATGGAGAAGTCGCACAAAAGCCGGCTGTCGAAGCGCTTCAAGCAGCATCTGCGGAATGCTCGGGTGATCTGCCTCGACATCCCCGACAACTACGCATTCATGCAGCCTGAGCTTGTGCATTTGCTGCATGATCGAGTGGACCGACACCTACGCCGACGCGCGAAGCCGCAACGCGTTTAGCAAGGCGTTTTACCGAGACATGCAGATTCCTTAGAATTTGTCTGATCCAGCTAACTTCGACCTCTTATTTGTTGCAATTTAGCAATGAACAATGGACATCGATGGACGATATAACCATAGCGAGAGTAGCATGCTTCCCCTCCGATCCGCTGTCCTCGTCCGGCTCCTTGCAGTTGCCGCCATGGGCTTGGTGACAGCATGCAACCCGCCACAGCCGCTGAACTTCTCTGTGCAGAATGTGCAGTCCAGCCCGACCTCCCTTGACGCTGACCTCCGGACGATAACGGTCACGCCTGCGGCCCCCAATGAGAGAACGGGCGATCTTCCCCCCGCCGTAGCTGGTTTGACGAACACCTGGAAGGAAGCCACCCAGGAAGCGCTGGCCCGCGCCGCCATCTTCAACGACGAGAGTCGCCGCCACGTGAACCTGGAGGTCAAAATCCTGAAATTCTACGTGCCGAGTATGGGGATGACGTTTCCCACCGACACCGACGCAAGCTACACGCTCGTCGACCGCCGGACCGGAAGCGTCATTTTCAGCAAGGTCATCTCCGCACAAGGCACGACGCCAATGAACTTTGCATTCGTTGGGGCAATCCGTGCACGCGAGTCGCTCAATCGCTCCGTGCAGAACAACATTGCTGGCCTCATTTATGCGCTGGAGCACAGTCCCACGGCAGTCTCCCGCATCCAGCAGCCGATGCTCTAGTGCCTGAACAGCCGCCCCAAACGCCGCGTTGATCTTTCGTGCTGCGGCATCCACACTCCCGCCATAGCGCAGGGTGGCGAATGGCGCGGCATACGTATTTCTGCATCGATGCGCATACCTGCGGCAATCCGGTTCGGGTCGTGGCGGCGGGCGGGCCCATTCTGCCGCACGCCTCGATGGCGGAGCGGCGGCAGATGTTCATGCGCGACCACGATTGGGTCCGCCGTGCGCTGATGTTCGAACCGCGCGGCCACGACGTGATGTCCGGCAGCATCCTCTATCCGCCAAGCACGCCGGACTACGATCTGGGGGTGCTGTATATCGAGGTGAGCGGCTGCCTGCCGATGTGCGGCCACGGCACGATCGGCACGGTGACGGTGGCGCTGGAGGAGGGCCTGGTCACGCCGCGGATTACGGGCCGCCTGGCGCTCGAGACCCCAGCGGGCCGGGTGGACGTCGAATACACCAGCAACGGGCCGTACGTGGACCAGGTGCGCCTGTTCAACGTGCCGTCCTATCAGCACGCGGCCGGCGTGCGGATCGAGGTTCCCGGCCTGGGCGAACTCGTGGTCGACGTGGCCTATGGCGGCAACTACTACGCCATCATCGAGCCGCAGGCGAACTGGGCGGGGCTCGACAGCATGGACGGCGGCGACATCCAGCGGCTGAGCCCCATCGTGCGCCGCGCTGCGCAGGCAGCGGTCGGGCCGGTGCATCCGGAGGACCCGCGCATCGCCGGTATCAGCCACATCATGTGGTGCGACAGGCCGCGTGATCCACGGGCCGACGCCCGCAATGCGGTGTTCTACGGCGAGAAGGCGATCGACCGCTCGCCGTGCGGCACCGGGTCGTCGGCGCGGATGGCGCAACTGGTGGCGCAGGGGCGGCTGGGCATAGGGGACAGCTTCGTGCATGAGAGCATCATCGGCACGATGTTCGACTGCCGGGTCGAGGCGGCGGCGGCGGTCGGCGGCATGGCGGCGATCCGTCCGAGCGTCGCCGGCTGGGCGCGGATCATCGGGCACAACACGATCTACGTGGACGACCGGGACCCGCTGGCGCATGGGTTCCAAGTGCCGTAACGGCATTCCTCCGTTACGCAGGAAGGTCGCCCGCGACCGGAGCGCGCCGTGGCCAGGCGAACCAGAGTAGCGCCGCAAGCTGCAGGGTCACCGGCAGCAGCAGCCCGGCCTGATATGCATGCGCCGGGTAATGGCCGGCGGCACGGGGCCACAGCGCGATCACCTGGCCGAACGCGAGCTGGACCGCGAACGAGCCGCCGATATGCAGCATGTTGAGCGCCCCGTTGGCGCGGCCGATGGCGGACGCCGGAAAATGGTCGGCGAGCACGCTGTAGCTCAGCACGCTCATGCCGCCGAACAGCGCGAACAGGGACCAGGGCAGCGCGCTTGGCAGCGCGTTGAGCAGCACCGGGCGGGAAACGATCAACGCCTCCGCCGCGATCAGCGCCAAGGCCGCCGCTGCCGCCACGCTCGTCAGCCGCATGCGCGGGCGCAGCCGCTGCGTCAGCATGCCCCAGCAGGGCGCGGCGACAATGAGCGCCACCGCCATGCAGGCAAGGCCGCTCGCGACCTCTGGGCGGGACATCCCCTCGACGTCGGCGAGCCATGGTCCTGCCCAAAGCCCCTGCACAGCCAGGACCGTGCCAAAGCAGGACGCCGAGAGCGGGGCGAAGCGGCGGAACATGGGATCACGGGCGATGTCGCGCAGCGTCAGTTCCTGGAAGCCCGGCGCCTGCGGCTCCACGAGGGCCGGCGCGGAGGAAAGCCTCGGCACGGTGCCGCGAATGGCGAAAGCGACGGCGACGGCCGCGGCGGCGAGGACGGCCGACAGCCCGCGCCAGTCCACCGCGCGCAACAGGAACTCGGCTGGCCAGGTCGCGGCGAGCGCGCCGACGCCGCCGCACATGATGAACGCGCCATTGACCATCGCCAGGCGTTCGCGCGGGAACCATTGGTTCGAGGCCTTCAGCCCAGCCATCAGGCCGCCCGCCGTCCCGAGGCCGATCAGCACTCGTCCCAGGAGCAGGCCCATGAAGCCACGGCTGAGCGCGCAGAGCGCCGCTCCGGCGGCGGCGCATAGCAGCAGGATGCACTGCACGTCGCGCGGTCCATGCCGGTCGAGCAAGACGCCGACCGGCAGTTGCGCAGCCGCGAAGGCGAGGAAGTAGACCGACGTGAGCAGGCCGAGCGCGTCCGCTCCGATCCCAAGGTCATGCATGATGTCGCCCGCGACGACGCCATTCACGTTGCGGAACAAGTATGACAGGAAATACCCGGCAGCGAGCGGCAAGAGAGCCGCAGCGCGACGCGACGCATGGCCGTCGCGAGGTATGCGCCGGCGAGCGACGCCTGCCCTGAGCCAGCCCGCCACGATGGGGCCACGCTGCGCGCGCGCCTCCTCGACCACCGTTCCGGGATCGGGGATGCAGAGCCGGGTCGGGACGCGGTAGTCGGCCATGTTCGCCTCTGCTGAGGTTGTTGGGCATCTTGCGGCCCATCCTCGACAAAAGCGGCGGTTCAGGCTGTGACGGTGGTCACGTCATGGCGCTGCCCGGCAAGCCGCCAGGCTCGCTATGGAGCCAGCCAATGCTGCTCCAGCACATCGTCGCGCCAAACGAACTGTGCCCGGCGCTGACCCTCATGCGCCAGATGCAGCCACTCCATCCTATCGAGCCTGATCCGCAGCACCGCGAACTGCGCAAACGCCGCAGCGTCGTCCACCTGGGGGATGGCGGCCGGGTCATCAACCGCGGTCGCCGGCATGGTCTTCGAGCGGTAGGCCGCGCGCGATCCCTCGTGCAGCCGTGCCCACTCCGTCCGCGCCAGGCCGTCGCTCACCGAGATCGCGGCGATCCCGTCGACGCGGATCTGCACCTGGGCGTCATCGTCCCACACGTGCAGCGCCGCGTTGGGATTCGCCCGCAACGCCGCGATCTTTGCCGCCCGGACATCGCTGTGGACTGTCAGTACCCGCGCGGCCGGGTCGAAGCCGCGCAGCACCACTGTGCGCACCTGCGGACGCCCGTCCGGCCCCACCGTGGCCAGCGCCGGGCTGCGAAAGGCGGAGCCGCGGTCGGCGACGCCGTGCGACCAGCAGCGGAACGCGTCCGCCCGAATTTCGTCTATGCTTTGCACGTTGATAATCGTGTTCTCCTGCCGGTGCAGCGCCCTGGCGGTCGCGGCCATGAAGGCTCCGGCCGGCGGCAGCTGTATTGCGTGTTCGCGTAAAGCTGGTTTTTTGCGTGAAGTTTCCGGGCCTGAAGCTTTTGGGCGACCTCGAGGATCGCCTTCGAATGGCGGCGCAGGCGCAATGTTCCAGGACGGCTTGACAGCACCGTCCGCTATGCCGCTGCGCCGCCTAGTTGGAAGGCGAATGGGTCTGCCGTGTTGGGCGAGAGCACAGGCAGACGGCTTCCGTCGGCGTAGCGGACCGCCAGCATGCGCGGAACGCCGTCCAGCGGGGCCGCGGGCAGCACGAAGCGGAACCCGGCCACCGCAGTGCTGAGCCCGGCCAGCGGCAGGTCCGGACGCGGCCTGTCGGCGATCACCTGTCCGACAACGGCGCCGTCGATGACGATCTCCAACCTGGCCGGGCCCTCTCCCTCGCAAATAGCCCAACCGTTCACGGCGGTGTCCACGAGATCCACGATGCCGCGACGCCGCCTGGGATGCTCCGCGAGCGCCGCCAATGCCGCCGGCGGTCCGTCCAGCGCCGCCAGGAACCTGCGGACATGCGCCCGCATGCCATCGGGATCGTATGTGAAGTTCCTGTAGCTCGCCTGCTCGAACGGGACCAGCATGGGGGCGGACGGCAGGTCCAGCACCACGTCCGCCGGCACGAAAAGCAGCGGGGTCGGACTTTCCATGTAAGCCTCGGCGTCATACAAATGCAGGTCGCCTCGGTTCTCCACATTCCAGCGGCTGGTCACGATCAAGCCGGGCCGGTTCGCGACCCAGCGATACTTGGCGAGCCCCGCGCCCCACAATGCCACGAAGCCGTCGCACGCCTGCGACCAAGCCAGGCTCACCGCCAGCGGCTCGCCCAGTGTGTCCAGCAGGGTGACGGGCTGGCCGGCGAACCGCTGCCGCATCGCCTGCGCCACGCCACGCTCCACCGCGAGCGGCGACTGACTGGCGATGCCTTCATTATGGCTGCCGAAGGTTTCGTCGCTGCGGGTGTCGCCGCGGGCATTGTGGCCGTCGAACACGACCGTGCAGCCGGGATGCAGCCGCATCGCCTCCTCGATCACCAGGGCGCACAGGGCTTCGAGGTCGGTTACGGTGCGGTTCTCGACGCGGAGCCCAATCAGGACCACGCGGCCGACTGGTTGAATGGCAGGTACGCGGAGGGCGGCCTGGGCCACGACCCGGCGCCGCAACCCAGCGCTGACATGCTCCCGCACGGCGCGGAACAGGATGATCCGGTTTTCATAGGCATGGCGGATCAGTTGGGGCTGATCGGGAAAGCCGCGAACGACGCAGCCGGCGATTTCCGGGAACAATGCGTCGATCGGGCCATAGAACTCGGTCCCGTGCCCCGGCCGTCCGGCGACCAGCCATTGCGGCAGGCGGTCCCGCGGCAACTCGGCGATCAGCGCGTCGATGGCGGTCAGCTCGTTCCAGAGCTGGTGACCCAGATGCGCGCTCGTGCCGGGGCGGAGAAAGGTGGCGAAGCGGTGCGGCGCGGCGGGCTGGGCCTGGCCGGCAAGCAGGCTTTCGCCGTAATATGCCAGATGAAGCAGCACGTAGCGGCCAAGGCTGCCGTAGTGCCGGCGCAGCGTGGCCGTCTGGTCGCCGCCGAGGCTGGCGACCATGTCTCGCCCCGGCGCAAACAGGCCAACGACGCGGGACAGGTGCTCGGTGGCGAGGACGAAGAGGTCGAGGCCGCTCGCCCGGTCGAAAAAACGGAACAGGCTGTTGAAGTCGTCGAGCGTGAGGGCGCCGGTGCAGGGCATGTCCGCCCCGTCCACCGGCGACGGCCAAACGAGCTCGCCCTCGCGCATCGCCGCGACGAAGCGGTCCTGCAGGTTCACCGAGAGGGTTCGGCGCAGGGCGGCCGGGTCCGCCCAGGACGGCAGCGCAGCGCCGGGCGCGTCGATGTTGCAAAGGACTGGGTCCGGCAGCAGCTCGGCCTGCAGCGCCAGGGCTATGGTGTGCCTGAGTCCTGGGCCGAGCCGCAGGAAACTATGCATTGCGGCCGTCTGCACGGCATCGAAGCGTAGCGGAAACGTGGGCAGCAGCGCGTCCCGCAACGTTGTCATGGCGGGACGGAATGCCGTGCACAGCGCCTGATGCGTGACGGCCGGCCAGGCGCCTATGTCACTGGAGTGCCGCCCGGCGCCGTCAAAGAACCACTCCGCCCGCCGGCCGTCGTCGTGCAGCAGCTCGTGGATCGCGAACCCATCGGCGACCACGGCGTGCAGGGCGATCCAGCCGGGTCCCAACGGCGGCGCTGGCGGCAGCTCCGGGCTGTTTGCCGGAACGATACGGAAACCCGGCATGACTTGGTGCCCGGCCACACTCCTGTTTACATGCATCGTGTCATTTCCGAATCTTTTACCATAGCGTAATGCCAGCCTTCGCGGTATGAGCGCAAATGGCGGTGCAGTACGCCACGGTTCATTATACAGTACGGAGATGCGCTTGGCGTTGTCTATCGCTGTCATTGGAGCGGGTTGGTACGGGTGCCATATCGCGCTCTCGTTGCGTGGACTCGGCCTGGACGTCACAGTATTCGATCAGAACGATCGCGCCATGCATGAGGCATCGGGCAACAATCAGTTTCGGCTGCATCTCGGCTTTCATTATCCGCGCCACCACGGCACCCGTGCGCAGTCGCGCGACGGCTTCATGCGGTTCGTCGAGCGCTATCCGCAGCTAAGCCGCGAGGTCAACGAGAATATCTATGCCGTTCCACGCGAGGACAGCCTGATCGACTTCGCGACCTATCGTTTGATCATGACCTCGTCCGGGATCGACTTTCGCGAGGTGCGGGAGACGTCGGTATTGCTGCAGGGCGTGGACGGATTACTGCTGACCGGCGAGCGCGTCCTGCTGATCGAGCGGGCGCGGCGATATTTCACCGAGCGGTTAGGCGACAGCTTGCAGCTCGGCACGCGCATCGATGCCTTGGAGGAACGTACCGACGGCGCATATATCGACGGCACGCGCTACGACGTGGTCGTGGATGCGACGTGGGGCCACCGGGCCGGGCTGCCGATGCGGTTCTTCTACGAGCCGACGATCCTGCTGTACTACGAAATCGACGGCCCCTTCCCTGCCGTCACGCTGGTGGACGGCCCGCTATGCTCGATCTACCCGACCGAGGATCCCGGGCTGTATACGCTGTCGAGCGTGCCGCACACGCCGCTCGGCCGGCTGGACAGCGCGGAGGCGGCACGGAGCGTGCGGGACAGCGTTTCGGCCGCGACCGTCGCCGAGAAGGTGCAGGCGATGGAGGGCCAAATCTCCCGCTATGTGCCGGAGTTCCGCGAGCGGTTCCGCTTCGTCGGGCCGCAACTGGCGATCAAGTCGAAACCGGTCGGCAAGTTCGACGACCGGAGCTGCTACGTGTTCCGGCGCGGGCGGGTGTTCTCGGTCATGTCCGGCAAGATCGACACGATATTCTTCGCGACCGAACGCATCCTGGCGGCGATCGAGGCGGGCCAATTCGACGCCAGCGCCCAGGTGGACAGCTCGCTGCGGCGCAACATCGCGCAGATCCGGGCATGATGGATGGCCAGGATAAGGGGTGGAACGACGCCCTGATCGGCAACACGGGATTCGTCGGCCAGGTGTTGTCGGCGCAGCGCGGGTTCGGCGCCGCGTTCCATTCGAGCGATATCGAGCAGATCGAGGGCCGGCATTTCGACCGCATCGTCTGCGCGGGCGTCGGCGCGGTGAAGTGGTGGGCGAACGCCAATCCTGAGGCGGACCGGCATGGGATCGACCGTCTGACCCGGCACCTGGACCATGTGAGCACGGACCGCTTCGTGCTGATTTCGACCGTTGACGTCTATGGAACCCCGATCGGCGTGGACGAGGACGACGCGCCGTTGGAGGCCGGGCTGCACCCCTACGGCCTGCACCGGGCGCGGCTGGAGCAGTGGGTGCGGCGGCGGTTCCCGGCGGCGCATGTAATCCGCCTGCCGGCGCTGTTCGGGCCCGGCCTGAAGAAGAACGCGCTGTTCGACCTGCTGCACGGCAACCGGCTGGACCATGTCGACCCGGCCTCGCGCTTCCAATGGTATCCTCTGGACCGCCTGGCCGACGACATCGACCGGATGCAGGCACTGGGCTTGCCGCTGGTCAACATGGCGACGGAACCGCTGGACATGGCGGCCATTCAGCGCCGGTTCTTCCCAGGCAGCGTGCTCGGCGGGCAGTCGCGGCCGGTCGCCTACGACGTGCGCACCCGGCACGGCGCGGCCTTCGGCGGCGGGCCGCACTATGCGCTCGACACGGCCGCGGTGCTGGATGCCATGGGCCGCTTCTTGGGGGCCGGCACGGCATGAGGCAGGCCAACTCACTCGCCCTAGGCGTATCGAACCTGGCCTGGACGCCGGAGCAGACGACGGACGCGCTGGCTTTGCTGGCGCGGCTCGGCGTGACGGGCATCGAGGCTGCGCCGACCCGGATTGCCGCCTGGGACCGGCTGGATGCAGCGGCGGTCGCAGGATACCGGCGGCGGGTGGAGGACGCGGGGCTGCGCGTATGCTCGCTGCAGGCGATCCTGTTCGGCCGGCCGGAGGTCCAGTTGCTGGCGGACGAGGCGGCCTTCCTGGCGATGGCGGAGCATATGCGCCGCGTTGCCGAAGTTGCGCACGGGCTGGGCGCCGGGGTTGCTGTGTTGGGCGCGCCGCACAACCGCATTCGTGGCGGGCTGCCCATGGCGGCTGCGGAGGTCCTGGCGGCGGAGCGGCTGCGCACGCTCGGCGACATCGCCGGGGCGGCCGGGCTTACGATCGGGCTGGAGCCGGTGCCGGCGCAGTATGGCGCTGATTTCATGCTGCTGGCGGCGGA
>CAZZWN010000066.1:0-14882 GCA_964657765.1 uncultured Acetobacteraceae bacterium
ACGCAGTCCCGGCTCGAAGACTTCGAAAAAGGCACGCCGGAGGGCGTCGCGCTCGCCGTGCCGCGCAGCTATGCGCGAAGTCTCTGGGAGTGGCTCGTCGCCTCGTCGCTGGAGTTCGGCTGCGCGACGCGGACGGCCGCTGTCAGCGCTGCCTGCCGGACGAGGCCGGCGAGGCGATCGGCCCGGCGCCGGCGCAGGCCCTCTATACCGACCCGGCCGCCTCGGAGGCCAAGCTGCTGCGGAACGTCTTTGCCGCCGGCGACGCCTGGTTCCGCACCGGCGACCTGATGCGGCGGGACCGCGAGGGATTTTACAGCTTCGTCGACCGCATCGGCGACACCTTCCGCTGGAAGGGTGAGAACGTCGCCACCACGGAGGTCGCCGACGCGCTCGGCGCCTATCCCGGCGTCGTATCGCTGGCGGTGTATGGCGTGGCCGTGCCGGGGACCGAGGGCCGGGCCGGAATGGCGGCGCTCGCCGTCGACGCCGATTTCCGCATTGAGGCACTGCATGCCCACTTGGCGACGCGGCTGCCGGACTACGCCCAGCCGGTGCTGCTCCGCGTGCGCGCCGCGCTGGAGACCACGGGAACGTTCAAGCCGGTGAAGGCCGATTTGGTGCGGGAGGGCTTCGACCCCACCACGGTCGCCGATGCGATGTTCGTGCTGGACCGGACGCGCGGCGGCTACATTTCCCTGGATGGCGCCGCGTTCGGCAGCATCGTCAGTGGCGAGATGCGTCTCTAGGCCGTGTTGCCAGCGTCCACCGTCAGCACCGTGCCGGTGACGTTGCGCCCCGCGTCACTGAACAAATAGTCCACCGCGCCGGCCACGTCCGCGATCTCCGGCATGCGTTTCAGGGCACTCCGCCGGGCAATCTGCGCGCGGTGGGCGTCGCCCAGTTCACGCGTCATCTCGGTGTCGACGAAGCCCGGCGCGACCACGTTGGCCGTGATGCCGAGCGCGCCCACCTCCCGGGCCAGCGCGCGGGTAAAACCATGCAGTGCGGCCTTGGTCGCGCTGTAGACCGACAGGCCGCTGTAGCCCGTGGTGGCGACCACCGACGAGATCATGACGATCCGCCCTGCGCTCGCCGCCATCCCCGCTGCCATCATCGAGCGGACGGCGTATTTGGTCAGCACGATGGGGGACGTGACGTTGAGCCGTACCAACCGCTCGATCGTGGCATCCGGCATGGTCGCCAGCACGCCGCTCGTGCCGATGGCAGCGTTGTTCACCAGCCCGTAGATCGGCCCGAAATCGCGACGGAGCCCGTGCACGAGGTCAGGCAGCGCCGCCGTCTCGAACAGGTCGGCGGCCTGGAAGTGCAGCCGGCCGCCCAATTCGGCCTGCGCGGCTTCGACGGCCTTGCTCGACTGGCGCGCGATGGCGATGACGTTGAAGCCCGAACCAGCCAGGCGGTGGGCGATGCCGAGCCCCAGGCCGCGGCTGCCGCCCGTCACGACGACGTTAAGCACCGCGCCGGGCCAGCTTGCCGGACGGCAGCACATCCAGCGCCGGGACGATGCGCAGCAGCGCCGGCACCTTATGCGGCGCGAGCAGGACACGACACGCCGCCCTGATCGCGCTGCACAGCGCGTCATCGCCAGAGGCGTCCCCGTTGCCGTCCACAACCACGTCCGCCGCGACGACTGCGCCGGTGATGGGACTCGACCGGGCGCGCACGCGGGCGGCGAGCACGGCGGGATGCGCGTGCAGCGCGGCCTCGACCTCCTCCGGATAGATCTTCTGGCCGCCCACGTTGATCACGCCGCCGATCCGGCCCAGAAAATAGTAGCGGCCGTCCCGCAGCGCCACGATGTCCCCGGTGTCGACAAATCCGTCCGCGTCCGCGAGGGATGCGGCGGCGCCAAGATAGCCCGTGGCCGCACGGGCGGAGCGGATGCGCAGCGTGCCGCAGTCGACCCGCAGTTCGGGACGCAGCCCGGGCGGCCCAGGGGCGTCGACCCAGGCGGCGGGGAAACCGGCGAGGCCGTCCGTCACGTCGAAGGCGACGCCCGCCTCAGTCGAGGCGAAAGCGTGCGAGACGCGGGCGGCGGGATAGGCTGCGCGCAGCCGGTCCAGCACCGCCTGGTCCGCGACCTCGCCCGACAGGCGCACATAGGCCGGATCGATACGCGCGGCGTGCCCGCTCATCAATGCCCGGCGCCAATGCGACGGCGTGCCGGAGATGTGCGTGACCCCGGCCGCGCCAGCCCGCCCCAGGAACGCCCCCACGCTTTCATCGGCGTCCGATAGCACCATGGACCCGCCGCCGAGCAGCGCACGCAGCAGGATCTGCAGCCCGCCATAGCGGCGGATGTCGTAGAACGTGCTCCATACCGCACTGCCCGATGCCGTGCCGATCGGGCCGACAAGGCTTGCCAAGGTGTGCGAGACGAGCTTTGGCGCGCCGGTCGTGCCAGAGGTGAACAGCACCCATTCGGTGTCGCAAGCCGGTTTCGTCCGGCCCGGCCGGAACGCCAGGTCCGGGCTGCAGGGCACCACCTGCACATCGGTCCGCGGCGAGCGGTCGTCGGTGATCAGCGTGTCGACGCCAGCCTGGGCGATGGCAGCGTCCAAATGCGCCGGCGCGAGCTCCGGCGGCGCCAAGGCGAGGCGGCGGGCGACCCCGTCCAGCGCAAGCATCGCCAGCGCCGCAGGGAGCTGCCGTGCGACGTGGACCAGCACCGAACGGCCCTGCAGCCCCGCCGCGTCGAGGCTCGCGGTCCCCTGCAGCCGCGCCAACGCGACGCTGCGCTCCGGCCCGGACAGCACGCGCCCTTCCGGCAGCCCTGCCGCCGCCGTCAGGCTCCACAGCGTATGACGGCTATGCTGCAACGCGCTCGTACATCATGACGAGGTCGCCGATCGTGACCGGGAACGCGTCGTCGTCGCCCGTGCTGAAGGGGTCGGTGCCGAGCTCCTCCTCGAGCCGCGCAACGATCACGGCCAGGCACAGCGAGTCTAGCCCAGAGTCGAGGAGCGGAAGTTCGTCCGTCAGCGGCGCGAGCTGCTTGCCTTGCTCGGCCGCGACTTGGATGATCTGGTTCAGGACAATCGATCGTACGGTCATGCGCGGCTGCTTTCAGTCATTGCAAAGTGTCGATAAGGCGGATTGGCGGCAGGCTAAGTGGAGGGCATGGGCGACCTGCTCGATGTCCTCGGACGTGGTTTCGCCGTTGGTGACACAGGCACGGACAACCTCGCGCCCCTCGTGGCGTGCGGCCGACACCCAAGCGCGGCCGGACGCGAGCACCCGGCCAACCACGTCCCGAACCGCGCCGGAGCCGGGCGGCGGCTCGGCGCATACGACCGCCAGCGCCGGGTCGTTCGCAATCCGCCAGCCGCGTTCAACGAGGCGGTCCCGAAGTAGCCCGGCCAGGGCGACGGAGCGCTCCACATGCGCGCCGTAGCCGGCCCAGCCCGCCGCCGCCAACGACAGGAACAGCCGCAATCCGAGGAAGCGCCGCGACCACTGCGCGGACGCTATGTAGGGGTCGACCGCCGCGTCGTCTCCTGTCCGGGACGGCGGCATGAAGCTGTTGGCGGCCTGGAACACGGCCAACGGCGCCGCCGGGTCCGCGCAGAGGAACATGCCGCAACCCATCGTCGTGGCGAGCCACTTATGCGCGTCGATCGTGACGGAGTCGGCCGCCTCGATCCCGGCCAGCAGGCGGCGCAGCCGGTCCGACGCGATCAGCGCCCCGCCCCACGCCGCATCGACGTGGAACCAAGCCCCGAAGCCGCGGGCGAGCGCGGCGCACTCGGCCAACGGATCGATCGCGCCGGCGCCCGTCGTTCCGGCCGTCGCGGCGACCATCACCGGCACGCAGCCCTGCGCCCGGTCGGCCTCCATCGCGCCGGACAGTGCGGCGGCGCACATGCGGCCGGCCCCGTCCGTTGCGACCAGGCGAAGCCCAGCGCGGCCGATCCCCGCCTGATGCGCGATCTTGAGCCAGGCGAGGTGGCACTCGGCCGACGCATAGAACACCGGCGGCCCGGCGAACGCCCGCGCGCCATGCATCGCAAAGCCCGGCTCCGCCCGCGTCAGCGCGCATAGCAGCGCCGTGAAGTTCGCCTCCGCCCCGCCGCTGGTGAAGTGCCCGGACGCCTCCGCCGGCAGACCGGCGCGCCGTGCCACCGAACGGATGACGTGCGCCTCGATCTCGACAGCGGCCGGCGAGGTCGTCGCACTGGCGAGCTGCGGGTTGAACGCCGCCGCGATCCGGTCCGCGCATTGCGCGGGAAAGGTCGGCGCCGGGTTGAACAGCCCGAGGTAGCGCGGATGGGTGATCTGGGTGACGCCATGCTCCATGCGCTTGATGACCCACGCCACCGCGTCGTCGAGCGGACGCGGGGCGGCGAAATCGAACCCGGCCAGCGCACGGCGGAACTCATCGCGGTTGAGCATCGGCGCGACGGCCCCCTGGATCACCCGCTCGTGGGCCGCCGCGAGACTGCGCGTCAGGGCGTCGTCTCCGCGCGCGCGGTTCGCCGCCGATGGGAACAACTCCGCGACCGGTGGCTTGGCGGCTGGATAGGGCGAGGCCTGGCCTGGCTGAGCGCGAGCGGGGGAGATGTCCACGTTCAACTATGCCTCCTCGAGGGCCGCAGTCGCGGCGTGCGGTTCGGTGGAGGCCGTATCGCAGCCCCTATGCTGGGCCAGGTGGAGCAGCCAGTTCGTATAAAGCTGGATGACGGGCTCGCGCCAGTCATGCGGCGGCGTCCATCCGGCGAGGGCCTCCGGCAACCGGTCGAGCAAAGCCGGGTCCCGCGTCCGGAGCGCCTGCAAACGGAAGGCATCGAGCGCGGCCTCGGTGGCGCTGTCGAAATAGCCGTGCATCGGGTCGGGATAGTCGTCCCGCTCGCCCGTGAGAAAGCGGTTGATGTCCCGCCGATACTCCCGGAACAGCGCCTCCGGGTCGTATTCCGGGTGCCCCTGCATGCACCAAAACAGGCTGCGCCCCTCCCGGATGAACATGTCGGCGCCGGCGTCGGGCAGCCGCGACAGGATGCGGTAGCCGCGGGCAACCAGCTCCGCCTCCGGCAGGTCGTTGTACCGGGTCTGCGGGCCGCGCCAACTGGATGGCAGCCCGGCCGTAAGCGGATGGTCCATCGTCTTCGCGCAGGCATAAACGCCCGAAAGCTTCCAGCCGAACGGACGCCGCACGATCCCGTCCGCGCGCAGCACCGCCGCCTGGGCGGCCAGGCACGACCAGATCGTCGACGCGGTATGCTCCTCCGCCCAATCGGTCAGCTTCGCCAGTGCGGGCCAGTAGGGCTCATCCAGCAGCGAGTGGGCGCGCGGCTCGGCGCCGGTCACGATCAGGCCATCGAGCTGACTATCCCAAAGCTGGTCGGTGCTTTCGTAGGCGAGCGAGAGATAGGCGCGGCAGGCCTGGCTGCGCGGCACCCCCGGCGCATGGAAAAGCCGGATCCGCAGTGGCCGCCCGCACGCGGCAGCGCCCAACAGCGCCCGAAACTGCCGCTCCGTCGCCCGCAGCGCCGTATCCGGCATGTTGTTGACGATGCCGATGACCAGCGGCGGCGTAGCCTTGGCGGTGTCGCCCAGGCTATTCGGCGGCACGGCGGCGTGCTCCCGGTGAGAGCGCCGGGCCGGCGGCGGCGTCGAGCGACTGGTCGAGATCCGCGAGGATGTCGTCGACATGCTCGATGCCGACGCTCAGCCGGATCATCTCCGGGGTGACGCCGGCGTTGCGCTGCACGTCCGGCGGCATCTGCCGGTGGGTCGTGGAGGCCGGATGGCAGGCCAGCGACTTCGCGTCGCCCAGGTTCACCAGCCGCTTGACGAGGCGCAGCGCGTCGTAGAACCGTACGCCCTCCGCCAAGCCGCCGCGCACGCCGAAGGTCATCAGCGAGCAGGCCTGTCCGCCAAGATATAGCTGCACGAGCGGGTAGTACGGATTGTCCGGAAAACCGGCATAGTTCACCCATTCGACCCTGGGATCGTTGCGCAGGAACTCGGCGACGCGGCGGGCATTCTGCACATGCCGTTCCACCCGGACGAACACGCTCTCGATGCCCTGCAGCAACAGGAACGCGCTCAGGGGTGCCAGCACGGCGCCGGTCGTGCGCAAATACACGCTGCGCAACCGCGCCGCATAGGCGGCCCGGCCGAAATGCTCGGCGTAGACCAGGCCGTGATACGACGCGTCCGGCTTGTTGAACTGCGGGAAGCGAGCGGCGTGGTCCGCCCAGGGGAAACGGCCGCCGTCCACGACGATGCCGCCCATCGTCGTCCCGTGGCCGCCCATGAACTTCGTCAGCGAATGCACGACGATGTCGGCGCCATGTTCGATGGGGCGCAGCAGCACCGGCGTCGCGACCGTGTTGTCCACGATCAGCGGCACCCCGTGACGGTGGGCGGCCTCGGCGAGCGCACCAATGTCGGCGATGTTGCCGGCCGGGTTGCCGACGCTCTCGCAAAATACCGCCCGCGTATCGCCGTCGATCGCCGCCTCGATGTCTGCGGCGCGGTCGCTGGCGGCGAACCGGGCGCTGATGCCCCATTGCGGCAGCAAGTGCGCGAGCAGGGTGTGGGTCGTGCCGTAGAGCTGAGGGACCGAGACGATGTTGCGGCCGGCCTCGGCGACGTTGAGCATGGCGTAGGTCAGGGCGGCCTGGCCGGAGGCGACGCTCAGCGCCTCGACGCCGCCTTCCAGCTCCGCGACCCGGCGCTCGAGCACGGCGTTGGTCGGGTTGCTGATCCGGCTGTAGCGGAAGCCCTGGGCCTCAAGATTGAACAGCGCGGCCCCATGCTCGGCGCTGTCGAAAGCATAGGCGACGGTTTGGAAGATCGGCACGGCGACGGCCCTGGTGGTGGGGTCGGGTTCATAGCCTCCATGCAGCGCGACGGTTTCACTCCGCATCGTAGCTCCATCCATCCAGCCGCCACGGGCGGTTATTGAGCGAGAGATCCTGCTAAGCAGGCAGAGCAGCACCTAAGCAAATTACAGGCCAAAAGACACAATAACCAAACGAAATGCGCGTTCTTTGAACTACGCATTAATTACCGGATAGATATGAGAATGAGCTGCGATTGAGAGCGCTCGCCTCTTGCAAACATAAAAAAGATAGAGTGTCACCCTGTCGCAGTCATAGATCATTTGATCAGGGTTCATTGTGCCTTACGGCCTATGTATAAGTTCTCATAGCCACCGTATCAAAATGTGAAGGCGCCAACGCTCATATCTGCGCTGCACTCGATCTAAAGTCGCTCAAATATTCTATTTTTTATTGAATACTAGACATTTCGATTCTGTATATATCCAAAGTAGAGGGTGTCAGCATGGCTGTACTAGAATATCCAAAGTATCAGAGGGTCATCGACGATATTTCTGGGTTGAAATGGGGCAGCCTGACCGAAGATGAACTTACCATTACTGCCTGGGCCTACTATTATTTCTCAATCCAATTCCGGGAAAATTTGGAGATCGCCTGTGAACTATTTCCAGACGACCCCAAGCTGCGCCAACTGGAGCGCGAGGAATGCAACACCAACAATCTCTCGCCCTGGCCAGGCGTCGCCGACGCTGGCGAGAAGATGAACCATGATGAGTTCATGGCGCGGCTGCTGAAACTGACGCCAATCAGCGCCGAGAAGCGGCTGCAACTGGAAACGCTTGGCCAGGAATACCTGGATCGGGTCCGGGCGACCCCCCGCGTCGCCCGTGGCCTGAGCATCCCGAGCTATGAGGATGGCGGGTTGGAGAAGGTATTCCGTGCGTTCCTGACGGCGCAGCATTGGGGCAATCCCCTGCTGCAGGCGTTCAGGCATTTCCTGACGGAACACATCCGCTTCGACAGCGACCCAGACCAAGGCCATGGCTCCCTGAGCCGCCATCTTCCGCCAGACGACCGGATACTGCCGTTGTGGTCGGCCTTTGGCGACCTTCTGGTCCAAGCCGTTCCACAACTGCGCAATAACCAGTAATGCTCGGACTTCGCTGACCCTAGTGCGAACAAGCGGGAACGCACTAACCTTAGGCGCCCTCCCGCTCTAAGACACCCAGGCCGCGTATCTCACCACTAGCCGTTGTTTGGTGGACCGGTTCACCTAACGCTTGAGAACCCAGCGTTAGGGTCGGACCACTAGCGCAAGGGCGGCGCGAACTGCAGGCCACCTTTGGTCCACAGCGCGTTCGGGCCACGCGGAAGCCCGATTGGCGTGATCGACCGCTCCCACATGTCGCCATAGTTGCCGACCTGCTTGATCGCGTCGTAGGCCCAGCGGTTCTCCAGCCCGAGCGCATGGCCAAGGTCGCCATCCTGGCCCAGCATGCGTTTGATGTCCGGATTGGTCGTAGCCGCGAAGCCGTCGACGTTGCCCTGGCCGACCCCCAGGTTCTCCGCCGCGACCTGCGCGTAGTGCACCCAGCGCACGATGTCGTACCACTTGTCGTCGCCCTTGCGCACCATGCTGCCCGATGGGCCGGTGCCGATCGGCTCGGGCAATATCGATAGCTCCTCCGCCTTCGCGCCCTGGGCGAAGCGGAACCCGGCGAGCTGCGAGCTGTCGGTCGTGAACGCGTCGCAGCGCCCGGACAGGAACGCTTGCTGGATTTCGTTCACGCCGCCGATCTGCACCGGAGTAAAACTGATCTTGTTGGTGCGCGCCCAGTCCGCCAGGTCCAGCTCGGTGCTGGTGCCGGGCCGCACGCAGATGGCCGCGTTGCCCAGCTCGGCCACGTGCTTCACCCCGCTCGCAGTCTTCACGATCAGGCTCGTGCCGTCCCAGAAGTTCGTCGCGGCGAACAGCAAGCCGAGGCTCGCCTCCCGCGTCAACGACCAGCCGGTGTTGCGGATCAGCACATCGACCTCGCCCGATTGCAGGGCGGTGAAGCGGTTCTGCGACGTCAGCGGCACGAAGCGCACGCGGCCGGCGTCGCCCAGCACGGCGGCGGCGATGGCCCGGCAACCATCGGCATCCAGTCCCTGCATCACCCCCTTGCTGTCGACCAGCGAAAACCCGGCGATCTCGCCCGAGGTGCCGCATAACAGCTGACCGCGGCCGCGCACCGTGTCGAGCGTCGCGGACCCGCTGGTTTGCGCCCATGCAGAGCCAGCCGCCGCCCAGGCCAGCGCCAGCAGGATTCCAACTCGCCTCATCCGCATTCCTCCCGACGACACCACGCTGTAGCATGGCTGGAGTTGACGCTTGAATCGACCCCCAAACCGACCAGGACCGCCCGCAATGCCGCAGCTGCTGGACACCATCGACACCGACATGGAGCTGCCGCG
The DNA here is from genome assembly GCA_964657765.1 of uncultured Acetobacteraceae bacterium. Taxonomy (GTDB): domain Bacteria; phylum Pseudomonadota; class Alphaproteobacteria; order Acetobacterales; family Acetobacteraceae; genus CAHJXG01. The sequence goes on from CAZZWN010000066.1 coordinate 9,264, forward strand.
CCGGACCGGCGTCGTGGTGATCGGCGCAGGCGTCATCGGCATCAGCACCGCGCTGGCGCTGGCGGAAAAGGGTGTCGCGGTCGCCGTGCTGGAAAAGGGCCGGGTCGGCGCGGAGCAGTCCAGCCGCAACTGGGGCTGGTGCCGCACGACCGGGCGCGACGTGGCCGAGGTGCCGCTCGCGATGGAAAGCGTGCGCATGTGGGACGGCATGGCCGCGCGGATCGGCGCCGACGTGGGCTTCCAGCGCGCCGGCGTCGCCTATGTCGCCGAGACCGCGCGCGAGCTGGATGGCCACGCCGCCTGGCTCGACCGCGCGCAGGAATACCAAGTCGGCTCGCGCCTGCTGGATGCGGACGAGACGGCGGCGCTGCTTCCCGGCGCAGGGATGCGCTTCGCCGGGTGCCTGCACACCCCGGGCGACGGCCGGGCGGAGCCGCAGCGCGCGGTGCCCGCGATTGCCGCCGCGGCAAGACGCCTGGGCGCCGTCGTGCTGGAGGGCTGCGCGGCCCGCGGGCTGGACCTGCGGGGCGGCCGGGTGGCGGGCGTCGTCACCGAGCGCGGGCGCATTGCCTGCGACGCCGTCGTGCTGGCCGGCGGCGCGTGGTCGCGGCTGTTCTGCGGCAACGAGGGCGTCGGCTTCCCGCAGCTCAAGGTACTCGGCTCCGTACTGCGCACCGCGCCGATGGCCGGCCCCGAGCTGGCGGTGGGTGGCCACGACTGGTCGTTCCGCCGGCGCGCGGACGGCGGCTACACCATCGCCCAGCGCAACAACATGCTGACGCCTATCGTGCCGGACAGTTTTCGGCTGTTGCCGCAGTTCGCCGGATCCTTCCTGCAGAACCACCGGGAGCTTAAGTTGCGGCTCGACGGGCGGTTCCTGGCGGAGTGGCGCACGTCGCGGCGCTGGGCGCTCGACCAGGCCTCCCCGTTCGAGGCGGTGCGCGTCCTCGACCCGCAGCCCAGCGCAAAGAGCCTGGCATTCGCGCGCCGCCGGCTGGTTCGCGCCTTTCCGGCCTTTGCCGCGATGCAGGTGGCCGGCACCTGGGGCGGCCTGATCGACGTGACGCCGGACGGCGTGCCGGTCATCTCCGCCGTTCCGGGCATCCCCGGCTTCCACCTCGCCAGCGGCTTCTCCGGGCACGGCTTCGGCATTGGCCCCGGCGCCGGGCGGCTGATGGCGGACCTCGTGACCGATGCGCCGCCCATCGTCGACCCAACGCCGTTCCGCTTCGCCCGGCTTGCCGCGCCGCTTCGGCAGGCCGCCTGATGCCGGCCCCGGACCACCAAGTCCGGGGCGTTCCTTGGGGTGTGTCTGGGGGCGTTCCCTGGCGCGTCCTGCTCTCCAGCATCCTGGGCACCGCGGTTGAATGGTATGATTTCCTGATCTACGCGGTCGCCACCGCGCTGGTGTTCAACCGCCTGTTCTTCCCCAGCAGCGACCCGGGCTTAAGCAGCATCATCAGCTTCGGCACCTACGGCGTCGGCTTCTTCGCCCGCCCGCTCGGCGCTGCGATCTTCGGGCACTTCGGCGACCGGATCGGACGCAAGGCGATGCTGGCCACCACGATCGTCATCATGGGCCTCGGCACCGTCCTGATCGGCCTATTGCCGACGTACGCGCAGATCGGTCTGGCCGCCCCAGTGCTGCTGGTGGCACTGCGCTTCCTGCAGGGCATCGGCCTGGGCGGCGAGTGGGGCGGCGCGGTGCTGATGGTGGTCGAGAACGCGGCGCCGCGCCGCCGGGGCTTGCTGGGCGCCATGGTGCAGATGGGCTACCCGCTCGGCAACATCGGTGCCATCGGCGTATTCGCCCTGGTCACGCAGATGCCGGAGCGGGACTTCCTCGCCTGGGGCTGGCGCCTGCCCTTCCTGGTCAGCGTCCTGCTGGTTGGTGTCGGCCTGTTCATTCGCCTCCGCCTGCTGGAGACGCCGGCGTTCCGCAGCCTGGAGGCGAGCCAAGGGATCGCCCGCATGCCGATCGCCGAGGTCTTCACCACGCATCGTGGTCCGTTCCTGATCGCGGTTGGGCTGAAGGTCTCGGAGATCGCCTGGCTGAGCATCGCCGGGGTGTTCGTGATCAGCTATGCGACCGGCAGGCTCGGGCTGCCGCGGGCGGGCATCCTGAACGCGCTGCTGCTCGCGTCGGTCATCGCGCTGTTCACCATTCCGCTGTATGGCTGGCTGTCGGACCTGCTGGGGCGGCGGGCGATGTTCCTTGCGAGCTGCCTGTTCTCGGCGCTGTTCGCCTTCCCGCTGTTCTGGCTGCTCGACACGCGGGACATGGCGCTGGTGACCTTGGCGATCGTGCTCGGCATCAACTGCGGGCAGATGGTGGGGTTCAGCGTGGGCGCGCCGTGGTATTCCGAGCTGTTCCCGACGCGCCTGCGCTATACTGGGGCCTCGCTCGGCTTCCAGATTGGTGCGGCGCTGAGCGGAGGGTTGACCCCCCTCATCGCCGCCTCGCTGCTGGCCTGGAGCGGCGGGGCGCCTTGGCCGATCGCTGTTTTCCTGATTGCGTGCGCGTTGCTGACGGCCGGGGCGGCGGCGGTGGCGCCAGAGATGGCAGGGCGGCCGCTGCCGGGCGAGCCGAAATAGCTCCGCGGATTGGCCGCGGGGCTTGAACTTCGACTCCGGCGCGGCTTTGTCTGTAGCTCCGCCGCATCATGGGGCAGACGCGGGTGTTTCGGTTCTGCGATAAGACCCCATGTCACATTTAGCGTTGCGACGCCGCGGTGCATGCGTCGCTTCAACGTCTTTCCCCAACGCTGGGACAGCCGTCACCCACCACTCACAGCCGAGGGCCAATAATGTCCATGACCAGTCCCCCCGAGACGCCGCGGCCCATCAGTCTGCGTGTAAATGGCCACGATCACCCGCTGGCGCTCGATCCGCGCACGACCCTGCTCGACGCGCTGCGCGAGCACCTCGGCCTGACCGGGACCAAGGTCGGCTGCAACCACGGCACCTGCGGCGCATGCACCGTCCATATCGACGGCCGGCGCCAGTTGTCCTGCCTGACCCTCGCCGCCGCGGCTGAGGGGCGCGACATTCGCACGATCGAGGGCCTTGCCGGCGCGGACGGCGCATTGCATCCGATGCAGGCTGCGTTCGTGGCGCATGACGCGCTGCAATGCGGATACTGTACGCCGGGGCAGATCATGTCGGCAGTCGCCTGCGTCGCCGAGGGCCATGCCAGGAACGACGCCGAGATTCGCGAGTACATGAGCGGCAACCTTTGTCGATGCGGCGCATACCCCAACATCGTCGCTGCCGTGCGCGATGTCGCCCAGCAAAACATCGCCCAACAGGCGGCCTGAGATGCAGCCCTTCACCTACGCCCGCCCGGCCTCGCTCGACGAGGCGTTCCACATGGCGCAGCAACCCGGCGCGATGCTGCTCGCCGGCGGCACCACCATGGTCGACCTGATGCGCGGCGACCTCTCCGCCCCGTCCAGCATAGTCGACATCGGCCATATGACGGAGCTCGCCGCCTTCGACACCTCCGGCCCCACGCTGCGCTTCGGCGCGCTGGCCCGCATGGCCGACGTCGCCGAGGATGCAACCCTGCTGCGCGACTATTCCGCCTTGGCCGAAAGTCTGCAGCTCGCCGCGTCGCAGCAGCTGCGCAACGCCGCCACCGTCGGCGGCAACCTGCTGCAGCGCACCCGGTGCAGCTATTTCCGCGATGGCGTGTCCAGCTGCAACAAGCGCGTGCCCGGCAGCGGCTGCGCGGCGCTCGACGGCAGCACCCGCGACATGGCGCTGTTCGGCGGCACCGATCGATGCATCGCCACCTACCCCGGCGACTGGGGCAATGCATTGGCCGCGTTCGACACTTCCGTCGAGGTCCGTTCCGCCGCCGGCACCCGCACGATCCCGTTCGCCGAGCTGCACGTCGCCTATGGCGAGGACCCGGCCGCGGAAACTACGCTGCGCCAGGGCGAGATCATCACCGCCATCCTGGTGCAGGCAACGCCGGCCGGACGGCGCTCGACATACCTTAAAGTGCGCGACCGGCAGAGCTACGCCTACGCCGTGGTCTCCGCCACTGTGGCGCTGGAGATGGACGGCGAGGTCGTGCGCAACGCCCGCGTGTCGCTCGGCGGCGTTTCCACCAAGCCCAAGCGGTCGCGCGAGGCCGAGGCGGCGCTGCAAGGCGTCACCCTGAACGAGCAGGCCGCGCTCGCCGCCGGCCACGCCGCGTTCGCGGACGCGACGCCGCTCGCCGAGAACGGCTTCAAGATCGAACTGGGCGCACGCGCGGTCGCACGCGCGGCGCTCATTGCCAGCAGGAGGATTTGAGTATGGACGGCAGCATCGGCTCCCCAATCGCCCGCCGCGACGGCACTGCCAAGGCCACCGGCGCAGCTCGCTACGCCGCGGATTTCGGCCACACCGGCACCGCCTATGCGGCGTTGACCCTGAGCACGGTTGCGCGCGGCCGCATCACCCGCGTCGACAGCGCCGCCGCAGAGGTGGTGCCCGGCGTGCAGATGGTGCTCACCCACCGCGACATGAACCAGGGCCTCGGCTCCGAGACCTTCATCATGAAAGGCGGGCACATGCAGTCCTCCTTCATGCCGCTCACTTCGGATGAGGTGCACTATTCCGGGCAGATCGTCGGCCTCGTGGTCGCCGACACGACGGAGGCGGCGGAGCAGGCGGCGCGCGCGCTGAATATTGAATATGCGGTCGAGCACGCCTCCGCCGCCATCGACGACGCGGACCGCACGGTGCAGACCGAGCCGAAGCCGGAGATCACCGTCGGCGACGCGGACTCTGCGATGGCCAAGGCCGCCGTGCGCGTCGACCACGAATACACGACCCCGGCGCAGCACCACAACCCGATGGAGCTGTATGCCACCACTGCGAGCTGGAACGACGGCAAGCTCACCATCGAGTCGCCCAGCCAATGGGTAGTCGGGCAGCGCGCCGCGCTCGCGACCATCTTCGGCCTGTCGCCGGAGGACGTGCACGTGATCTCGCCCTACATCGGCGGCGCGTTCGGGTGCAAGGCGACGCTGCTGCCGCATACCGTGCTGGTGGCGACCGCGGCACAACGGCTGGGCCGCCCGGTCAAGCTCGTGGTGCCGCGCGACGCCATGTTCACCGTCGGCTCGTTCCGCCCGGCGACCCGCAACCGCATCGCGCTCGGCGCCGAGGCCGACGGCACCATGGTGGCGATGGTCCACGAAGCCGTCGGGCAGACCGCGGCGATCGACCACATCGCCTTCCCCGGCACCAACGTCACCTCGCGCATGTACGACATCGCGAACATCAAGACGTCGGAATCGACCGTCGCCACCGACGTGAACACGCCAGGTTTCCAGCGGGCGCCCGCCGAGGCGTCGTCGTTCTTCGCCCTCGAGAGCGCCGTCGACGAGCTCGCCGTCGCGTTGGACATGGACCCGATCGAGCTGCGGCGGAAGAACGAGCCGAAGGTCGACCCGGTGAAGGGCCTGCCCTGGAGCAGCCGCTCGCTGGTGCAGTGCTTCCAGCGCGGCGCGGAGCGGTTCGGCTGGGACAAGCGCACGCCGGGCGTCGGTTCCATGAAGACCGACGATGGCGTGCTGATCGGCTATGGCTGCGCCACCGCCACCTATCCTTCGGCCATGGTGC
>CAZZWN010000067.1:0-14725 GCA_964657765.1 uncultured Acetobacteraceae bacterium
ACTGCTTGCGGATTTCGTCGAGGAAGCAGTTTTTTGTCAGGATCGTCAGCCCGGCAAACCCGCCCGCGACCAGCGCCACCGTGGGCAGCACCATGTGCCAGCCATAATCCGCAATGCGCGCGGGCCAGGACCACGCCTCTGCGCCGCTGCTCGTGAGCCCGCGCAACGGGAAAATCTGCAAGAAGCTGCCGCCGGCGAACAGCACGACCAGCAGCAGCGCGAACAGGAAACCCGGCACCGCGTAGCCCACCAATACGAAGGCGCTGCTCGCGACGTCGAAGCGGCTGCCGTCGCGCACGGCCTTTTCGATGCCGAGCGGGATGCTGACGAAATAGATCAGCAGGGTGGACCACAGGCCGATCGAGACGCTGACCGGCATCTTCTGCAAAATCAGCGCGACTACCGTCTGGTCGCGGAAGAAGCTGCGGCCGAAGTCGAACGTCAGGTAACCCCGCACCATGGAGACGAACCGCTCGCTGGCGGGCTTGTCGAAGCCGAACTGGCGTTTGAGCTCCTCGATCTGCCCGGGGTCCAGGCCGCGCGCGCCGCGATAGGCGCCGCTGTCGCTGGTGGCGCCGGTGATGCGGGCCGTCGTGTCGGTTCCGCGTCCGCGAGTTTCGGCGATGGCCTGCTCGACGGGTCCGCCGGGCGCGAACTGCACGACGGCGAAGTTGATGGCGATGATGCCCAACAGGGTCGGGATCAGCAGCAGCAAGCGGCGCAGCAGGTAGTTGACCAAATCTAGTTAACCGGCTTGCGCGCCGTCTCGGCCTTGGCGGACAGGCCCGGGTCGATCCACCAGCTATCGAGCACGAAGCCGTCGCGGATCGGCTGGGTGGGCCGCCCGAACCGGTTCCATGTGGCGACGTTGAACCGCTCGTTGTGCCAGTTCGGCACCATGTACCAGCCGTGCAGCAACACGCGGTCGAGCGCGCGGCCGGCGGTGGCGAGCGCGCCGCGATCCTGCGCCATGACGGCCTTCTCGATCAGCGCATCGACCGCCGGGTCGCAGATGGCGGCCAGGTTGGCCCCGCCGGGCGTTTTCGCGCCGATGCACGAGTAGTAGTCCCGCAGCTCGTTCCCCGGCAGGTCGGACCCGGGATAGATCATCGTCGTCATGTCGAAGTCAAAGTCGTCCGTTAGCCGCTCATACTGCGCATTGTCGACGGTGCGGATGCCGACCTCGATGCCCAGGCGCTGCAGCCATTGTTGATACGGCAGCGCCACCCGCTCCAGCGTGGGGTCGTCCAGCAATATCGTGAAGGCCATCTGCTTGCCCGTGCCGTCCACCAGCTTGCGGTCGCGCACGGTCCATCCGGCGTCCTTCAGCAGCGCCAGCGCCCGCCGCAGCCCCTCGCGGTTGTTGCCGGACCCATCTGTGGCGGGCACGCGGAACGGCTCGGTGAACAGGTCCGGCGGCAGCTTGTCGCGGAACGGCGTCAACAGCGCCTGCTCGCCGGCGTCCGGCAACCCCGTCGCCTCCTGGGCCGTGTTGCCGAAGTAGCTGTGGCTGCGGACGTAGGTGCTGAAGAACAGGTTCTTGTTCATCCACTCGAAGTCGAACACCTGGCCCATCGCCTCACGCACGCGCGGGTCGGCGAACATCGGGCGCCGGGTGTTCATGACAAAGCCCTGGATGCCGACCGGCAGGTGGTGCTGGATCTCGTCGCGGCGCACCAAGCCGTCGCGCACGGCCGGGAAGTCGTAGCCGGTCGCCCACTCCTTCGAGATGTTCTCCTGCCGGTAGTCGATCTGCCCGGCCTTGAACGCCTGCATGGCGATGGTCGGATCGCGGAAATACTCGATCCGCACCCGGTCGAAGTTGTGGAAGCCGATGCCGGTCGGCCGGTCCCGCGCCCACCAGTTCGAGTCGCGCACATAGGTCACGCTGCGGCCGAGGTCGAATTTTTCCACCTTGTAGGGACCGCTGCCGAGGGGCGGTTCGGTGAGCGGCTTGGTGAAGTCGCGGGTCGACCACCATTTCGCCGACAGCACCGGGAGGCCGCCGACGGAAAGCGGCAGCTCGCGATTCTGGTTCGACTTGAAGTGGAACACCACCCGGCGCTCGCTCTCGGCCACCGCGTCCTGCACGTCGGCGAGCGAAACGCGGACCGAGGGGCGGCCCTTCTCCATCAACGTGTTGAAGGTCCAGACGACGTCGGCGGCGGTCACGGGCGTGCCGTCGGAGAAGCGCGCCTCGGGCCGCAGCTCGAAGGCGACCCACATGCGGTCCGGCGGCAGCTCGATCGTCTCGGCAAGATGGCCGTAGCCGGTTGCGACCTCGTCCGCCGAGCCGATCAGCAGGCTCTCCCATACATGGCCGCCCGCCGATCCGGCAGCGGTGCCGCCGACGCCGGGCTGCCACGACGCGCCGGTGCCGATGGCCGAGTTGCCTCGCAGAATATAGGGGTTGAAGCCGTCGAAGCTGCCGACCATCGCGAACACCGCCTCGCCGCCCTTCGGCGCTTGCGGGTTCACGTAGGGGAAATAGGGGAAGTCGGCCGGCAGCGCGGGGGTACCGAGGATGGTGAGGGCATGGCTGCGGATGGCCTTTGCCGGGGCCACCTCGGACGCGTCTTGTGCCCGGGCGGGAATGGCAACGAGCAACAGCAGCAGCAGACAACGCAGCATGACGGGCCTCCGGAGTCGGTCAGGCCATAGCATGCGGCGCAGCGGATGGCGTCAAGCGGCGAGCAGCGCCAGAGCGGGGGCCAGCAGCGCCGGGTCGCCGACCGCGAGCGCGTTGCTGTTGCCATCGGGGCTGTCGCCATCGGGGCGCAGCGTGCGGCCCTGCCAATTGGTCATGCGCCCGCCCGCCCCTTCGACGACCGGAACCAGGGCGGCCCAGTCCCAGACCTTGAGGCCGGGCTCGGCGATCACGTCGATGGCGCCCAATGCCAAAAGCCCATAGGCATAGCAGTCGCCGCCCCAGGATACCCGGCGCGTGGCGGCGGCGAGTCGTCGCCAGGTCGTGGTCTGGGCCTCGGTGAAGATTTCCGGGGCGGTGCAGGACAGCTCGGCCTGGTCCAGCGCAGGGCAGGGCCGGCACCCCGCCTGACCGTGGGTGCCTCTGAAGCGGGTCGGCTGTCCGGCCACGCCGACCCAGCGCTCCCCGGTGATGGGCTGATCGATCACGCCCAGGATCGGGGTGTCGCCGTCGAGCAGAGCGACCAGGATGCCGAAGGTGGGGCGGCCGGTGATGAAGGCGCGGGTGCCGTCGATCGGGTCAAGCACCCAGCGCAGCCGGGCTTCGGGCCGGTCGAGGCCGAACTCCTCGCCCAGGATGCCATGGTCGGGGAAGCGCTGCGACAGCACGGCCCGCATGGCGAGCTCGGCCGTGCGGTCGGCGATGGTGACAGGGCTTGCGTCCGATTTTAACTCGGCATTCAGGGTTTGGCGGTAGAATGGCCTGATCGCGGCGGCGGCTACGTCGATAGCCGCCTCCGCCGCCGCAATCAGGTCCTGCAAGATGCGTCTACTTGCTGACGCCGCGGGTCGGGCTCTGGCTGGTTGGGCCGGAGACGGGCCCCTGCGGCTTCGTCACGCCGTTTTCGCTGGCGACGGGGGCCTGTGGGCTGACCTCCTTGGCGTTGCCGGGCTGTTCGCTCTGGTTCTGCGCCGCCTGCGACTGGAACTGCGAGGCGGAGGGCTGGGACATCTGCTGCGTCTGCTGTGCGCGGCTGGGGCCCGCCGCAAACAACGCCAGCGCGGCGATAATGATAAGACGCATGGGATAATTCCTTTAGCAAAGCCGGGCGTTGCACCGGCGGATGCGTCTACCTAAGGTGCGCCGCACGCTATGCAAACATCCGCACCGCATCAACCCCGCGCTATCGTTTGAACCCCATCGTCGTGATCCCGTCCCGGATGGCGTCCACACGCCTGCCCGGCAAGCCGCTGGCGCTGATCGCCGGACGCCCGATGATCCTGCACGTCTTGGACCGCGCGCGTGAGGCCGGCATCGGCCCGGTCGCGGTGGCCTGCGCCGATGCCGAGATCGCCGATGCCATCTGGGCGGACGGCGGGGTTGCGGTGATGACCGACCCGTCATTGCCCTCCGGCTCCGACCGGGTGCACGCGGCGCTGGCGGCGCTCGATCCGCAGGGTGAGCACGACGTCGTCGTCAACCTGCAGGGCGACCTGCCCACCATGCCGCCGGCGCAGCTCCGCGCGGTGATCGCTCCGCTCCTGGACGCGGGGATCGACATCGCCACCCTGGTCGCCCCGATCGAGACGGAGGAGGAGGCGGCCGCGCCGTCCGTCGTCAAGGCCGCCTGCGCGTTCGACCGCGGCCGGGCGGTGTCGCTGGCGCTGTACTTCTCGCGCGCCGCCATCCCGGCGGGCGACGGGCCGCGCTGGCACCATATCGGCGTCTACGCCTACCGCCGCGCCGCGCTGGCCCGGTTCGTCAGCCTGCCGGAAAGCCCTCTCGAACGGCGCGAAAAACTGGAGCAGCTGCGCGCGTTGGAGGCCGGGATGCGGATCGCCTGCGCCCGGGTGGACCACGCCCCGTTCGGCGTCGACACGCCGGCCGACCTCGTTCGCGCCCGCTCCATCCTCGAGGCACCATGACCCAAATCGCGTTCCAAGGCTTGCCCGGCGCCTATTCCGATCTGGCCTGCCGTACCGCCTTTCCGGCATTGGCGCCCCTGCCCTGCCATACGTTCGAGGCCGCAATCGATGCGGTGCTCTCAGGGGCGGCAGCGCTCGCGATGCTGCCGTGCGAGAACAGCCTCGCCGGCCGCGTACCCGACATCCACGCGCTGCTGCCCGGCAGCGGTCTGTCGATCGTCGGCGAGCATTTCCAGCGGGTCGAGCACTGCCTGCTTGGACCGCGCGGGGCGACGGTCGGCGACGTGCGGCGCGTCCACTCGCATTCGGTGGCGCTGGGCCAGGTCCGCGCGATCCTGCACGAGCTCGGTGCGGACGCCGTGGTGGAGGCGGACACCGCCGGGGCGGCGAAGCTGGTGGCGGAGTGGGGCCGGCGCGAGGATGCGGCGATCGCCTCGGCGCTAGCGGCGGAGATTTATGGACTGGATGTGCTGCGCGCCAACGTGGAGGACGCGGCGCACAACACGACGCGGTTCTATGTCGTGGCACGGGAGCCGCTGCGGCTGGTGCCGGACACGCCGGGGCTAATGACCACCTTTGTCTTCCGTGTCCGCAACGTGCCGGCGGCGTTGTATAAGGCGCTGGGCGGATTTGCGACCAACGGCGTCAACATGACGCGGCTGGAGAGCTACATGCTGCACGGCGAATTCGTCGCGACGCAGTTCCTGTGCGACGTGGACGGGCACCCGGAGCAGCCGGAGCTGGCCCGCGCGCTGGAGGAACTGGGATTTTTCACGGCGGAGACGCGGGTGCTGGGCGTGTATCCGCGCGCGCCATTCCGGGCGCAGCATCAAAGGCGAGACGCCGAGGTTGCGGCATGACGCCACCGGTCCGATCCTAACGCTTGGGTCCTAGGCGTTAGGCGTCGTGCTCGACGGTTCGCGTCTACTCCTCGGTATCGAGGATGATCCTGGCCTGTGCGTCCTCGACCGATGTGACCACCATCTTCGAGCCCTCGCGACTTCCCTCGAACCCGTCCTCAAGTCGGCACAGCCATAGATGCCCGTCGGCGCGGTAGATGGTCCAATGCGCCACGCCTTCGCCATAGCCCACGAAGATCATGCCCTCCGCCTGACCGGCGCCGGCCGGTGTGATGGACACCTCAAGCCCGTTCTCATCGGCCCAGGCCATAAGGCCAGCCCTCTCGCCGATCCTGAAATCGATGTGATCGGTCGCGGCGGGACGGTGCGTCATGAGTGACATCGAGGTAATCTCCTGGCTTGATCGGAGAAAACCACAACGGGCTGACTCAATCCCGTTATGATGTGTTAGGGCAGCTCGACGCCCAGATCGGCACGGCAGCAGCGCGGGCCGACGCGGCCTCCCGCGCAGGCATTGGCACCGGTTCCCTGGCGTGCTTTGGTTCCCACCAGGGAGAGAAATGCTGGACAGTCGCGCGTCTTGGGCACGCCTAGCCCTGCTGTTGCTTGTAAGTTCGATTGGCGGCGTCGGCCTGTGGTCCGTGGTGGTCACGCTGCCGGCCGTCCAGGCGGAGTTCGGCGTGGCACGGGCCGGCGCGGCACTGCCCTACACGTTGACAATGCTGGGCTTTGCCGCTGGCGGTGTCGTGATGGGCCGCGCGACCGACCGCTTCGGCATCGCGCGCGTCGCGGCCGTCGCGGGCATAATGCTCGCGGCCGGCTACGCGCTCGCCAGCCGCGCGGACGGGCTGCTCACCTACGCGCTGTTGCATGGCGCGGTGATCGGGATGCTGGGCTCGGGGGCGCTGTTCGGCCCGGTCATGGCCGACGCGTCACTGTGGTTTCGCCGCCGCCGCGGCCTCGCCGTGGCAATCGCGGCGGCCGGCAACTACGTCGCGGGCGCCGTGTGGCCGCCGATCGTGGCAGCGGCGACGCATTCCTTCGGCTGGCGCGCGACCGAGCTCGGCATCGGCGTCGTCATGCTGCTCACGATCCCGCCGCTCGCCTGGCTGCTGCGCGCCCCGGCTCCCGCGCAGCCTCCGCAAGCGCTACAGCAAGGCGCCGTCGGCGTCCGGGCGGTCGCTGCATCGCAAGCGCGGCTGGGCCTGGCCCCGAACATGCTGCTGACGCTGCTCATGGTTGCCGGCCTCGGCTGTTGCGTCGCGATGTCGATGCCGCAGGTGCATATCGTCGCCTATTGCGGGGACCTCGGCTACGGCCCGGCGCGCGGCGCCGAGATGCTGTCGCTCATGCTCGGGCTCGGCATCATCAGCCGGGTCGGATCCGGCTGGGTCGCCGACCGCATCGGCGGGCTGCCGACCCTGCTCGCCGGGTCCGTGCTGCAGTTCGCGTCGCTGTCGCTGTTTCTGTTTTTCGACTCGCTCACGTCGCTATATCTGATTTCCGGGCTGTTCGGACTGTTCCAGGGCGGCATCGTGCCGAGCTACGCAATCATCGTGCGCGAGTATTTTCCGACGGGCGGCGCGGGCGCCAAAGTAGGGCTGGTGCTGGCGGCGACCATCGTCGGCATGGCGCTCGGCGGCTGGATGACCGGGGAGATCTTCGATTACACCGGGTCGTATCGGCTTGCCTTTGCCAACGGCATCGCGTGGAACGCGATGAACGGCGCGATCGCCGCAATGCTTTTGTGGCGCGCGCATCTCCGGGGCGGCGGCGGCAACGGCGCCATGCGGGCGGCGATGGCCTAGGCTGCAAGGCGGACGAAAGCGGCGGCCGTCCTCTCTCTCGAGCCCCCCCGCCTCAAACCGCAGCCCGGCGCAGCATGAACAGCGCCTGCTCGCCGAACAGGTTCGCCAGGCCGGGAAACCGCCGCCACGGCGCCTGTTGCCCCTCGTCGTCCACCGCCAGCCAGCGTTCCACCACATAGCCCTCCTGCGCGCATAGCGCGAAGAAATCGCGGATCGTGCACGGATGGATGTTCGGCGTCTCATACCAGGGGCGGTCCCAGGTCGCGGTCATCGGCATGCGGCCCGACCGCACGAGCTGCCAGCGCACCTGCCAGTGGCCGAAGTTCGGAAAGCTCACCAGCGCGCGGGTGCCGATGCGCAGCATCTGCCGCAGCACCTCCTGCGGGCGCTCCACTGCCTGGAGGGTGCGGGACAGCACGACATAGTCGAACAGCGCATCCGGATAATGCGCCAAGTCGCTGTCGGCGTCGCCGTGCATCACCGGCAGGCCATGCGCGACGGCGCGGGTGACCTCCGCCATGTCGATCTCGATGCCGCGCGCATCGCAGCCGCGGGTGCGGAACAAATATTCGATCAGCGTGCCGTCCCCGCTGCCGATGTCGAGCACGCGGGAGCCCGGCTCGATCATTTCCGACATCAAGCGGAGGTCGAACCGCATGTTGGGCGGATTTTTCAGGCGCGAGGGTGGCGGATGCGGACTCAAAGCCTCGCGTGCTCCGCGCAGCCCGACAGGAAGCCGGACAGGGTGCGGTGGAAATCAGGCTCGTCGAGCAGGAATGCGTCGTGGCCCTTGTCGCTGGCGATCTCGACGAAGCTGACGTTGGTGCCGGCGCGGTTCAGCGCCCGGGCGATGGCGCGCGACTGCGCAGTGGGAAACAGCCAGTCGCTGTCGAAGCTGACGATGCAGAACCGGGTGGCGATGCCACGGAACGCCGCCGCGAGGTCGCCATCGTGGTCGGCCGCCAGGTCGAAATAGTCCATTGCGCGCGTGATGGTCAGGTAGCTGTTGGCGTCGAAACGGTCGACGAAGGTGCTGCCCTGGTGGCGCAGGTAGCTCTCGACCTCGAACATATCGGCGAACAGCGTGGAGGCGCCGCTGGCCGGGGCCTGCAACCGGCGGCCGAACTTGCGGGTCAACGCCTGCTCGCTCATGTAGGTGATATGCGCGGCCATGCGCGCCACCGCCAGGCCGCGGGCAGGGATTTGGTCATGACGCCAATACTCGCCGCCGGCCCAGTGGGGGTCGGCGAAGATGGCTTGGCGGCCGACCTCGTGAAAGGCGATGTTCTGCGCCGAATGGAACGGGGCGGTGGCGACCGGCACGGCGGCGAACACCAGGTCGGGGAAGGTCGCGGCCCACTCCAGCGCCTGCATGCCGCCCATGGAGCCGCCGACGGCCGCAAACAACCGCGGGATGCCCAGATGCCCGATCAGCAGCCGCTGGGCACGCACCATGTCGCGGATGGTGATCGGCGGGAAGTCGGTGCCCCAGGGTGGAGCGTCCGGTGCATCGCCCCGTGGGCTGCGTGGCCCGGTGCTGCCCATGCAGCCGCCTAAGACATTGGCGCATATGACGAAAAAGCGGTCGGTGTCGATCGCGCCGGCAGGGCCGACGACTTGGCTCCACCAGCCCGGCTTGCCGGTTACGGGGTGCGGTTCCGCAACATATTGGTCGCCGGTCAGCGCATGGCAGACCAGGACCGCATTCGACCGCGCCGCGTTCAGCGCGCCGTAAGTGCGGTAGGCCACGGTGACGGAGGGCAGCTCCACCCCGCAGTCGAGCATGAAGCCGCCGTCGAACGTGAGTGATTGATGGGCGTCGCGGGACGCGATGTCCGGGTGATCCATTATATGCGCTGCATAGGCCGGGCGGTCCCGCCGGGCAACATCACTGCTGGCGATTATGGCGCCCGCCCTTGCCTCTCTCTTGCAATCGTCGGGTTTGCAGGCTGTAACACTCCGGTTATCTGCGCTGGCCCGGCCGGCGCGACGCCCTCCAACCTGCATGAGACCCACGACTGCGATGTCCAGTCCGTCCGATATCCTGCACACGCCGGCGCCGGCCGCTGCACCCGACCTGCTGTCGCTGCGGGCGGAGCTGGACCGGTTGGACGACGCGCTGCATGACACGCTGATGCGCCGGGCCGAGGTGGTGCAGCAGGTCGGGGCGCTGCGGGTCAAGGGATCCGTGCCGCTGCGGCCCGGGCGCGAGGCCGCCATCATCCGCCGCCTGCTGGCCCGGCATAGCGGCGGGATGCCCGCCTTCGGCATCGTGCGCATCTGGCGGGAGATGCTGGCCGCCACCACGGCGCAACAGCATCCCTTGGTGGTCGCGGTATGCGCTTCCGACGGCGATGCAGCCTATCCGGCCGCCGCACGCGAGCATTTCGGCGCATTGACCCCGCTGCGGGTCCATCGCACCCCGGCGGAGGCCATCAGCGAGGTCGGCGCCGGAGTCGCCACTGTCGCGGTGTTGCCGATGCCGGCCGCGGACGAGGCGCGGGCCGCGGCATGGTGGACCGCGCTGCTGCATGCGGGCGACCCCCGTATCCATATTGTGGGGCGGCTGCCGTTCTGGGCGCCCCGGCCAGAGGGTTCGCCAAAGGTGCAGGCACTGTTTGTCAGCGCTGCCGCTCCGGACCCGAGTGGGCAGGACCGGACCCTGCTGGGCTTGGAGCTGCCGGTGGAGGTCGGGCGCCAGGAGCTCGACGCTGCCCTTGCTGCGGCCGGGTTCCAGGCCGGGGTGACGATCCTGCGGCGGGATGCCGGCGCCCCGGTCGCGCACGCGCTGGTGGATGTCGACGGCTTTGTAGGAGACGACGATGCACGGCTTGCGGCGCTGCAATCCGTGCTGCGGCGGCCGATAGTACTGGGCGCATACGCCGTGCCATTGCATGGAGAAGGATGATGGGTCCGCAGCCACGCCCGGGGATTTTGGACATCGCTGCCTATGTCGGCGGCGAGAGCAAGCTGGCCGGGCAGAACCGGACGGTGAAGCTGTCGTCCAACGAGGGCGCGTTCGGCGTGCCTCCCGGCGCACAGGCGGCGTATGCTGGGTTGGGCCAGGAGCTGCACCGCTATCCCGACGGCGCCGCGCAGGAGCTGCGCCGGGCCATCGGCACGCGGTTTGGGCTCGATCCCGCGCAGATCGTCTGCGGCGCCGGGTCGGACGACTTGATCTATCAGCTCTGCCTTGCCTATGGCGGACCCGGCACCGAGCTGATCATGAGCCGCCACGGCTTCAGCATCTATGCGATCGCCGGGGCCTACGCAGGCTGCCGTATCGTGAAAACGGCGGAGCGGCGCTTGACGGCCGATGTGGACACGATGCTCGCGGCGGTGTCGCCCGCCACCCGGCTCGTGTTCCTGGCCAATCCGAACAACCCGACCGGCAGCATGCTGCCGCAGCCGGAGGTCGAGCGCCTGCGGGCCGGCCTGCCGCCGGATGTGCTGCTGGTGCTGGACGCCGCCTACGCCGAGTATGTCGACCGCCCGGATTTCGACGCTGGTGCGCGGCTGGTGGACGCCGGCGACAACACGGTGATGACCCGCACCTTCAGCAAGATTTTCGGCCTGGGCGGCCTGCGGCTGGGCTGGTGCTATGCGCCGCCGGCGATCGTCGACGTGCTGAACCGGGTGCGCAGCCCATTCAACGTGAGCCTCGCGGCGCAGGCGGCCGGGCTCGCCGCACTGGCCGAGCCCGGCTGGATCGAGGCGGGGCGGGCGCACAACACGAAATACCGCGCATGGCTCGGCGGCGAGCTGGAGCGCGCCGGCATTCGCATTTGGCCCAGCGAGGGCAACTTCATCCTGGCCGATTTCGGGACGCCGGAGCTGGCGGGCGCAGCGCATTCGGCGCTGAAGGGCCGCGGCGTGATCGTACGGGCGGTGGGCGGCTATGGCCTGCCGCAGTGCCTGCGCATCACCATTGGCACTGCCGAGGAATGCGCGCTGGTCGCCGACATCCTGGCAGGGTTCATGCAGCATCAACCCATGGTGGATCAGCGAACGCATGCTTGATCCTGGATTGGCCGTGTCCGACGTTGAGCCGGTGAAACCCGGGCCGTTGTTCCAGCGGCTCGTGTTGATCGGCATCGGCCTGATCGGCAGCTCGATCGCACGCATCGCGCGGGAACGGGGCGATTTGGCAGCGGAGGTCATCGTGACCGACAGCAGCCCCGTGGCACTGGAGCGCGTCGCGGCGTTGGGCTTTGCCGACCGGATCGAGGCGGATGCGACCCGCGCCGTGGCCGGGGCGGACTGCGTGATGCTGTGTGCCCCCGTCGGCGCCTACGCCGCCATTGCCGCCGCCATCGCGCCGCATCTGGCGCCGGGCGCCATCGTGACGGACGTCGGCAGCACCAAGATCTCGGTCATCCGCGACGTCGGGCCATTGCTGCCGGCCAACGTGCAGTTTGTCCCGGGGCATCCCTTGGCGGGCACCGAGTATTCCGGACCCGACGCTGGCTTCACCACGTTGTTCCAGGGACGATGGTGCCTGTTGACTCCGACCGAAGACACCGACCCGGCGGCGACGGCGCAGGTGGCGGAGCTCTGGCGGCGCGCCGGAAGCATGGTCGAGGTGATGGACGCAGCCCACCATGACCGCGTGCTGGCGATCGTGAGCCACCTGCCGCATTTGATCGCCTTCACCATCTGCGGCACCGCGGACGACTTGGCGAGGGAAAGCGGGGCGATAGAGGACGGATCGTTGGAAGCGACCCGGTCGGAGGTGCTGAAGTTCGCCGCCTCCGGTTTCCGCGATTTCACCCGCATCGCCGCCAGCGATCCGGTGATGTGGCGCGACGTGTTCCTGAACAACCGGGACGCGCTGCTGGAGATGCTGGCCCGGTTCACCGAGGACGCGCAGGCGATGGCACGCGCGGTGCGTTGGGGCGATGCGGCCTATATCGAGGACCGCATCGGCCGCGGCCGCGCGATCCGCCAGGGGCTGATTGATCTTAAGCAGGCGTAGATACAATCTAAGCCGGGACGTTTGCGTTCAAGCGGCGCGCCAGTCCGGCAGGTTACCGCCCAACTGGCTGGTGATGGCGTCGGCCCGCGCCCGGACGAGCTGCCCAAGCAGCGGGATGCGCTCGTCCGGTATCCGCGCCATCGGTCCGGAGAGGGAGATCGCGGCGACGGCATCCCGGTTCTCGTTGAAGATCACTGCGGCAATGCAGCGCAGGCCCACTGCATGCTCCTCGTCGTCGATCGCGTAGCCGCGCTCGCGCACCGCGGTCAGGTCCGCCCGCAGGGCTGCGGTGGTGTTGAGCGTTTTGACGGTGACGCGGGGCAGGCCATGGCGATGCAGCACCTTGGACAGCTTCGCATCGGGCATGGCCGCCATCAACGCCTTGCCGACGCTGGAACAATGCAGCGGGACGCGGCCGCCGGGTCGGGCGAAGGCGCGCATCATTTGGCGGCACTCCACCTGCGACAGATAGATCGCCTCTGCCTCGTCCTCCACGGCGAGGTTCACCGTCTCTTCGCTTTCTTCCATGAGCGTCCGCATGTACGGGCGCGCGGCGCCTACCAGGCTGCGAGTCTTCAGGAATGCGCTGCCGGTGACGAAGGCCTGAACGCCCACGGACCATAGGCGGCGGTCCCCGTCGAATTGCACATAGCGCTCCTGCTCGAGCGTCGTGAGCAAGCGATGTGCGGTGGACGACGACAACCCGGCCTGTTGCGCCAGCTCCGTCAGGGTCAGCCCTTCGTTCGATGCGGCGATGTTGTTCACGAGCGTGAGTGCCCGGACCAGCGATTGCACCTGGTCCGAACGCTCCACGGCCGGCGCAGCCTTGGTTCGTTGCACGACAATCCGAGCCATCCAGCATCACTCCGCAACACCATGAAAGACACTATCTCGTTGTAAACGACATACAAATAGAGGTCTATCCCACATTGCGGGAACGTCATTCAAAACTGTGGATTTCCTGCCCGTTTGTCAGCATCCTGCGGCTAGGGAATGGAACAGGAAACGACCATGGCCAAGATGAAAGCAATCGATGCCGCCGTCCGTGTGCTGGAACGCGAGGGCGTGACCGTCGCCTTCGGCGTCCCCGGCGCCGCCATCAACCCGCTCTATGCGGCCTTGAAGGCCCGCGGCTCTATCCGCCACATCCTGGCCCGCCATGTCGAGGGCGCGTCCCACATGGCCGATGGCTACACCCGCGCCAAGCCCGGCAACATCGGCGTCTGCATCGGCACCTCCGGCCCCGCCGGCACCGACATGATCACCGGCCTCTACACCGCCATGGCCGACAGCATCCCCATCTTCTGCATCACCGGCCAGGCCCCCCGCGCCAAGCTGCACAAGGAGGACTTCCAGGCGGTCGACATCGAGACGATCAGCAAGTCCGTCACCAAGTGGTCGGTCTGCGCGCGTGAGCCCGCGTTGGTGCCGATGATCTTCCAGCAGGCCTTCCACGTCATGCGCTCCGGCCGACCCGGCCCCGTGCTGATCGACCTGCCGATCGACGTGCAGATGGCCGAGATCGAGTTCGACGACGAGTTCTACGCCCCCCTGCCCGTCTACAAGCCCTCCGCGACACGCAAGCAGGCCGAGCACGCGATCCGCATGCTGAATGCCGCCGACCGTCCGTTGATCGTCGCCGGCGGCGGCATCATCAACGCCGACGCCTGCGACGAACTGGTCGCCTTCGCCGAGCTCACCGGCATCCCCGTCATCCCCACCCTGATGGGCTGGGGCAGCATTCCCGACGACCACGACCTGATGGCCGGCATGGTCGGCCTGCAGACCAGCCACCGCTATGGCAATGCCACCTTCTTGGAATCGGATTTCGTCTTCGGGATCGGCAATCGGTGGGCCAACCGCCACACCGGCTCCGTCGAGGTATACACGCGCGGGCGCAAGTTCGTGCATGTGGATATCGAGCCGACGCAGATCGGCCGGGTGTTCGGGCCCGACTTCGGCATCGTGTCGGACGCAAAGGCCGCGCTCACGACGTTCATCGAGGTGGCGCGCGAGATGAAGGCGGCTGGCACTCTGGCGAACCGCCCGGACTGGGCGGCGGCCTGCCTGCACCGCAAGACCGCGATGCTCCGCAAGTCGCACTTCGATGCCGTGCCGCTGAAGCCGCAGCGCGTTTATCAGGAGATGAACGAGGTGTTCGGCCGCGATACCTGCTACGTCACCACTATCGGCCTTTCGCAGATCGCGGGTGCGCAGTTCCTGAAGGTTTACCACCCCCGCAACTGGATCAATTGCGGCCAGGCCGGGCCGCTGGGCTGGACGTTGCCCGCGGCGCTGGGCGTGCGCGCGGCTGATCCGGACAAGAAGATCGTCGCCCTGTCCGGCGACTACGACTTCCAGTTCATGATCGAGGAACTGGCCGTCGGCGCGCAGCACAAGCTGCCCTACCTCCATGTGGTCGTGAACAACTCCTACCTCGGCCTGATCCGGCAGGCGCAGCGCGGCTTCCAGATGGATTTCGAGGTCAGCCTCGCCTTCGACAACATCAA
>CAZZWN010000068.1:0-14618 GCA_964657765.1 uncultured Acetobacteraceae bacterium
CGCCAGCGGATGACCGGAGTAAGTATAACCGTGGAACAGCTCGATCCCCGCCGGCGACCCGTCCACGATCGCGGAATAGATTGCCTCGCTCGCGGCGACCGCGCCCATCGGCACGGCGGCGTTGGTCAGGCCCTTGGCCATCGTCATCAAATCCGGCACGACGCCCAGCCGCTCGGCGCCGAAATTCGTCCCCATGCGGCCGAACCCGGTGATCACCTCGTCGAAAATCAATAGAATACCGTGCTTCGTGCACAGCTCCCGCAGCCGCCGCAAATACCCCGCCGGGGGCACCAGCACCCCGGTCGAGCCTGCCACCGGCTCCACCATCACCGCCGCGATCGTGTCCGCGCCATGCAGCGCGACCAACCCCTCCAGCGCATCGGCCAAATGCGCGCCCCAGGCCGGCTCGCCCTTGCTGAAAGCATTGTGCTCCGGCGCGTGGGTGTGCGGCAGGTGGTCGGCATAGGGCAACAAGGCGCCGAACTGCTTGCGGTTCGCGCCGATGCCGCCGACCGAGATGCCGCCGAAGCCCACGCCGTGGTAGCCGCGCTCCCGCCCAACCAGCCGCACCCGCTGCGCCTCGCCGTGCGCGCGGTGATAGGCAAGGGCGATCTTCAGCGCCGTGTCGGCGCTCTCGGACCCGGAGTTGGTGAAGAACACGCGGTCGAGCCCGTCCGGCAGGATCTCGGCCAGGCGTGCGGCGGCCTGGAAGGCGAGCGGGTGGCCCATCTGGAACGTCGGCGCGAAGTCCAGCACGGCCGCCTGTTTCTGGATGGCCTCAACGATCTCCCGCCGTCCATGGCCTGCGTTCACGCACCACAGGCCCGCGGTTCCATCCAGGATCTCGCGGTCGTCGGCGGTGTAGTAGAACATGCCCTCGGCCCGGGCCAGCATGCGGGGCGAGGCCTTGAACGCCCGGTTGGCGGAGAACGGCATCCAGAAGGCGTCGAGGTTGTTCGGACGGCTGATCTCGTTCATCGCTAAATCTTTCAAACGGGCCTGCATACCAGGCCCCAACTTCGCGCTTTGGCGCCGGCGCGGCAAGCGTGGCATCGTCGGCCCGCAGCAATTAAGGACCGACCCATGCCCGATGGCCGCCTGTATATCGGCACCCGCCGCTACTCGTCGTGGTCCCTGCGCGGCTGGCTCGCCGTGCGCCTGGCCGGGCTGGATGTGGACGACATCGTGATCCCGCTCGGCGATAGCCGGCAGGGCAGCACGCCGGCGGTCGCGGCGGTGTCGCCCAGCGGTCTCGTGCCCTATCTGGAGCACGCCGGGCAGCGGGTCTGGGAGACGCTGGCGATCTGCGAGTACTGCGCCGAGATCGAGCCGCGCCTGTGGCCCGCGGACCGCGGCGCCCGCACCCGCGCCCGGGCCATCTCCGCCGAGATGCATGCGGGCTTCCGGGGCCTGCGGGTCGCGATGCCGATGGTGCTGAACAAGTCGGCCCCCGGTGCCGGGCAAACGCCGGCCGCACTTGCGGACATCGAACGGATCGAGGCGCTGTGGCGGGAAGCGCGGGGCGAGTTCGGCGGCGGCGGCCCGTTCCTGTTCGGCCCCGCGTTCAACGCCGCCGATGCGATGTTCGCGCCCGTCGTCGCCCGGCTGCTGACCTATCAGCCGCCGCTCGCCGCCGACACAGGGGCCTATTGCGACGCGGTCCGCGCGCATCCATTGGTCGACGCCTGGTATCAGGCCGCCGCGCAGGAGCCGGCCGAATGGCGCCTCGCGCACTACGAGCAGGCCAGCACCGCCTGAAACCGTGCGCAGCCGGGCTTGGGGTTGGCCGCGGCGCGCGCCTATATGTCGACGAAATCGGCTTTAAGGAACATCCATGTCCGATACCCTCGTCCCCGGCCTCATACCCGTCACCGTGCTGACCGGCTATCTCGGCGCCGGCAAGACCACGCTGCTGAACCGCATCCTCAGCGAGAACCACGGGCGCAAATACGCCGTCATCATCAACGAATTCGGCGAACTGGGCGTCGACAACGACCTGGTCGTCGATGCGGACGAAGAAGTGTTCGAGATGAACAACGGCTGCATCTGCTGCACCGTCCGCGGCGACCTCATCCGCATCGTCGGCGGCTTGATGAAGCGCAAGGGCGCGCTCGACGGCATCATCATCGAGACCACCGGCCTCGCCAACCCGGCCCCGGTCGCGCAGACCTTCTTCGTCGACGACGGCGTGCGCGCCCGCACCCGGCTCGACGCCATCGTGACCGTGGTGGACGCGAAGCACCTGCTCGCCCGGCTCGAGGACAGCAGCGAGGCCGAGGAACAGGTCGCCTTCGCCGACGTGATCGTGCTGAACAAGACCGACCTCGTGACGCCCGACGAGCTCGACGCCGTCGAGGCGCGCATCCGCACCATCAACCGCTTCGCGCAGATCCACCGCACCAGCCGCGCCGCCGTGGCGCTCGACCAGGTGCTCGACCAGGGCGCGTTCGACCTCGCCCGCGTGCTGGAGCGCGAGCCGACGTTTCTCGAAACGGACGAGCATTCGCACTCCGATACGGTGAACAGCGTGAGCTTCGAGGTGTCGCGCCCGATCGACCCGGAGAAGTTCAACGCCTGGATCAGCACGCTGCTGGCCGAGAAGGGCCAGGACCTGCTGCGCACCAAGGGCATTTTGTCGTATGTCAACGACGACCGGCGTTTCGCCTTCCAGGCCGTGCACATGATCGCGGATGGGGATTTCATCGGCCCGTGGGCGCCGGGCGTGGAGCGGAAGTCGAAGCTCGTGTTCATCGGGCGCAACCTGAACCGCCCGCAACTGCGCCGCGGGTTCGAGGCCTGCCAGGCTGGCGGCCCCAAGGCGTGAGCGAGACCAAGGAACGGCAATTCCTGATCGACAGCCGGGGCACCAGCCGCGAGCTCGGCGCCTTCGTCGTCGGCGCCGCGTTCGACCGCACCGGCGCCGTGGCCGGCTTCGCCCTGGGCGACGGCACGGTGCGCTTGACGCCGCACAACTCCGCGGCGGAATGGCCGGTGGTCGAGGCGCATGATGGCGCGGTCCTCGCCCTCGCCGCCGACGCCGGGCCGGGCTTCGTCACCGGCGGCGACGACGGCCGCTTCCTGCGCATCGGTGCGGATGGGACCGTGATCGAGCTCGCGCGCTACGGCTCGAAATGGGTGGAGCACGTGGCGGCGTTCGCCGATGCGAAGTCGGGCGTGCTGGCCTGCTCCGTCGGCAAGTCGGCGCATCTTTTCACGGCGGCGGGCCAGCCATTGAAGACGCTGCCGCATCCCTCGACCGTCACCGGCCTGGCGCTCGACGCGAAGGGGAAGCGGCTCGCCGCGTCGCACTACAACGGCTGCACAATGTGGTTCGTAGCCGCCAAGGTCGACAGCCCGCGCCTCATGGAGTGGAAGGGCAGCCACACCGGCGTCCTGCTGCACCCGGCGGCCGAGGCCGTCGTCACCAGCATGCAGGAAAATAGCCTGCACGGCTGGCGGCTCGCCGACGGCCAGCATATGCGCATGAGCGGCTATCCCACGAAAACCGAGAGCATGTCGTTCACCCGCACCGGCAAGTGGCTCGCGACCTCGGGTGCCGAGAGCATCGTGCTATGGCCGTTCTTCGGCGGCGGACCCATGGGCAAGGCGCCGACCGAGCTCGCCGGCGGCGACAACGTGACCTGCACCCGCGTCGCCTGCCACCCGCAGCACGACGCGGTGGCGGCCGGGTTCTCGGACGGGCTGGTGGCGCTGGCGGACATCAACACGGGCCGCATATTGCCGGCGGTGCCGCCGGGCCACGGTCCGGTTTCGGCGTTGGCGTGGAGTCCGGATGGCTCCCGCCTTGCGCTTGGAACCGAGACGGGGTTCGCCGCGCTGATCGACTTCACCTCACGCTGACGGAGTGACGTTTTGGATCGTTTGACCAATCAGGGCATGTCGATGCCCAAGCTCGGCCTGGGCACCTGGCGCATGAAGGGCGCAGAGTGCACGGACGCGGTGCAGCGGGCTTTGGGCCTCGGCTACCGCCACATCGACACCGCCGAGATGTATGGCAACGAGGAGGCGGTCGGCGAGGCGCTGGCCAACGCCGGCGTGCCGCGTGGGCAGGTGCATGTGACGAGCAAGGTCTGGTACGAGAACCTGGGCGCCGACGCGATGCAGCGCTCGGTCGATGCCTCGCTTGCCAAGCTGCGGACGGACTACGTCGACCTGTATCTGATCCATTGGCCCAGCCCGGGGATGGACCTGCCGGACGCGATCCACAACCTGATGCGGGTGAAGGAGCAGGGCAAGGCGCGCGCGATTGGGGTCAGCAACTTCCCAGTGGCGCTGCTGCGGCGTGCGGTCGAGGAGATCGGCGCGCCGATCGCCTGCAACCAGTTCGAATACCATGTGCTGCTCGGGCAGGCGTCGCTGGCGGGGTATTGCCAGTCGCACGACGTGGCCGTGGCGGCGTATGCGCCGCTGGCCCAGGGCCGGCTGGCCGAACACGAGGAGCTGCAGGCCATCGCCCGCAAGCATCGTGCGACCCCGGCGCAGGTGGCGCTGAAGTGGCTGCTGGATCAGCCCGGCGTCGCGGCGATCCCGAAGGCGATGCGCGCCGAGAGCCAGCAGGCCAACCTGGACGCGCTGCGGATCGAGCTGGACGACACCGATCGTGCGGCGATCTCGATGCTGCCAAAGGCGCAGCGTTTCATCAACCCGGGCTGGGCACCGGTGTGGGATATGGCGGCCTAACCGGCCGTCGGCACCGTCACCCCGATCATGTCGCCCTCGCGCAGCAGCGCCGCCAGCCGGTCGGCATCCCAGCCTTCCGTGCCCGGCGGGCGCTGCGGCAGCACCATCCAGCGGTAGTCCGCGGTGCTGTCCACCACGCGAATGCGCGTCGCCTGGGGCAGTACGGTGCCGAAATCCGCGAGCACTCCACGCGGATCGCGAATGGCCCGGGCGCGATAGCCGGGCGATTTGAACCAGAACGGCGGATAGCCAAGCACCGCCCGCGGATAGCAGCTGCAAAGGGTGCAGACGACCAGGTTATGCACCTCGCCGGTGTTCTCCAGCACTCCGAGCGGCGGCAGGCCGCGCATGGCGATGCCCATCGCCTCCGCCGCCTGCGCGCCGTCGCGCAACAACAGGGCATGGTAGTCCGCATCGGTCCAAGCGCGCGCCACCATACGTGCGCCCTGGGCCGGGCTGGCGCGATCGGTCTGCGCGACGCGAGCAGCGATCTCGTCGGCGGTGGCAATGCCCTTGCTGGCGAGCAGGGTTTTCAATCCGGCCAGCAGGCGCTCGCTCGGGGCCTCGATCAATGCATTCATGCCGCCTCCAGCCAGTTTTCATACAGCTCGACGACGATCTCCTCCCCGGCAGCGTCCGGCCAGATCGACCGCGGCGCGAACGCGACATGATACAGCGCGAGGGTCGCGGCCGGACGGGCGAAGGCGAGGTCTTCCGGATTGCGGAACGCGCCGAGCCGCCGAACCACCGTGCCCGTATGGCCCCGAAGATAATGCGGCGTGCGGATATGGCAGGGGCCGCGCGCCTCCGGCCAGTCGTCCCGCACGCGGACCCGGGCGCCGGGCGCCAGCGTCATGCACCCTCCAGGGCGGCACGCAGCTCCGCCTCCGAGATCACGCCGCGCGCCAGCAGGTTGTCTGCGATGGACCGGATCCAACGCTGGTAATACGACAGCCGCGCATACTCGTTTTCGGGGATGGCCTCGATGCCGCGGCGCAGCTCGTCGACCGACATCACGCCCTTCGCGCCCAGGATGCCGCGGATGGCGTCGACCTCGCGGTCGAACTGCGTGAGGGCGTGCGCGGAGGTGTCGATCGGCTCGCACATGAACTTCGACACGCCGCCCATGTCGTGATGCGCGCGCTTGCCCTCGGTGGTCGATGTTCCACTCATTGAATAGCCTCCCCGGGAAGCAGGCCCCAGATTTCACTGCGCTTCATCCAGCCACGATAATCCTGGACTTGCGTCTGGCACCAGTCCGATGTCGCCTCGCACGAGCGCAGCCGGACGATCACGCCGGGTTTCAACCGTGCGACTGGCGCTGCGTCGTCCCGGCCATCGCTCCGCATCATGCGCTCGCCGCCGATCACGACGCCGGTCCGCCGTGGGGCCAGCGTGGCCTGGTGCACCCAGCCCTTGGTGTTCTCCTGGTCCCGCACCAGGCGCCATTCCTCGAACTCGCGCTCGATCCGGACCGGCAGGTCGCGCCGTTTATAGACCCAGTCGATCGGATAGCGCTTGCCGGGGCCGACCCGCATATAGACCTCGTCGGCGCGCAGGGCGGCGAACCGCGGGAGCGGCTGGCCGGTGACGCTGCCCTTGGTGGGCTCGGCGGGCGTCTCCGGGACCGGCTCCGGTTCGGGCGCGGGCGCGGGCGCCGCAGGATGGACGATGGGCCGCTTTGGCGGGGTGCTGGGCTTGGGGCGGACGGTCGGCGGCTGCACCGGCGCACGCGGTGCGGGCGGGGCGGCGGTCTTGCCTGGATTATGCGCGGGCACCGTCGGCGGCGTCGGCAATGGCTGTGCCGCGACTCGGCCGCACAACAGCATTGCAATCAGGAGCATGAAGCGTGCGGCCATGCGCCATCCGTGCCAACAAGGCGGGCGCCGGGTCAAGCCTATAGCGTGACGATCTGGCCGCCGATGGTGGCCGACAGGAAGCTGGGCACGCCCGCCACCTCGACCCCGTGCCACAACGACGCCGCCTCCAGCCCCGCCATCCGCAGCCCGGCGTCGCACGCCATCAACCGCACCCCCAGCTCGGCCACGGCCTCGCGCAGCTCGTCCAACCCGGCCACCCCGGTGGCGCACACCGCTGCATCCCGCGTCGCGCCATCGAGGCCAGACCAATCCTGCAGCAGCGCCGCGCAGCCGGCATTGGTCGCGAACACGCAGACTTCGCGGCCAATCGCGGCCGCCCCGGCGGCGAGCAGGAAGGCGTAGTGCGCCCGTTCGTGCCCGCCCGAAATCAACAGGATGCCGAGCCGGTCAGCCATGGCCAGGTCCGTGGCCCGACAGATTGTGCAGGGTCGGCTGGTCGCCGCAGGCCGCGCAGGCCGGGTCGCGCCGCAGCCCGACAATGCGGACCCGGGCGGTCAGCGCGTCCCAGATCAGCACGCGGCCCGACAGGCCCTCGCCGATGCCCATGATCTCTTTCAATGTTTCCGTCGCCTGTAGGCTGCCCATTACGCCGGTGACGGCGCCCAGGATGCCCGCCTCGCTGCAGGACGGCACCAGACCATCCGGCGGCGGCGCTGGATAGAGGCAGCGGTAGCACGGCCCGCCGGCATGCGGCTTGAACGTCGAGAGCTGCCCGTCGAAGCGCAGCACGGCGGCGGAAACCAGGGTGCGGCGCGCCAGCACGCAGGCGTCGGACACCAGGAATCGCGTCGCGAAGTTGTCGCTGCCGTCGCACACCAGGTCGTAGCCGGCGATCAGGTCCAATGCATTGCCTGCGTCGAGCCGGGCCTGGTGCGCCTCGATCGCGACGGCCGGGTTGATCGCGCGGGCGGCGGCGGCGGCGGACTGCACCTTGGGCTGGCCGATGCGGTCCGTCGTGTGGGCGATCTGCCGCTGCAGGTTCGACAGGTCCACGACGTCGTCGTCGATCAGCCCGATGGTCCCGACCCCGGCGGCGGCGAGGTAAAGCGCCAACGGGCTGCCGAGGCCCCCGGCGCCCACAACCAGCACCCGGGCGGCGCGCAGCTTGGCCTGGCCGACGCCGCCGACCTCGGCCAGCAAGATGTGGCGGGAATATCGGGTGATCTCGTCTTCGGTGAAATCCAGGTCCATGTTGGGCACTTGGGATGCGGGAGTGCGGAAAACCATGGAGGATGGCGCCCTGGTGCTATTCAGCGGCGGGCAGGACAGCACCGCGTGCCTGGCATGGGCGCTCGACCGGTTCGCGCGGGTGGAGACGGTCGGCTTCGCCTATGGCCAGCGCCATGCGGTCGAGCTGGAGTGCCGCGGGCCCGTGCGCGACGTGCTGGCGCAGCGCTGGGGCGCGCGGCTCGGGCCGGATCATGTGATCGACCTCGCGCCATCGCTCGCGGCCCTGGGGCAGACGGCGCTGACATCCGGCGCGGCGATCGCGATGGATGATGACGGCCTGCCCAACACCTTCGTGCCCGGCCGCAACCTGCTGTTCCTGACCTACGCCGCCGCGCTGGCCTACCGCCGCGGCCTGCGCCGCATCGTCGGCGGCATGTGCGAGACCGACTTCAGCGGCTATCCCGACTGCCGCGACGACACGATCAAGGCCATGCAGCTCGCGCTGAACCTCGGCATGCAGCGCCGCTTCGTGCTGGAAACGCCGTTGATGTGGATGGACAAGGCCGCCACCTGGGCGCTCGCGGACCAGCTCGGCATCGTCGACCTCACCATCGAGCACACGCATACGTGCTACATCGGCGACCGCACCCACCGCCACGACTGGGGTTGGGGCTGCGATGCGTGCCCGGCGTGCGGGCTGCGCGCCGCGGGCTGGCGGCGTTGGCGGGCGGGGTAGCGGATTTGTTTGGCTTCGATCTGACGGACATCATTCAGCGTCACGGCTTCTGGGTGGTCGGCGGCGTGATCTTCCTCGAAAGCATGGGCGCGCCGCTGCCCGGCGAGAGCCTGCTGATCGCGGCGGCGCTGTATGCCGCGACGACCGGCGACATCACCATCGAGCATGTGGTGCTGGCATCCGCGATCGGCGCGGTGTTGGGGGATAATGCCGGCTATTTTCTCGGGCAGCGGCTCGGGCCGCCGGTGCTGGCGCGCTATGGACCGAAGATCGGCCTCACCTTGGATCGGCAGCGCCTTGGGCAGTTCCTGTTCCTGCGCCATGGCGGCAAGGTCGTGTTCTTCGGCCGTTTCATCGCGTTCCTGCGCACCTTCGCGGCGCTGCTCGCCGGGGCAAACCACATGCCGTGGCGGCGGTTCCTGGTGTGGAACGCGTTCGGCGGGGTGTTCTGGACCTGTTTTTACGGTTTCGGAGCCTTCCTGCTTGGCAATCAGGTGCATCGCCTGATCGGGCCGTTCGGCATTGCGGTCGGAGCGGTGGCGCTGACGGTCGCGGTGCTCAGCGTGCGCTTCGTGCATCGCCATGAGGCGCGGTTGATCGGCGAGGCTCGGGAGGCGATGGCCGAGCACGAGGCTACGACGGCGACCGCCCGCCCTGGAAATGCCCGGTCGGCGCGGACCGGGTCCTGATGGCCTGAACATGCCAACGCCGCCATGCATTGCATGGCGGCGTCGAGCCTTGCGACCCCGCGGTCCTGGCGCCTGTTAGCTTCTCGGCAGGATCGGGGGCAAGGTCTTAGCGATCGGGCGAAGAAACCGCCCAGGTGTGGCTGTGCACCAGGCCGTCGTCGTGTTCGTGATGCACCGTGCCGCCCTGCTGCATCGGCTCGTCGTGCGAGGCTGACGGAGCGTGTTCCCCATCATGAAACTGCTCCGTCTCGGTGCTGCCGGCCATGGCGGTCGTGCTGGACTTGCCGCCGGACGCCGCGACGGCAACCGCGTCGAACCAGCCGGTGCCGACCTCGCGCTGATGCCGGGTCGCGGTGTAGCCCTCGGGCTCGGAGGCGAACTCGGCCTGCTGCAGCTCGGAGTATGCCGCCATGCCGCGCTCCTTGTAGCCGCGCGCCAGGGTGAACATGCTGTGGTTCAGGCTGTGGAACCCGGCCAATGTCACGAACTGGAAGCGGTACCCCATCGCCGCGATCGACTGCTGGAAGGTGGCGATGTCCGCGGCCGGCAGCTTCTTCTGCCAGTTGAAGCTCGGCGAGCAGTTATAGGCCAGCATCTTGCCCGGGAACTGCGCGTGGATCGCGTCGGCGAAGCGCTTGGCCTCCTCGAGGTTCGGCTCGCTCGTCTCCCACCACAGCAGGTCGGCATACGGCGCGAAGGCCAGCCCGCGGGCGATGGCGTAGTCGACGCCGACGCCGGACTTGATGCGGTGGAAGCCCTCGGGGGTGCGTGCGCCGGTGAGGAACGGGCGGTCGCGCTCATCGACATCGGCCGTCAGCAGCTGGGCCGAGTGCGCGTCGGTGCGGCATAGCAGCACGGTCGGCACGCCCTCGACATCAGCCGCGAGGCGCGCAGCGTTCAGGGTGCGGATGTGCTGGCTGATCGGTATCAGCACCTTGCCGCCCAAGTGGCCGCACTTCTTCTCGCTGGCGAGCTGGTCCTCGAAATGGACGCCGGCGGCGCCCGCCTCGATCATGGCGCGCATCAGCTCGAACGCATTCAGCGCGCCCCCGAACCCGGCCTCGGCGTCGGCGACGATCGGCGCCATCCAATGCATCGTGCGGTCGCCCTCGAGCTGCGCGATCTGGTCGCAGCGGCGCAGCGAGGCGTTGATCTTCTTCACGACCTGCGGCACCGAGTTCACCGCATACAGCGACTGGTCCGGATACATCTCGTTCGACGTGTTGGCGTCCGCCGCCACCTGCCAGCCCGACAGATAGATCGCCTTGAGGCCCGCACGGACCTGCTGCATGGCCTGGTTGCCGGTCAATGCGCCGAGCGTGTTGACATACGGCTCGGTCTTCAGCAGATGCCACAGCCGGTTCGCGCCCATCTCGGCGAAGGTATGCTTGACGCGGAAGCTGCCGGACAGCTTCGCGACGTCGGCGGCCGTATAGTCCCGCTTGATGCCGGCGAACCGCTCGGGGTCCTGGCCGGGGATCGGGGCGGAGCCGCTGGACATGCCATCGGGCGCGAAGTTCGGGGTAGGCTGCATCGAAGCTCTCCTGGTTGATGCAGTCATATATTTACATTGCGCCTGCGAAGACCAGGCCCATCTGCTCGACAATGCGGCAACGATGTCGCTAACTTGTCAAATATGTCCGCAAATCCGTAAAGGTTGTAAATGGCCGCTCCCCTGATCGGCCGCACCGTCCGCCGCCTGCGCCAAGAGCAATCCATGACGCAGCAGGCGCTCGCGGTACGGCTCGGCATCTCTGCCAGCTACCTCAACCTGATCGAGCACGAGCAGCGCGCCGTGACCGCGAGCCTGCTGATCAAGCTCGCCGAGATCCTGCAGGTCGACCTCGCGACCTTGTCCGGCGCGCAGGAGCGGCAGCTCGAGGCGGGCCTGCGCGAGGTGTTCGCGGACGTGCTGCTGGATCAGCCGGTTTCCGAGGCGGAGATCGCGGCGCTGGCTGGCAGCAGTCCATCGGCAGGCCGGGCGGTGCTGGCGTTGTATCGCGCCTGGCGGGTCGCGCGCGAGGACAGCAGCGGGATCGCATTGCCATCCGGCCGTCGCCTGCTGCTGCCGCACGAGGAGGCGCGCGACGCATTTCACGAGCATGCGAACCACTTCCCCGACCTGGAGGCGGCGGCCGAGGCGGTCGGCGCGACCCTGCCGCCGCAGCCGGCCGAGCTGAACCACGCGATCGCCGAGCGCCTGCGCCGGGTGCATGGCCTGCACATCCAGGTCGCGCCAACGGACGGCGCGCTCCGCCGCTACGACCCGGCCACCCGCAGCCTCGTCCTATCGGAGCAGCTCCCGCGTGAGAGCCGCGGGTTCCATCTCGCGTTCCAGCTCGCTTTGCTGGAGGTGCGCGACGCCGTGGAGGCGCAGGTCTCGGCCATCGCGCCGAGCACGCCAGAGGCCGGGTCGGTGATCCGCCTGGCGCTGCTGAACTACACGGCCGGGGCGCTGCTGATGCCGTACGAGCCCGTGCGGAGCGCTGCGATGGCGTTGCGGCACGACGTCGACGCGCTGGCGGCCCGGTTTGGCGTCAGTTTCGAGCAGGCGTGCCACCGGCTGTCGTCGCTGCAGCGTTCGGGCAGCCGCGGCGTGCCGTTCTTCTTCCTGCGCGTCGACCCGGCCGGCAACGTCAGCAAGCGCTTCTCGGCGGCCGGATTCCCGTTTGCGCGCTATGGCGGGTCGTGCCCGCGCTGGATCGTGCATGCCGCCTTTGCCTCCCCGAGCCAGGTGCAGGTGCAGGTCGCGCAGTTGCCGGATGGCGCGACGTTCCTGTGCTTTGCTCGCTGCGTGGTCGGCCGCGCTTCGTCCTGGGGCGAGCCGCCGCCGACCCATGTGATCGCGATGGGCTGCGAGGTGGCGCACGCGGACGCGCTGGTCTATGCGGATGGGATCGAGCTGGAGCGCGCCGCGGTCGGCATCGGGCTGTCATGCCGGCTGTGCGAGCGCCAGGGCTGCCGGAGCCGGGCGTTTCCGCCGCTGGAGCACCGTTTGGCGCTCGATCCGTTGCTGGCGAGCGATAGCCCCTACCGGTTCGTGCCGCGGACTTGACCGCACGCGCGGCCGGGCGCTCCGGCATTGGTGAGCTACTGCTTTCCCTGCTCCGCCCGCCGCCGCAGCGCCGTCTCGAGCTGCTGCATCGCCGCCTGGGCCGCCTTCGCCATGGCGCCAAGCTCCGCATCGTCGAAGCACCGGGCAGCCGCCAACCGGTCGAAAATGTCGTTCAGGGCTATGCCGCGCAGGTCCACAAGGATGCCCAGCGCAACAATCGCCGCAACGGCGTCCAGCCCGGCAGACCCGGCGAACTCAAAGCCGATCTCGGTCCCGCGGGCCCACCGTCGCATTGCCGGGCGCACGGCTCCGCCGCTCAGGCGGATGCTTACTTGGCTGGGTACGTTCATCGGTATCGACGTGCTGACACGCACTCCAGCCGGGGACTGTTCCACCACTAAGCAATCGATAACGGAGTCGCCCCATATGATCTTCGCCGTCTTCAGCACTGCTTGGCGCTTGGCGTTGCGGTGTTCGTCAGGTGGCTCCATCGGTCTCCCTTCGGCGCGGTTTCATTGCATATCTAATCCGATACGCCGAGGGCGCGTCCAGACCAAAGCATACTGTGCGGCAAAGAGCAGGGATGCGCGCCATTTGCATCCTCATGCTCCCTCGATATCACCTGTCGGGGGCGAGCTTGCCCGCGTACGGAGGCATGACTCGCAGCAGGCGCGTGCACATATGCGCATTGGCGAGATCACAGGCTCGCGTATTGTATGAGGATAATGTTCTGATGCGTGGATTGATCGTCGCAGCCGGGCTGCTGATTGCTGGACAGGCTCAGGCCCAGACATCCGGAGTCCGCGCGGAGCAGCCCTGGGCGCGCGCCACTGCGCCGCAACAGAAGGTGGGCGCCGCATACGTGACCCTCACCAGCCCCGCCGACGATCGCTTGATGAGCGCCAGCAGCCCCGTCGCCGGCCGGGCGGAGGTGCACGAGATGACCATGGAAGGCCAGGTAATGCGCATGCGCGAGCAAACGGAAGGCATCGCGCTGCCTGCCGGCAAGGCAGTCACGCTGGCGCCCGGCGGCTACCACATCATGCTCACGGACCTGCATAAACCTCTCGTCGCCGGCCAAGTGATCGCGTTGCAGCTCCGCTTCCAGCACGCGCCGCCGATGGACCTGGAGGTGAAGGTCGCGCCGATCGGCGCACAGGGCCCAGCCATGGAGCACATGCCGACGGATCACATGTCCATGGAGCACAAGCATTGATCGATCGCCGCAAGCTGCTGTTGCTGGCTCCGGCGGGGGTGCTCGCGGCCGGGCTCGTGGGTGCTGTGGGCTGGATGACGCTGCACCGCGAGGACGAAGCGGCCGTCCGGATCGGCGGGCCGTTCCGCCTGCGCACAGCCGATGGCCGGGACGTCAGCGACGCGGATTTCCGTGGCCGCTGGATGCTGGTCTATTTCGGCTACACCCACTGCCCCGACGCTTGCCCGACGGCGCTCGCGGACATGGCGAACGCGCTCGATGCCCTGAGCGCCGAGGAAAAGCTCAAGGTCGCCATCCTGTTCATCACCATCGACCCGGAGCGCGACACGCCCACCGTCATGCATGATTACGTCACCGCCTTCAACGCGCCCATCACCGGGCTGAGCGGCACGCCCGAGCAGGTCGCCGCGGTGGCGAAGGAATACCGCGTCTACTATGCCAAGCACCCGAAGGCCGGCGGCGAATACGACATGGACCACAGCAGCATCATCTACGTCATGGACCCGCGCGGCCGCTTTGCCGCCAATTTCACCCACGAGAGCGCGCCGGACGACATCGCCGCCAAGCTGCGGGGCCTGATCGGCGGCACCTCGATCGGCTGAGAGTCTAGCCGCGGGCCCGGCAATCGCCTAGGAACGCGGCATGGACATCGCCATCCTGCAGCCGTCGCGCATCGTAACGGTCGCGCGCGCCGCCTATGCCCGTCCCGACACCGAGTTCCTCTGCTTCGGCGAGAGCGACCGGCCCGGCCCGGCCGCCGCCATCGCCGCCGCGACCGCAGCGCTGGCCCGCGGCGACGCCCTGTATTCCGACGTCCGCGGCGTGTTGGCGCTGCGGCACGCGTTGGCGGACATGCTGACCCGGCTGCACGCCCGGCCGGTGACCGAGGACCGCATCCAGGTGACCGCGTCCGGCATGACGGCGGTGAACGTGGCGCTCGCGGCGGTGGTGCGCGCCGGGGACCGCGTGGTGCTGCATACGCCGGCCTGGCCCAATCCGGCGAATGCCGCCCTGCTGCGCGGCGCCCGCGTCGACGCCCTCCCGCTCGATGCACTGCCGGACGGCCGGTTCCGCCTCGACATGGACCGGCTCGCGGCAAAGCTGCCGGGCGCACGCGCGATGGTGCTGAACTCGCCCAACAACCCGACCGGCTGGACCGCGACCGGCGCCG
>CAZZWN010000069.1:0-14389 GCA_964657765.1 uncultured Acetobacteraceae bacterium
CAACTGGGGCACGATCGAATGGTCGATGGCCAACGCGATCCCGGTCGTGCGGCAGATCCATATCGAGGATGGCTTCGGCCCGGACGATCGCGGTGGCCGGCTGCCCCGGCGGGGGTTGGCGCGCCGGATCCTGCTGCGGAACCGCATCGTGGTCGTGCCGTCGCGCACGCTCTGGACGATCGCCGCCCAGATCTGGCGCCTCGACCCGGCCCGGCTGCGCTACGTGCCGAATGGCGTCGACCTCGGCCGATTCGCGGACGCTGCCGGCACCAGGACACCCGGCCAAAGTCCCGTTATCGGCACCGTCGCAGCGCTGCGGGCGGAGAAGAACATCGGGCGGCTCCTGCGCGCGTTCGCGCTCGCGACGACGAATGGGCACGAGCGCCTGGTGATCATTGGCGACGGGCCCCAGCGTGCGGCGCTGCAGGCCATTGCGGTCGAGCTCGATATTGGCAGCCGTGTGGAATTCGCCGGGCACATCGCCGATCCGGCCGCGCTGTTCACGCAGTTCGACATATTTGCCATGTCGTCCGACACCGAGCAGATGCCGTTGTCGTTGCTGGAGGCCATGGCAGCCGGGCTTCCGGTGGCATCGACCGACGTGGGCGATATCCGCTCGATGCTGGCGCCCGCGAACCGCGCCTACGTCACCGCACTGGACGATGCTGCCCTCGCGGCCGGCCTGCACGGCCTGATCGGCCAGTCCGCGCTGCGGCGGGAGCTGGGCTTCGCCAACCGCGCGCGGGCGGAGCGGGACTTCGGCCAGGCAAGCATGTTCGTAGCGTGGGCCGAGCTGTTCGAAGGCACGCTGGGGCCGCGCGAGCCGAGATAAAAGCCTGCTAATCTCGTTACGCCCCCTGTCCGCTACCCCTTTGGCGACCTAGATGTTAGATTAGTGGCCGCAGTAACGTTCAAGCCTTGCAGATCATCCCTCTCGCTCTGTACGGGAGTTCACTTAAACCGATAAATAGAACATTACATACTCTCAAGAACGTGATAGCACCTTGTTTGCGGCCAAACGTGAGATTGGGGAATTGCGGTGAAGTGCGGCATCAAGCTGAAGCGGCCCCGTCGAGATGCTACCGACCTGTATACCGGGCGGTTGAACTCATGAAAAATTCAGCGCAGCCCATCGTGCTCCGCGGTTGGCCCGCGGCCCCGAAGCCCGAGCCCGACCCGTCGCGCGACCGTTTCCGACATAACCTCGCCCGCGTGATGACGGAGCGTGGGGTCACGCAGGCCAGCCTTGCGCGCACCATGGACGTGTCCCGGGTTGCCGTGCACGCCTGGATCTGGGGCACATGCTTCCCGGAAACCTCGCGGCTCATCAAGCTCGCCCAGGCGTTGAATGTGCCCATCAGCACGCTGATGGAGGGAGAATATGCCGGCGCGGAGCCGTCGAACGAGGAATTCCTGCTGCTCGAAGCATTCCGTAAGCTGCCGAACACCGCGAAGCTGACGCTGCTCGCCGACGCCTACGAGCTTACGGCCAAGACCGCCGTCGCCAAATCGCAGGGCAAGGACCTGGCTTAACCGGGCTCATCGCAACTCGACGGCGATCTCCCGAAACAGTCGCGCCGGCAGGCCGCTGCCCGATACTCCGCGCATCGGCCTGCCGTCGTCGTTGCCTAGCCATACGCCGATGACCGTGCCGCCGGCGATGCCGCCGCCAACAAGGCCGATGAACCAGGCGTCGCGGTAGTCCTGCGTCGTGCCGGTCTTGCCGGCGACGAACCGGCCCGGGATCGCCGCCGCCCGGCCGCTGCCGCGCGACACCACGGCCGCCATCATGCGAACCATCATCGCCGCCAGGTCCGGATCGATCACGTGCTCCTGCGCCGTCCGCGGCACCGGCACCGTCCGCCGGTCCGCCTCGATCGCGTCGATGGACTGCGGCGTCACGCTGCGCCCGCCGTTGAACAGGGTGGCGTAGGCGGCCGAGAGCTCCAGCAGGCCAACCTCCCCAGTCCCCAGCGCCAGCGAGAGGTCGTCGGGCAGGCTATCCGCGATGCCGAGCCGGCGCGCCACCGCAGCCACCGGACGCGGGCCGCCCGCCTGCTGCATGAGCCGCACCGCCGCCGTGTTCAACGACTGCGCCAGCGCCTCCTCCAGCGTCACCGTGCCGCGGAACATGCCGTCGAAGTTCTGCGGCGTCCAACTTCCGATGCGCAGCGGCGCGTCGAGCACCGTGTCGTCCGGGCGCAAGCCATGCTCGAGGGCGGTGAGCCACACGATGGGCTTGAACGCCGACCCAGGCTGCCGCCGGGCAGCGGTGGCGCGGTTGTAGGGGCTGGCGCGCCAATCCCGCCCGCCCACCATAGCGCGCACCGCGCCGGTCGCAGCATCCAGCGCCACCACGGCCCCCTGCCCCACGCCCCCCGACACGCCGGGACCATCCAGCAACGCGGCAAGATGGCTCTCGGCAGCGGCCTGCAGCCTCGCGTCGAGCGTCGTATGCAGCACCGCGTCGGCCCCTGGGGAGATCAGCGCCTGCGACGCCTCCGCCGCCCAGTCGGCGAACCAGCTTGCGACGGCAGGACGGCTGGGGAAGACGATGTGCGCGCCGGCGGCATCCGCCTCCGCCTTCGAGATGACCCCCGTCGCGGCCATGGCCGCCAGTACCTCCCGCCCCCGCGCCGCCGCGGCAACCGGATCGGTGCGCGGGTTCAGCCGCGATGGGGCGCGCGGCACCCCGGCGAGCACCGCACATTGCCACAGGCTCAGCTTGCGGGCGGACACGCCGAAATACATCCGCGCCGCCGCATCGACCCCCCAGGCGCCCGATCCCAGATAGACCCGGTTCAGCCAAATCTCGAGAATTTCAGCCTTGGAAAAGCTGTGCTCCAGCCACAGCGTCAGCATCAGCTCCTGGACCTTCCGATGAAAGGTGCGGGCGTTGGTCAGAAACAGGTTCTTCGCCACCTGCTGGGTAAGGGTCGATCCGCCCTGCACCAGCCGGCCGGCGCGTAGGTTCACGAAGGCGGCGCGGGCGATGCCGATGAGGTCGAGGCCGGGATGCCGGTAGAACCGGTGGTCCTCGACCGCGACCGCGGCGGCTGGGAGGAACTTCGGCATGTCGCCCAGGCGCAGCGGGTCGCCCACCACGTCGCCAAAGGTCGCGAACGGGCGCCCCGCGCGATCCTGCAGTGTGAGCCCCGGTCGCCGCGCGGCGTCGAGCGCGGTTTCCGGGCGCGGCAGGTCCCGGCCGAACCACAGCAGCACCAAGGCGACGGCCACCGCGCCCCAAACGGCCGCGATCACCGCATAGCGCAGGACCTGCCACGCCAGCCGACGCCTGCGGGCCAGTTTCGAAGAACCGGCGTCCGGGCGCAGCACGGGCGCCGCGGGCGGCTTGGCCGCTTGAAGCGGCGGCAAGATCGGCGCGCGCCCCATGGTTCAGCGCTGATCGAGCCGAAGCATTCCCGATCTCACGCGGTCAGTTGTAGCACTGGATAGCGACCGTCGCGGGGTTGGCGACGTCGCCGATCTCGAACACGCGCTTGTCGGCGCCGGTGCTGCTGGCGACAAGGGGCTGCACGCCGTTGCCGCGCAGGAACGCCAGCGCCTCGGTCCCCTTCACGGCGAAGTTCACGTTCTGCGGGATGTCGCCGCCGGTCATCTCGGCGACCTCGGTCGCATTCAGCTTGGACACCACGACGCCGATGACGTTGGCCTGGCTGTCCAGCAACGGGCCGCCGGAGTTGCCGGGCTGCACCGGGGCGCTGATTTGAAAGTTGGCCGGATTGTCCCGCAGCCCGGCCAGCGCGTTGATGTCGCCCGTCGTGAGCGTCGGACCCGAGGACAGCAGGCCGGAGAGCGGGAAGCCGTAGGTGACGACGCTTTCCCCCCGGCGCACGGCGGGGCTGTCGCGGAACGGCAGCGCCGGGCCGACGTCGGCCGGCACGGCAATGAGCGCCAGGTCGCGGCGCCGGTCGGCCGCAACCACCCGGCCGGACAGGCGAGCGCCGGCAGCGTTGCGCACCACCAAACGGCTGCACTCGGCGGTGACGTGGTTGTTGGTCAGCACCCGGCCCTCCGCGACCACGAACCCTGTGCCGCTCGATGACGGACGCTCGTTGGCCGATGGCAGGCCGCCCTCGCTGTGCGACCGCGGCCGGGGAGCGTCGGCATCGGGCGCGCCGAGCGGCGGCGGCTTGCCGGGAAGCCCGGCCTCGGTCGGCTGCGTCCGCCGATACGGCGCTGCGTTGTCCGCGCCCAACGGCGGCGGTTTTTGCGCCATCGCCGGCGCGGCGATAAGCAGGGTGCACGCCAGCAGCCCGGCCTTGCCCGCCACGGCCGAGCATCGCAGGATTGAATGGGAAGCGGAGGCCGGCATGAAAGGGTTGTTCCTAGACGCGAGCGAGGACCTTGCGGATGTGTTCCGCACCATGAGCCGGGACGGCGACCCGCAGGTCGACGTGAACATACAAGCACAAGTGGCGTCCGGCGAGTTGCCCGCAATGCTCGCCGGATACGACTTCGTACTGAACGACCATACATTCATGCCGACCGAGGCGATGCAGCGCTGCACCGGCCTGCGTCATGTCGTCTTCCTCGGCACCGGCGCGCGCAGCTACATGAATCCGGAGGAGCTCGCCCGACTCGGCATCACCGTCCACACCATCAAGGGCTATGGCGACACGGCGGTGGCTGAGCACGCGATCGCGCTGATGTGGGCGGCCGCCCGCGGCATCGCGCGCATGGACGGCGGCATGCGCGCGGGGCAATGGCTGCGCACCGAGGCAATCCAGCTGACCGGCAAGACCATCGGCCTGATCGGCTATGGCGGCATCGGCGCCGAGGTCGCGCGCATCGCCGGCGGCAGCGGCATGCGTGTGCTGGCCTGGAACCGCACTCCGCGCGTGGCAGCCGGGGTCGAGTTCGTGCCGCTCGACCGGCTGCTGGCCGAGAGCGATGTGGTGTCGCTGCATCTTTTGCTGACGGACGAGACGCGGGGGTTCCTCGGGCGGGCCCGGCTGGCGGCGATGCGTCCGGGTGCTATCCTGGTCAACACCGCCCGCGGTGCCATCGTCGACACCCCGGCGCTGATCGAGGCATTGCGCGCGCGCCGGATCGGCCATGCGGCGCTGGACGTGTTCGACCACGAGCCTTTGCCGCCGGGCGACGTGCTGACGACGCTCGACAATGTGACCCTGTCCGCCCACAGCGCATTCCGCACGCCCGAGGCCAGTGAGACGCTGATACGCCGCGCATTGGACATTGCCTGCGAGGTGGCAAAAGGGGGTGACTGACGAGCGGCCGGGGCCAGAAGGCTAGCCGACCCGGACCGGCTCGCGCCGCGCCGGATGGCTATGTTTGCCGGCCGGGTTGGCCGCGCATTCGATACGGCGCAAACGCAGGTCGGTTTCATGGGCAAGGCGCTTGGCAACGGTGATCTTCTCGAGCGCCGTAAGCCAGTGATGATAGTAGGTATGGCCCAAGTCCGGGTCCCCATCCGCTTGCGCATGGCGGATTTCGGCGCTGATTGTCGCTACCCACTCTGGCCAGGTGAAGTGCCCGGCCTGATGCAGCGCTACGACGAGTGCGAAGGCCTGCGCCTCCCATGGCTCACGAAAGATTGGGCCGGCCTCGTCGGCGGGGATGTGCGGCAGGCTCGCGTGGATGGGCGGGGCCGGGTCAGGCATGCGGCTCGACATAGTCCTCGAACATATCGAGGGACACCGTGTCGCGCGGCGAGGCCTGCTCGCCCCACAGGTCGCGCGCGGTGAAGCGCACCGTATAGACGTGCTGCGGCTTGTGGCCCTGCCCGTGCGCGTTGGTGTCGTTGAAGCAGAATATGCCGCGGTCCACCTCGACGACGCCGGGCTTGCCGCGGGCATAGCGGGGCAGCCGGGTGTGGGTCGCGGGGTTGATGTTGCGCACCACGACGTGGTCCCCTGGCCGGAAACGCGGCGCAACGTCGGCCTCCATGCGCGCGGTCGCACCGGTGGCGATCAATCCGGCGACGTTTTCGACTGGCAATGCGGGCATCACGCGGCCTCCTTCGCAAGCTGTGCCACGCGCCCGTCGATTTCGGCCTTGGTCAATGTGCCGCGCTCCACCAGCATCGTTTCGAGCGAATGCATCCAGTGCTCGTAGTATGACGTTTGCAGGTATTCCGCCGGGTTCATGCGTTCGATGGCGTAGCGGAACTCGTCGACGTTGAACTGCCCGGCGGCGAAGACGGTCATGAACAGGCCGAACATCGTGCGTTCCCATGGGGCGTGGAACACCGGTTCGTTCGGTTCGGGATTGATCGGGCCCATGCCGTGCATGCCGCCGAGGTCGTGCATTCCGTTCATCGCAGGATCTCCTCTCAGCCAGCCGCCGCAGCGACGCCGGTTCCGATCATCGCGTCGCGGGTCACGAGGTCCGCAAGTGCCGCCTCGTCCATCGCCTCGGTGCCGGCCGGGCGCTCGGGCAGCACGAGGTAGCGCAGCTCGGCGTTGCTGTCCCAGACCCGGACCTCTTTCTCCGGCGGCAGGTCGACGCCGAACTCCGTCAGCACGCCGCGCGGGTCGATGACGGCGCGTGCGCGATAGGGCGCCGACTTATACCAGTTCGGCGGCAATCCGAGCGTCGGCCATGGGTAGCAGGAGCACAGGGTGCAGACGACCATGTTGTGCACCTCGGGCGTATTCTCGACCACGACCATATCCTCGCCCTGCACGCCGCTGTAGCCGAGTTCGGCGATGGCGGCGGTGGCATCGGTCAGCAGGCGGGACTTGTAGTCCGGGTCGGACCAGGCGCGGGCCACGACGCGCGCGCCGTTATGCGGGCCGATCTTGGTTTCGTAGGTCTCGACGATGGCCGCCAGCGCCTTCGGCTGCACCAGCCCTTTCTCGACCAGCAGGCTCTCCAGGGCGCGCACCCGCAGTGCGACGTCAAATTCGGACGGATCCTGCATGGCTTGCTCTCCTTGATTTTAGAATGTGCAGGCGATGGCGGCGGGGTTGATTCCCATCATCCGACTGTTCTGGCAGCAGTCAATAGAAGACATTGCTGCGGGTCGAGGCATTGTCGCCGATATCGTCGCGAGGACTCCTGTTTGGTAATAACTCCAACCTGCGGCTTGATAACGGGAGGCAAGTTGGCGCAGCCTTTGCGTAGCCCAGTGACGAGAGCGCAAAGTTATATTGGAATTGCAACATACTTAACCCATGCGCAGGCCCTGCATCCGCTGACGATGCCATAGCCAAAAGGATCGAGAACATGCACCACTTGCCTACGACGCGACGAGGCCTGCTCAAATCGGCGACCATCGCCGCAGGCGGCGCGTTGGCCATGCCGCTGGTCGCCCGGCACGCCATGGCCGCCGACACCATCAAGGTCGGCAGCCTGCTCGACCTGTCGGGACCGATCGGCTCGTCGGGCCAGGCGATGCATGCGACCATCCAGCTCGCGGTGGACGAGGCGAACGCCAGCGGCGGCCTGCTGGGGCGGCAGGTCGAGCTGGTCAACTACGACACCCAGTCCACCATTCAGCTGTATTCGCAGTACGCCCAGCAGCTCGCGTTGAAGGACAAGGTGGCCGTCGTGCATGGCGGCATCACCTCGGCCTCCCGCGAAGCGATCCGCCCGGTGTTCGACCGCTATGCCACGCTGTATTTCTACAACGTGCTGTATGAGGGCGGCGTGTGCGACCGTGATTGCTTCTGCACCGGCACCACCCCGGCGCAGACCGTCAACAAGCTTGTCCCCTACGCGTTGGAGACGTGGGGCAAGAAGGCGTACATCATCGCCGCCGACTACAACTACGGCCAGATCACCGCGAAGTGGATGGGCAAATACGTGCGCGACGGCGGTGGTGTCGTGCAGGCCACCGAGTTCTTCCCGCTCGACGTGACCGAGTTCGCCTCCACCATCAGCAAGATCCAGCAGGCGGGCCCGTCGGTCGTGCTGTCGGCGCTGGTCGGCTCGAACCACACCGCGTTCTACCGCCAATGGGCCGCCGCCGGCATGAAGGGCAAGATTCCGATCGCCTCGACCACCTTCGGCCTGGTGAACGAGATCGCGACCATCGCCCCGTCCGAGAGCGACGGCATCGTCACCAGCTACGGCTATTACGAGGAGCTGACGACGCCGGCCAGCACCGCCTTCACCAAGGCCGTGCGCGCCAAGTTCGGCAACGACCTGCCCTATATCAGCGAGCTCGCCGCCGCCACCTACGAGGGCTTCAAGCTGTGGGCGGAAGGGGTGAAGAAGGCCGGGTCCGTCGACCGCATGAAGGTGACGGAGGCGCTGGAGACCGGCCTTGCGGTCGACGGGCCCTCCGGCAAGGTCACGATCGACCACGCCACCCACCATGTCGTCCGCAATGCCTATCTGGCGAAGGCGGCGGAGCGGAAATGGGAGGTGATCCAATCCTATCCGGACCAGGCGCCCGCCGACACCGCCGCCGTGTGCGACCTGATCAAGGAGCCGAAGCTCAGCAAGCAGTTCGTCATCGACGTGAAGACCTGAGGCCGCAATGGCGCTCATCAGCCTTGTCCTGTTCAACGTCGTGAACAGCATCGCCGTGCTGGCGCTGCTCAGCCTCGGGCTCGGCGTCATCTACGGCATGATGAAGATCATCAACCTGGCGCATGGCGAGTTCCTGATGCTCGGCGCCTACACGACGGTCGTCAGCACCAATGCCGGGCTGAACCTGTGGGTGGCCATGCTGGTCGCCTCGCCGGTCGTGGTGGGGCTGTTCGGCCTCGCGGTCGAGCGGCTGTTCATCCGGTTCCTCTATGGCCGCATGATCGATACCATGCTGGCGACCTGGGGCCTCAGCCTCGGGGTGATCGGGCTTATCACCACGATTTTCGGCAACACGGTGCGCGGGGTCTCGGCGCCGCTCGGCGGGTTTAGCATCGGCGGCTACCAAACGAGCCTGTATTCGGTGTTCGTGATCGCGGTGGCGGCGGTGATGGTGGCCGGGCTGTGGCTCGTGCTGCGCTTCACGCGGTTCGGTCTGATCGTGCGGGCCACCATGCAGAACCCGAACATGGCCGCCGCCCTCGGCGTGTCGCCGCAGCGGGTCTATATGGCGACTTTCGCGCTCGGCTCGGCGCTGGCCGGGCTGGCGGGCGGGGTGCTGGCGCCGGTGTCGGGCGTGTCGCCGGTCATGGGTGGCGCGTTCATCGCCCGGGCCTTCATCACCGTGCTCGGCGGCGGACCGGCCATCGTCACCGGCACCGGCCTCGCCTCCGCGCTGTTCGGCAGCATCAGCGAGGTCGCCACCTTCCTCACCACCCCGGTGTTCGGCCAAGTGGCGCTGCTGCTGGCGGCACTCATTATGATCCGCATCCTGCCCCAAGGCATCACCGGCCGCCTGCTGCGGAGGAGCCTATGACCGGCTGGGCCAGCTTCATCGCCATGGTCGCGGCCGGGCTCGCCTTGCTGTTCGGCCTGCCGCTGGTGTTCGACCTGTTCGGGCTGCTGCAG
This sequence comes from uncultured Acetobacteraceae bacterium, assembly GCA_964657765.1. GTDB lineage: Bacteria > Pseudomonadota > Alphaproteobacteria > Acetobacterales > Acetobacteraceae > CAHJXG01. The sequence continues at coordinate 9,430 of CAZZWN010000069.1, forward strand.
ATGACGGTGTTCGCGGCGATGGCGATTCTGGCGCTCAGCCAGGGCTTCATCTGGGGCTATGGCGGCATCATGTCCTTCGGCCAGACCGCGTTCTTCGGCCTCGGCGGCTACACTTACGCCGTCGCGGTGATGAACATGGGCGACAGCACCGTGCCGGTATTGCTGGCGATCCTGCTGCCGGCGCTGTTCGCGGCGCTGCTCGGCTATTTCATGTTCTATGGCCGCATCAGCGACGCCTATATCGGCGTCATCACCCTCACGGTGACGGTGATCCTGTTCAATGTGGTGAACTCCACCGCGGGCGATTTCTACACCATCGGCAACGCGGCGCTGGGCGGCTTCAACGGCATGCCCTCGGTGCCGCCATTGAACTTCCCTAACGACCCGGCCACTCCACTCGACCCGGAGCAGACATGGTATGCGGCGATGGGCGCGCTGATCCTGGTGTATGTGCTGCTGCGCGGCATCCTCGCCAGCCGCTTCGGCCGCATCGTGGTGGCGATCCGCGAGAACGAGACGCGGGCGCGGCTGCTGGGCTACGACACCAGGCTGTATAAGCTGGTGGTGTTCGCCATCGGCGGCGGCGTGGCCGGGCTGGCGGGGTGCCTCTATACCAACTGGGGCTCGTTCATCAGCCCCACCGTGTTCGGCCTGGCGACCTCGGCGCAGGTGCTGATCTACGTGCTGGTCGGCGGCCTCGGCACCTTGCTCGGCCCGATCCTGGGCGCGGTCGGCATCCAATACCTGATTTCGGTCATCGGCACGCAGGCGGCGGTGAACGCCAACCTGGTGCTCGGCGTGATACTCGCGGCGTTCGTGCTACTGGTGCCACAGGGGCTCATACCCGTCGTGCAGGGGCTGTTCCGCCGCGTCCCCGCCCGACGCAGCGGCAGCCCGGCCAAAATCGCGCCGGTGGAGGCCGAGCCATGACCGCAACCGTGCCGCTGCTCGAAGCACGAGGCGCCACCATGCGGTTTGGCGGAGTCACCGCGGTCGACAACGTCGATTTCACCCTGCGCGAGATGGAGCTGCGCTGCCTGATCGGCCCCAACGGCGCAGGCAAGAGCACCTTCTTCAAGATGTTGACCGGCCAGTTGACGCCCAGCGCCGGAAAGATCCTGCTGCGCGGCAAGGATATCACCGGCACCGAGCCGCACCGGATCGCCCGCATGGGCGTCGGCATCAAGACACAGGTGCCGAACGTGTTCGACGGGCTGTCGGTGCGGGAAAACGTGTTCGTCGCCGCCTGCCGCCGCGGCTCGGCGGCGCAGGCAAACCGCACGACCGAGAAGACGCTCGACCGTGTGCGGCTGACGGGCATCGCCGGGCGCATGGTCGGTCAGCTCGCGCATGGGCAGCGGCAATGGGTCGAGATCGCCACCGTGCTGGCGCAGGAGCCGGAGCTGGTGCTGCTGGACGAGCCGGCGGCGGGCATGACGCATGACGAGGTGCTGCGCACCGCCGAGCTGATCCGCGAGATCAACCGGGCCCAGGCGCTGATCGTCGTGGAGCACGACATGCAGTTTATCCGCATGATCGCCCGCAAGGTCACGGTGTTCAACCAGGGCGGCATCCTGGTGGAGGACGACGTGGAGCACGTGCTGGCCAACCAGGCAGTACGCGACGTCTACCTTGGGAAACAGGCTGCATGATGCTGCAAGTGGACGCGCTGCGATCGGGCTATGGCCGCATCCCCATCCTGGCCGGCGTCGATTTCGCCGTGGCGCAGGGCGAGTTCGTCGGCATCCTCGGGCATAACGGCATGGGCAAGTCCACTCTGTTGCGCACGCTGATGGGCTACCTGCCCGCAACCGGCGGCAAGGTGACGTTCGAGGGCCGCGACATCACCCGGCTCTCGCCGACGGCGCGCGCCCGGCTCGGCGTCGGCTACGTGCCGCAGGGCCGCGAGATCTTCCCCGCCCTCAGCGTGCAGGAGAACCTGCGCATGGGATGCCTGCTGTCGAAGCGCGACGAAGGCCGCACCATCGACGGCGTGCTGGAGATGTTCCCGCGGCTTACGCGCCTGCTGGACCGCACCGGTGGCGCGCTGTCCGGCGGCGAGCAGCAACTGCTGGCGCTGGCCCGGTGCCTTTGCGGCGCGCCGCGTCTGCTGCTGCTGGACGAGCCGACCGAGGGCATCCAGCCGTCGATCATCGACGAGATCATCGAAACCCTGCAGGCACTGCGCCGCGGCCACGATGTGACGGTCGTGCTCGTCGAGCAGAACCTGAAGTTCATCGCCGAGCTGTCGCAGCGCATCCTGATCATCCAGAAGGGCGTCATCACCCGCGAAACGACCCCGGAAGCGGTGCAGGACCCGGCGCTCATCGCCGAGTTCGTCGGCATGGCCGCATAAAGTCCTTAACAAGAGGAGCCAACCATGAGCGTCGAGAAACCCACGTTGTCGCAGTTGGAAGAGATCGTCTTCGATCTCGGCATGGAGCTGTCGGACGAGCGCCTGGGCATCTTCCATGCGATGATGGACGGCGCGGTCGCGTCGTATAACGTGATCGATGCGATGCCGGACGAGAAGCCGGTGGTGCGCTATGCCCGCACGCCGGGCTACCAGCCGGGTGCGGAGGAGAACCAGTACAACGCCTGGTATGTAAAGAGCGTAATCAAGGGCGCGGAGTCCGGGCCGCTCAAGGGCAAGACGGTGGCGCTGAAGGACAATGTCTGCCTTGCCGGCGTGCCGATGATGAACGGCTCCGCCACCTTGGAGGGCTATATGCCCGACCAGGACGCCACCATCGTCACCCGCATGCTGGACGCTGGCGCCACCATCATGGGCAAGGCGCATTGCGAGGCGTTCTGCCTGTCGGGCGGCAGCCATACCGGCGCGCTGGGGCCGGTGCACAACCCGCATAAGCATGGCTATTCCGCAGGCGGCTCGTCGTCCGGCTCCGGCGCGCTGGTCGCGGCGGGCGAGGTGGACATGGCGATCGGCGGCGACCAGGGCGGCTCGATCCGCATCCCGGCGTCGTTCTGCGGCATCTACGGCATGAAGGGGACCTGGGGCCTCGTGCCCTATACCGGGGTGATGCCGATCGAGGCGACGATCGACCACACCGGGCCGATGACCGCGACGGTCGCGGACAATGCGCTGCTGCTCGAGGTGCTGGCCGGTCCGGACGGGCTTGATCCCAGGCAGATGGGCTGCACGACCGCGCCGTATACCCAGGCGCTCGGCCGTGGCGTGCAGGGCCTGCGAATCGGCGTGGTGACCGAGGGGTTCGGCTGGGCCAATTCGGAAGCCGGCGTCGACGCCAAGGTGCGCGCGGCCGGCGAGCGGCTTGCGCGCATGGGTGCCACGGTCGAGGAGGTGAGCATCCCCATGCACCGCATCGGCAAGGACGTGTGGGCGCCGATCGGCAACGAGGGCCTGCAGGTGCAGATGATGCGCGGCAACGGCATGGGCTTCAACTGGAAAGGGCAGTACAACGTCGGCCTGCTGGATGCCCACGCCAATTGGCGCGAGCGGGCGAACGACCTGTCGGACACGCTGAAGATCTGCATGTTCGTCGGCGAGTACTTCACCGGCAAGTATCGCGGGCGCTACTACGCCAAGGCGCAGAACATCGCGCGTAGGCTCCGGGCCGCCTATGACGAGGCGCTGGCGAAATACGACCTGCTGCTGATGCCGACGCTGCCCATCGTCGCGTCGCCCTTGCCGCCCGCGGACGGTGGGCTTGGCCTGTATGTGCAGCGCGCGTTTGAGATGATCAACAACACCGCGCCATTCGACGTGACCGGGCACCCGGCGATGTCCTTGCCCTGCGGCCTCAGCGACGGGTTGCCGGTTGGCGCGATGCTGATCGGCAAGCACTGGGACGAGAGCACCATCTACGCCGCCGCCGCGGCCTTCGAAGGCGCGGGCGACTGGAAGCGCTTCTAAGCGGCGAGGCAGTTGCCAAACCGCTGCCAACAGGTAGCGCGGACGCATCGGGAGAAATAGCAATGTCGCTTGACGATCTGCACTACCTGCCGTTGCTCGATGTGTCCGAGCGTATCCGGCGGCGCGAGCTCTCGCCGGTGACGGTGCTGGAGGCGATCCTCGACCGGATCGCCCGGCTCGACGGGCGGGCGCGCAGCTACACGACGGTGCTCGCGGACCGCGCCCATGCCGCCGCCGCGCGTGCGGAGGCGGAAATCGCGGCCGGCCTGTGGCGCGGCCCGCTGCACGGCATCCCGCTCGCGGTGAAGGACCTCTGCGCAACCAGCTTCGCACCGACCACCGGCGGTATGCCGATGCGGCGGAACACGACTCCGGACCACGACGCGACGGTCGTGCGCCGGCTCGAGGACGCAGGTGCTGTGATTACCGGCAAGCTGCAGATGACCGAGGGCGCCTACACGAGCCACCATCCGGACGATCCGCCGCCGCTCAATCCCTGGAATGCGGCGCATTGGGTCGGTTCGTCGTCGACCGGGTCCGGCGTCGCGACGGCGCTTGGCCTATGCTTCGGGTCGCTCGGCTCGGATACCGGGGGATCGATCCGCTTCCCCTCGGCTACTTGCGGGCTGACCGGGATCAAGCCGACCTGGGGGCGGGTCAGCCGGCATGGCATCCTGCCGCTGGGGGCCTCGCTCGACCATGTTGGCCCGATGGCGCGCAGTGCTGCCGACGCGGCGGCGATCCTGGGCGTCATCGCCGGCGCGGATGCGGGCGACCCGACCGCGATCCAGCAACCCGTACCCGACTACCTCGCGGAACTCGGCCGGGGCATCGGCGGCCTCCGCATCGGGATCGACCACGGCTACAACGAGGACGGCATCGACCGCGAGGTCACCGAGGCCGTGCGCGCCGCATCTGAGGTTCTGACGGCCCTCGGCGCGCGGGTCCGCGAGGTCGAGTTCCCCCCGACGGATTTGCTGCTGCGCGGATGGATCCCATTCTGTGCCGTCGAGACGGCGATCGCTCACCAGCAGGACTATCCGGCCCGCGCCGGCGAGTATGGCC
>CAZZWN010000070.1:0-14381 GCA_964657765.1 uncultured Acetobacteraceae bacterium
GACCGAAAGAACACGAGCTGCCACTGCAGGAACTTGTCCAGTTGCCCGGCGAGCGACGGGATCGCCGGGTTCTCCGATACACCCTCGGCTCCGTGGCAGGCCTGGCACGCTTCGGCGCGGTCCCGCCCGGCGGCGATGTCGGCCGCCGACGCAGCGCCGGCCGTGAGGCAAATCCCTGCCGCAAGCAGGGCCGATGTCATTCGCATTGCAAAATCCGAGCTGGTTCTAAAACAGCCCGCCCGCCCCGGAACCGGGACGGGCGGCGTCACGCCTCTAAGTCGCAGCTACTTGGCGTAGCTGATGCGGTAGATCGCGCCGGCCCAATCGTCGGCCACCAGCAGCGACCCGTCCTTGGCCTGCAGGATGTCGGTCGGACGGCCCGAGTAGTCCTGATCACCCGAAAGCCAGCCCTGGGCGAACACCTCTTGATGCGCGTTCTTGCCGTCCGCATCGACGACGACGCGATCGATGCGCGCGCCCTGATACTTATGGCGGTTCCAGGACCCGTGCTCGGCGATGAAGATGTTGTTCTGGTATTCTGCCGGGAACTGGCTCCCGGTGTAGAACTTCATCCCCAGCGGCGCCACGTGCGCACCGAGCTTCACCACCGGCGGCGTAAACTCGTCGCATTTATGCCCGCGCGCGAACTTCGGGTCCGGCATGTCGCCCTGGTGGCAGTACGGATAGCCGAAATGCTGGCCGATCTTGGTGATGTGGTTCAGCTTGTCGCTCGGCGTGTCGTCGCTCATCCAGTCGCGCGCGTTCTCGGTGAACCAGTAGTCGCCGGTACGCGGGTCGATGTCGCCGCCGACGCTGTTGCGCACGCCCAAGGCGACGATCTCGGCCAAGCCCGTCTTCGGATCCACGTGGCGGATCTGCGACACGCTGGTCGGCGGGATGCCGATGTTGAACGGAGGGCCGAATGGCAGGTACATGCTGCCGCCCTTGTCGGCGACGATGTATTTCCAACCATGTGCGACGTAGGGCGGCATGTCGTCGTAGGCGACGACCGGCGCGGGCATGTGGTCGAGGTTCGCCTCGACGTTGTCGTAGCGCAGCAGCTTGTCGATCGCGATCACATAGAGCGAGCCATCCTGGAAGGAGACCCCGGTGGGCATGTTAAGGCCCTTCAGGATCGTCTTCACGACGTGCTTGCCGTCCTGGTCCATCACGGCATAGACGTTCGTCGCGTTATACGAGCCGACGAAAAGCGTGCCGTCATTGCCCCATGCCATCTGCCGTGCCTCGGGCACGCCGGATGCATAGACCTCGATCTTGAAGCCCGGCGGCAGCTTGATCTTCTTCAGGTTGTCCTGCAGCTCGGACAGCGGTGCCGGCGTGGCCGGGCCGACCGGAGGTGCAAGGCCCTTCTGCGCGACGGTCTCATCGCCCAGGAACCAATCCGGCGGCGGATGCTGCCAAAAGCTGGGCTTGCTGCTGTCGTAGCTCTTGACATCTGCCGCATGCGCCGGGCTGCCCATCAAAGTCACGGCGATTGCCAACGGCGCCATCACAGTCGAATGACACAGTAGTGATTTTAGTTTCAAGATCGCATCTCCATCCCTCGTTGTGGCTTTATAGCCGCACCGGCCTTGAGTAAGCACGATAGCCGAGGGTCGCCGCAAGCAGTGCAACCCCCGATTGTCGGCAAATCTCAAGCTGTTCACGCTTTCGTGTTAGCGGGAAAGCGGCGCGTCGAGCCGCGTAGAAAAGCCTGCTCAAACCCTGGAACGGAGCGTGCCGCATCCGGTCCAAAGCGCGCGAGGAAGGACCGATCGCATGCCCACGGACCATTACGACCTGATCGTTATCGGCAGCGGGCCCGGCGGTGCATCCCTGGCCCACCGCCTGGCGCCCACGGGGAAACGCATCCTGATGCTGGAACGCGGCGGCTACCTGCCACGCTCACGCAAGAACTGGGACGCCGGCACCGTGTTCGTCGATGGCGCCTACCAGGCAAAGGAAACCTGGTACGGCGGCAACGGCGCCGAGTTCCACCCGGGCCTGCATTATTATGTCGGCGGGAATTCGAAGGTCTACGGCTCGGCGCTGCTGCGCCTGCGCGAGCGGGATTTCGGCGAAGTGCAGCATGTCGACGGCGTCTCGCCCGCCTGGCCGCTCGGCTACGACGCGTTCGAGCCGTACTATGGCCAGGCCGAAGCGCTGTATCACGTGCACGGCCAGCGCGGCGAGGACCCGAACGAGCCGTGGTCCAGCACCCCCTACGCCTATCCGCCCATCAAGCACGAGCCGCGGGTCCAGCAGCTGAACGACATGCTGGAGAAGCAGGGGCTGCATCCGTTCCACCTGCCGCTGGGCATCAAGCTCGACCAGAACCCCGATGGCAGCGCCACCACCTACAGTCCCTGCATACGCTGCGACGCGTTCGACGGCTTTCCCTGCGCGATCAACGCCAAGGCGGATGCGCAGGTGATCTGCGTCGACCCGACCCTTGCCGAGCATCCGAACTTCACCCTGCTGACCGGCGCCTACGTGACCCGGCTTGAAACCGACGCGGCGGGCCGCAGCGTGAGCAAGGTGCACGTCGTCCGCGACGACCAGGCCGAGGAGTACTCGGCCGATGTCGTGGTCGTCGCCTGCGGGGCGCTCAGCTCGGCGCTGCTGCTGCTGCGGTCGGGCAGCGACGCCCATCCGCGCGGGTTGGCCAACGGGTCGGACCAGGTCGGCCGCAACTATGTCCGCCACACCATGTCGGTGGTGATGGCGCTGCTGAAGGAGCCGAACCATACGGTGTTCCAGAAGACGCTGGCGGTCAGCGACTACTACTTCGGCGCGCCGGACTGGGAGTATCCGCTTGGGCTGATCCAGATGTGCGCGACCTCGCACGGCGAGCAGATCAGGGGCGAGGCGCCGGCGCCGGGCGTCATGCACCTGCTGCCCGACTGGCCGTTCGACAAGATGGCCGAGCACTCGATGGATTTCTGGCTGCAGAGCGAGGACCTGCCGCGGCCGGAGAACCGCATTTACTACGACGGCGACCGGGTCATGCTGGACGTGCAGGAGCGGAAGGAGGAGGCGGCGTTGCGGCTGCGGGCGAAGCTCGAGGCCATGGTGCGGCCGATGGGCGCCTGGCCGCAACTGCTCGAGCGGCGGCTCTATTTGGGCAAGGACATTCCGCTCAACGGCACGGCGCATCAGGCCGGCACGCTGCGGTTCGGCACCGATCCCATGGCGTCCGTGCTCGACCTCAACTGCAAGGCGCACGAGCTGGACAACCTCTATGTCACCGATGCGAGCTTCTTTCCGTCGATCGGCGCGGTGAACCCGACGCTCACCATCATCGCCAACGCGCTCCGGGTGGCGGACCATCTCAAAAGCCGGCTGGTCGCCTGACGGGGATGCGCACTGCTGCCCGCAACGCATTGGCCCTGCTTGCGGGGACATCGCTGGCGTTGGCGCTCGGGCGCAAGGGGCGCACGATCCGCGTCCTGCGCATCAGCCGGGTCGTGGCCGACCTCGACCAGGCGGAGGCGTTCTACCGCGACGGCCTCGGATTCTGCCGCCTCGAGCGCGGCCCCGGCGATACGGTGCTCGCTGGCCTGCTCGGCATTCCCGGCGCCCGCTGCGAATGCGTCGTGATGCGGCTTGGCGCGGAGGAGATCGCGCTGGTACGGTTCGACCCGCCAGGCGCGCCGTATCCGCTGGACAGCCGCAGCGACGACCTCTGGTTCCAGCACCTGGCGATCATCGTCGACGATATGGAAGCTGCGCTCCGGCACCTGGAGAAGCAGTCCCCGCGGCCGATCTCGACGCACGGTCCCGAGCGGCTGCCGCCCAGCAACGGCAGCGTCGTCGCGTTCAAGTTCCGCGATCCGGACGGCCATCCGCTGGAGCTGCTGCAGTTCCCGCCGGGCCAGGGCCGCCCGGTCTGGCAGCAACGGGCGAGGACGGGTGCGGGACCGTTCCTCGGCATCGACCACAGCGCACTGGCGGTGAAAGCGACGGCGCGTAGCCTGCGTTTCTACCGCAGGCTCGGGTTCCGGGTGGCCGCCCGCTCGCTGAACGACGGCGATGCGCAGGCGAGGCTCGATGGCGTGCCCGCCGCACAGGTGCGTGTGACGGGCCTGCGCGCGCGCAGCACGGAGGGCGCCGGATTGGAATTGCTGGCCTACGCGCCGCCCGGCCGCCCTGCCCCGCCGGCTGCGGCCAACGCGACGGCTACCGACTGGGTGACGCTGCTGTGGGCCGGCGCGCCGTTGCCAGCCGTCGGCGCAGTGGTGCGTCGCGACCCGGACGGGCATATCATGGTGTTGAGCAGCGACGCGATCCACGGGGGCTGACGATGGGCAACCTCTACACCGCCGACGTGATGGAATGGTCCGAAAATCAGGCACGGCTGCTGCGCCAGCATGCGGCCGGCACGCCGGGCAATGAGCCGCCTGATTGGGCCAACATCATCGAGGAGATCGAGAGCGTGGGCCGCTGCGAGTTCAACGCCATTCGGTCGCTTATTGTGCAAGCGCTGCTGCACGATCTCGAATGCACTGCGTCGCCTTCATCCCGCGACCTGCCGCACTGGCAGGCCGAGGGCCGCGGTTTCCGCCGTGATGCACGCCGAAGCTACACGCCGTCGATGCGCCATAGGATCGATCTTGCCGAGCTGTATGCGGACGCGCTCGACCGCCTGCCTGAGACCCACGACGGGCAGCAACCCTTGCCGGTTCCGGCAACCTGTCCCGTGACGCTTGCGGAGCTGCTGTCGCTGGAGGCCTGATGCCCCATACCCGATGAGGGTTTTGACGAACCTAGCGCGACGGCATCTCCTAGGGGCTGCCCTGCCGGGTTTTCACGTTATGCGCTGGACAGAACGCCCGGACGGCATCCTGCGCCACGCCACCATGGAGACGCCCATGCCCGACCAATCCGGCCCCAAGCCCCGCATCCCCTACTGGCACCTATGGACCGATGCGGACGGCGTCAGCCACCAGCAGCGCTGCTCGCTGACCAATTTCGAGCTGAAAGGCGTCGGCAACGCCGCGCCGCAGTGGAACAACCAGCATACGCGCCTAGAGTCGACCGTGGTCGTCACCGTGCAGCCGGTCGGCTGGGTCGGCGACTGGCACGAGAACCCGGCGCCGCAATGGATCGTCGTGTTGTCCGGCCGCTGGTGGATCGAGAGCATGGACGGAGTCCGCGTCGAGCAGGGGCCGGGCGAGTTCTCGCTGGGCGAGGACCAGGGCTGCACGACGAAGGACGGCAAGCGCGGCCACCGCTCCGGCACCATCGGCAATGAGCCGGCGGTGCTGATGACAGTGCAACTGCACACGCCGCCGCAACGCACGCCGTGCCACGCGAAATAGCATGTCCATCCTCGACGTCCACGACCCGCAATTCCATCGCCTGGTGCTGCCGAACGCGCCGTTGCTGAAACTTGGCGAGGGGTTCGCCTGGCTCGAGGGGCCGGCCTGGTTCGCCGACCACGACTGCCTGCTGGTCAGCGACCTGCCGAACGACCGCATCATGCGCTGGACCGAAAGCGGCGGCATGTCGGTGTTCCGCCAGCCCTCCGGCTTTGCCAACGGGCATACGCGGGATCGGCAGGGGCGGCTGCTCGGCTGCTCGCACCGGGACCGCTGCATCACGCGGACGGAGCTGGACGGCAGCGTCACCGTGCTGGCCGACCGTTACCGGGGCAAGCGGCTGAACTCCCCCAACGACATCGTCTGCCGCTCCGACGGGACCATCTGGTTCAGCGACCCGCATTATGGGATCAACACGGACTACGAGGGCGGCAAGCAGGCGCCGGAGCTGCCGCCGACGCTGTATCGGTTCGACCCGCGCGACGGCAGCCTGCGGGTGATGGCGGCGGATTTCGAAGGACCGAACGGGCTGTGCTTCTCGCCCGACGAAACGCTGCTGTATGTGTCCGAGAGCGGGGCGCAGTTCGCCGCCGACCCCGTGCAGCACATCCGGGTGTTCGACGTGCTGGAGGACGGCGCGCGGCTGTCGGACGGCCGCGTGTTCCATGCGGTCGCGCCGGGCTTTGCGGACGGGTTCCGCTGCGACGAGGACGGACGCATCTGGAGCAGTGCCGCCGACGGCGTGCATTGCATCGCCCCCGACGGCACGCTGCTGGGCCGCATCAAGGTGCCGTTCACCGTGTCGAACCTGACCTTTGGCGGCCGCAACCGCGCCCGGCTTTTCCTATGCGCGTCGCATACGCTCTATGCGATCTACACCAACACCCGCGGCGCCGGGCGGCCCTGACTTCCATCCGCGAAGCTAATGTTTGTGGTGCATCGGTCCCATACTGATGACCTCGCTCACTTGCTGCCGATTGACCGCTTCGGCGCTAAGCACTTCGACCGGCGCCATCATGCCGCCGTCCTCATGCTCGAGTATGTGGCAGTGGAAGACGAAGCGACCCTCCTGAACCGGCGCTTTGAACGGGATCGACACGAAAACGCGGCCAGGATGCCCGGCGGCATCCCGCGGCGGCACCGGGATCGTGTCGTGCCAGGCGTCCACGGCTAGGCTCGGCGTAGCGCCGCCTGCTTCGGCGACCGCCCCGCCAACGACGCCTAGAGGGTCGCAGAACGCCGCGCTGGCCGGCTGCGACGTGCAGCCCGCGCCGATCGCGACCACCGCCTTGAGGCCAGGCGGAACACCCGTGTCGAGCGCCGCATCGGCCAAACGGAACTTGGTCTGATGGATATGGAAGTTGTGCATCTCGTCGGTGATGTTCATGAGCTCCCACACCTCCTGGGCGCCGAGCACCGGGCAGATATGCGCGGTGGCGGCCCAGTCGAGGGGGTCAGGGAACGTCTCTGGCCCGATGGCCGAGCCGGCGACGGCCTGACCGGTCGCATCGACGATCTCGCTGCCAAGCTTGAAAGCGGTGCCGCCCTGGCCGTCGTCGCCCTGGTCGAACGTGATCCGCCGCCGATACGAATTCGATCCGGTCGCCGCCGGCAGGAACCGGCACGCAGGATGCAGCGTGGCGAGAGTAGGGGCCGCGGCGGCATTGGGCGGCGCTGCACGGAGCATGGCCTGGGCCGCCGCATCGGGCGTCGCACGGCTGTTGGCCGCCTGCGGGCGCGGGCTGCGGATGTCGAGCCCGGCCGGACGCTGCAGCACGGGGGCAGGCGCAGCAGCTAGCACCTCGGACCGAGCCTGCGGGCTTGCGGCCGCAGCGTCGCAGCCGCCTCCTCCGGTGGTGCGCAGCCGGGCGAGGTCGATCGGCGGCCATGGGTCACCGGTCGGCGCCGGATCGCCGCCCGGGCCCGTCTGCAAGCCGACTGTGCGCAACGTCGCCGTCCCGGCGCAGCCGCTCGCCGGCAGGAAAATCTCGGCGCGCGCGGCCGGCATGAGCAGCAGCCGCTTGAGCGGGATGCCCAGCAGTTCCGTCGGCTCGTTCTCGACCGGGGTGCCGGCAACGACGCCATCGAGCGTGAGCGCGAAGAACGGACGGGTTGGCGCAGCCTTTGCGGGATCGGCGCCCTCGGCAATCTCCAGCACGTAGGTGAGGTTTGCGCTCAGGTTGGCGATCCGCCAGAGCTGCGGCCGCGTCGACGGGGCGGTGAGCTGGGGAAAGTGCTGCCCGTTTACGGTGAACAGCCAAGCGAGGTCCCGTGACGCGTCGCTGCCCGTCGCAAGCGGCAGGCCATCGTGGCCGCAGGCGCCATGGGCAAACCAGGCGTTTGCTCCGACGCAGGCGCCAGGGTCGTAATCGGGCAGGCCATCCTGGCCATTGACCCACTGCGCCTGCTGCCCCGTCGCTGCCCCGGGACGTAAGCCGTGCGGCACGGCGAGCTGGATGTCCCGCAACGCGAGAAAGCTGACTTGCGTGTTGGCCGGCAGATCCTTGCCGACGACCTTGCCGTGATCATCGCGATAGTCGATCCGCAGCGGGTTGCCGATGCTGAGGACGCCCGCGTCGCCGCCCTGCACCTGCCCGCGCGCGAACATGTGGCGGTGCGCATGAAACCAATACAGGCCGCTCGGATAGGGCTGCGGCACATGCGTTTTGCCGAACATCGACCCGGGCAGGTCCGCGGGGATTTTGATGCGGTAGTTCTCGGCGGTGCCGGGAGCGACCGCAAGGAAAACGTAATCGCCCGGCGGACCCGGAATGTCGGGCGCCGGCCGCACGATCAGGCCATGCGTGTGCAGGTTCGTCTCAGGCTGGTAGTAGGCCGGCAGCAACTTGTTGCTCAGCGCAACGCGCAATGTGTCGCCGCGACAGGCCTCGATGCGCAACGGCACATAGCTGTCATGGCCCATGTCCGACGGCGTCGTCGCGTAGCCCGGCAGACGCACGCTGAAGGGGCCGACGTCGTGCCGCATCGACTCCCGCGTGATCAGGTTTATGCTGCGCTGCTGCGGCTGCGGATCGGCGGGACAGCCGGAAAAGCCGGCGTCCAGCAGCGGTAGGCTGCGCAGCGGGTCCAACTCGGCCCGCGCCGGCCGGCAGGACCCGCCAAGCGACAGCAATGCGACAACGGCGATGACGTTCGATCGTAGCATCGAGATACCAACCTTCGGCGCCAATGGGATATCGAACGGCGCTGCAAGGAGCGGGAGTGCAACGCCGCGCCTACCGCCTCCGGGGCTGAGGTGCGGGGGCGTGGTCTCGGTGACCGAACCGGAAACGCAGCTGCTTGCCACGATGCTCCACATCCTCCTCGTCAGCCAAGTCCGGCTCAACCAGGTCCGGCCGCCGATGGTGATCGTGCCGCCATTGTATCGCATTTGCATGTCCCGTCCTCCTCGTCGCTCAGGCCGCGCGGATCGTTGTCGACGCGGTGGCGGAGCGTGCGGGAAAAGCGCCCGGAGGTTTGTGACCTGCGTCACGGCTCGCGTCGCGCCGAATAGATGCGGCCATCCCGCGGCTGGCAGGGTGGACAGTGATGTCGCAACGGCCGAGACTGCGGCAAAACAGCATCGTCGGGGAAACGCCATGACCCAGTCCCTTTTCGCAGCGGCGCTCGCGCTGGGTGTCGCCGCCAGTGCGTGCGCCCAGGCGCAGCCGGCCAAGCTGGTCACCGAGGAGGCGATGATCGCCTCGCCGCAGGCCGGATTGAAAATTTATGTACGCAACAAGCGGCCGGCCGGGATGACCCACTTCACACCCGACCGCACCCTGGTCTTCGTGCACGGCGCGACCTACCCGGCCAGCACCGCCTTCGACCTGGAGCTCGGCGGGACGTCGTGGATGGACAGCATCGCCCGGCACGGTTTCGACGTGTATCTGCTCGACTTGCCCGGCTATGGGCGGTCGACGCGGCCAGCGGCCATGGACGAGGCAGCCGAGGCGGGCCAGCCTGTGGAGAATACCGCCCAGGCGGTCGCGGATTACGGCGCCGTGGTCGATTGGGTGCTGGCGCGGCGGCATCTCGGCAAGCTCGACGTGATGGGCTGGTCGTGGGGCACGACAATCGCCGGCGGCTTTGCGGCGGAGCAGCCCAACAAGGTCAACCGGCTGGTGCTGTATGCGCCGGTATGGCTATCGCACGACACGGCTCCCACCGGCGACGCCGCCAAGCTCGGCGCATACCGGATGGTGACGGCCGACGCGGCGATGAAGCGCTGGATGACTGGCGTGCCGGCCGAAAAGCAGGCGTCGCTGATCCCGCCGGGCTGGTTCGACCGGTGGCAGCAGGCGACGTGGGCGACCGACCCGAAGGCTGCGGCTGCGAACCCGCCAGCGCTGCGCGCGCCGAACGGCGTCATCCAGGACATCCGCGGCTACTACATGTCGGAACAGGCGACCTACGATCCGGCCAAAATCACCGCGCCGACGCTGATGATCCAGGCGGAGTGGGATCGCGACACGCCGCCATACATGTCGCAGGCGCTGTTCCCGCTGCTGACCGGCGCGCCGTGGAAGCAGTATGTCCTCATCGGCGAGGGCACCCACAGCGTCATCATGGAGAAGAACCGCATGCAGCTGTTTACCGCGGTGCAGGGCTTCCTGGAGCAACCGGCGCCGCGCTGACCTTTGCACGACGCCTCCTACGATGCAGCGTCGGGCGGGACGGCGGCGCATTCGCATTTCGCGACCTGATCCAGGCGCCGCAGCCGGGTTGACCCGTCTTGCCGTCGCGGCCTATTCCGGCCCAAACCGGAGAGCCGCATGAACACCCTGCACGCCGTAATGATCGCCATCCTTCAGGGTGCGACGGAGCTGTTCCCTGTCAGCAGCCTCGGGCATGCCGTCATCCTGCCGTCCCTCGTCAACTGGGCCATCAACCAGCAGTCCCCCGAGTTCCTGCCGTTCCTCGTCCTGCTGCACCTCGGAACCGCGGTCGCCCTGCTGGCATATTTCTGGCGCGACTGGCTGGCCTTGGCGCAGGGCGTGCTCGGCACCTCCGGCCCGCAACGCACCCGGGAGAGCCGGCGCACCCTCATGCTGATCGTCATCGCGACCATTCCGGCGGTCGTCATCGGCTTCGTGCTCGAAAAATTCGTGCGCGGGCTGTTCGGCTCCCCCGTCGTCGCCGCCAGTTTCCTCATCGTGAACGGCGTCATGCTGATGGCCACCGAGCGGCTGCGCACCCGCGCCGTCAACGCCAGGCCCATGGCGACCCTCGGCGTGGTCGACGCCGTGGTCATCGGCCTCTGGCAGTGCCTCGCGCTGATCCCCGGCATCTCGCGGTCGGGCGCGACGATCGTCGGCGGGCTGCTGCGCGGCGTGGACCACGCGGGCTCGGCGCATTTCTCGTTCCTGATCGCGACGCCCATCATCCTGGGCGCGACCGTGCTGGAGGTGCCGAAGCTGCTGCACGAGAGCGTACCGCCCGGCGTGTTCCAGACGGCGGCGATCGCGGCCGTCGTCGCCGGCATCGTCGCCTGGCTCAGCACCGCGTTCCTGATGCGCTACTTCCGGCAGCACGAGCAGTCCGGCCTGAACCCGTTCGGCATCTATTGCATCGCGTTCGGCGCGGTGGCGCTCGGGGTTATCCTGACCCGTGCTGCTTAGGCCAGATTGAACTCGGTCAGCACGGTGTCGGCGGTGAACTCCGCGCTGTGCCAGGCGCCCGGTGCAAAACGGATGGCGGTGCCGGGACGCAAGGGGACGCTGCCGGCCTCGCACTCCAGCCGGCCCGCGCCGCTGATCACCAGCAAGAACTGCTCGTGCGCATGGCTGTGCCGGGTGGCAACGTGCCCGGCCTTGACATGAACCTGCCGCATGCTGGCGCCGGCGCCGGGCAAGGCGGCCTGGGGCACGCCGCCAGGGGTCCATTGGGCGAAGTCGACGGGGTCCATGGCTGCCTCCACAACGTCACGGTAAATAGAGCCATATTTTAAGGCCGTTGTCGACCAATGAGCCTGGCAAGGAGCCTGGTTTGCAGCGACCTGGAAAACAGCTTGACCCTGCCGGCGGGTTCTGCACGGGATTGGCCGCATGACCGACATTAATCCCCTGCTAGCGCCCTGGACCACTCCGTTCGGCGTGCCGCCCTTCGACCTTATCCGGCCGGAGCACTTTGTCCCCGCATTCGACCATGCCATGCGGCTGCATCTCGATGAGGTTGCCGCCATCGGCGCCGACCCGGCCCCGCCGAGCTTCGCCAACACGATCGAGGCCATGCAGCGCAGCGGCCGGGCGTTGGAACGGATCGGTGCGGCGTTCTCCAACTTGGTCGTGAGCCAGGGCGGCGACGCGCTGCAGGCGGTCGACCGCGAGATGTCGCCCAAGCTCGCGCAGCACGGCATGCGGGTCGCGCTCGACGCCGCGCTGTTCCGGCGCGTCGACGGCCTGCATGCGCGCCGGGACGAACTCGGCTTGGCCGAGGACCAGATGCGGCTGCTGGACCGCACCCACCTCAATGCGATCCGCAGCGGCGCGGCGCTGGGCTCCGTCGAACAGGCGCGGATGACCGCGATCTCGGAGCGTCTGGCAGCGCTGCATACCGAGTTCGGCCAGAACGTGCTGCATGACGAGAAGGCGTGGCATCTGCCGCTGGCCGAGGCGGACCTCGCGGGGCTGCCGGAGTTCGTGCGGGCCGGGGCGCGGCAGGCGGCGGCGGACCGGGGCTTGCCGGGCTATGCCGTCACGCTCTCCCGCTCGTTGATCGAGCCGTTCCTGACCTTTTCCGATCGCCGCGACCTGCGGCAGGTGGCCTATGCGGCCTGGATTGCCCGCGGCGCCCAGGCGGGCCCGCATGACAACCGGGCGCTGATCCCCGAAATCCTGACCCTGCGCGCGGAGCGTGCGCGGCTGCTTGGCTATGCGAATTTCGCGGATTTCCGCCTCGCCGACACCATGGCCGGCACGCAGGCCGCCGCCGAGGGGCTGCTTGCAGAGGTTTGGGAGCCGGCGAAGCGCAAGGCAGGGGCGGAGCGCGACCGGCTGCTGGCGGCGGCGCGCCGAGAGGGCTTCAACGACGCATTGGCGCCCTGGGATTGGCGCTACTACGCGGAGAAGGTGCGCCGGGCCGACTACGCGATCGACGAAGGCGAGCTGAAGCCGTATTTCCTGCTGGAGAACGTCCAGCGCGCCGCTTTCGACACCGCCGCGCGGCTGTTCGGGCTGAGCTTCGAGCGGCGCACGGACGTCCCGGCCTATCACCCGGACGTCGCGGCCTATGAGGTGCGCGACGCGGCCGGGCACGTGGGCGTGTTCCTCGCCGACCCGTTCGCCCGCGCCGACAAGCGGTCCGGCGCATGGATGAGCAGCTTCCGCGACCAGGAGAGCCTCGACGGGCCGGTGTCGCCGATCATCGTCAACAACAACAACTTCGCCAAGGCCGAGCCGACCCTGCTCAGCCTCGACGACGCCGAGACGCTGTTCCACGAGTTCGGCCACGCGCTGCACGGGCTGTTGAGCCAGGTGCGCTATCCCGCCCAATCCGGCACCTCGGTGCGGCGCGACTTCGTGGAGTTCCCGTCCCAGGTGTACGAGCACTGGTTCGCCTTGCCGGAGACGCTGCGCCGCTATGCACTGCACCATGAGACCAACGAGCCGATCCCGGAGGCCCTGATCGACCGCGTGTTGGCGGCGCGCGGGTTCAACCAGGGCTTCGGGACCGTCGAATACACGGCGGCGGCGCTGATCGACATGGCGCTGCACAGCCACCCGGCGCCGGAGACGATCGACATCGACGCGTTCGAGCAGGCGTTCCTCGCCCGCGTCGGCATGCCGCCCGAGATCGGCATCCGGCACCGCCCGGCGCATTTCCAGCACCTGTTCGCCGGCGGCGGCTATGCGGCGGGCTACTACTCGTACATGTGGTCGGAGGTGCTCGACGCGGACGGTTTCGGTACCTTCAAGGAGGCCGGCGACCCGTTCGACCCGGCCGCCGCGGCACGGCTGCGCACGGTGCTGAGCGCCGGCGACACGCGGGATCCGATGGAATTGTATATTGCGTTCCGTGGCCGGGCGCCGAGCACGGCGGCCCTGCTCGAGAGCCGGGACCTGGCGGCTTGAGGGAGCTGATCACGTACGTCGGCATGATGGCCGTGGTGTTCGCCTTCCTGGTTATTGCGCCGCCGGGCCGGGCCGCCCGACCGGCAACACCGGTCGGCCGTTGGCTGACGCAGGACAAGGAGGCGGTGATCGCCATCGAGCCGTGCGCCGCCGGGCTATGCGGCCGCATCGTCGGCGTGACGCTGGATCATCCCGACGACCCCTTTCCGACCGACAGCGAGGGCCGCAGCCAGTGCGGCCTTACGATCATTCGCGGTGCTGCTGTCCCGGACGGCGATCTGAACTGGAGCGTGCGGATCACCGATCCCCGCAATGGCAAGATTTACCAGGCGCGGCTGCGGCTTGACGAGGAGCATAGGCTGCGGGTGCGCGGCTACATCGGCATCCCGCTGCTCGGGCGCACCGAGGTCTGGACGCCGTTCGCTGGCGACCTTGGGAGGGATTGCCGGATGCGGGCGCTGTGATCGCGGCCAGTCTGTCCCGAGCCGAGCAAGATCAGGGGCTCGGCGTTCCCGGGTGCTGTTTGATTTGCCTCGTCGCGGCAAGGAAGCGGGCGTACTCGCGTGCGCGCCTGTGATCCTTCCGCCAAGCCGAGGTGCCCTTGAAGCGCGCGAATGGAGGGACTTTCTGGCGGGGGGCTTTGCGGCGGCTTACGGCTTTGGGGAGGGTGGGGTCGGAGGTGTCGTTCATGGGAAGTGATCCGGGTTGATGCGGCGCTTTCTGACCACCACACGCGTTCGGGCGCAAGGGGGTGCTGACGCCCGGCGGCGAACAGTCGGGCTTCCAGCGAACCCGACTATCCCGGCGCGGAACCCGGCGCCGCAGCCGACCCCTGCAATCCATAGAACGCCACGGCGTTCTCCCCGAACACCGCATCGCGCTCGCCCGGCGAAAGCTGCGCCGTGAGACGGCGCGACCAGTCCCACCACGTCGTGACGACCGGCAGCTCCGGGTGGCGCTCGATCAGCCGGGGCAAATGCGCGAGGTG
>CAZZWN010000071.1:0-14291 GCA_964657765.1 uncultured Acetobacteraceae bacterium
CGGCCGGGTTCGCCATCGAGAGCAATCCGGAGGACGAAGTGTTCATTTGCCGCTGTATTGAACTGCCGGACGCGCGCTATGGCGCGGTCTACCCCGCTCGAAGCGCCGCTTCGCAGCCGGCGCGTGGAGACACCAAGCCATGATCGAAGCCGCGATGATCTGGAACGAGCCGAACAACAAATCGCATTGGGATTTCGAGAACGATCCAGGCTGGGCCCACTTCGCCCGCATGACCAAGCTCGCTTGCCAGGCCATTGCCGCAGAAGCGCCGGGCCTGCCGCGGGTGCTGGGCGGCATCAGCCCGATCGACCCCGATTTCATCCGGGTGCTGCAGGGCCACGACGCGCTGGCGGAGCTCGACGCGGTGGCGGTGCACGGTTTTCCGCTCGACTGGAACCATTGGATGCTGGACGATTGGCCGGCGAAGCTCGACAGCATACGCGCGGTGACAGACCTGCCGCTTTGGGTCAGCGAGGTCGGCATCTCGACCTTCGGCGCCGAGGAGGTGCAGGAATGGGGCCTGCGCCGCACTGCGGAGCTGCTGCTGGGCCTCGGTCCGAAGCGTCCGGAGCGCATACAGTGGTACAGCCTGTATGACCTGCCCGCCGCCTGGCCCGCCACGACCCGGCACCGCGAGGCCGAGGGCAGCAGCTATTATCGCCACTTCCACATGGGCCTGCTGGACGAGCACGGCCGGCCGAAGCGCGCCGCCAAGATCTTCCACGAGTACACGCCGGAGATCGGCCTGTGCCAGTGGTTCCACTTCGAGGACCACCGGCTGGACGACGCGGTGCGCCACATGCGCGACATGGGCGTGACCTATCTGCGCACCGGGCTGAGCTGGGCCGACTGGTATCGCCCGAATGCGGAAGCCTGGTTCGACAGGCAGATGCGGGCATTGGAGGAATTCAACGTCACCGCGACCTTCTGCTTCACGCCGGAGCATAAGGGCCATTGGGCACACTACACCGCCGTCCCGACCCACCCGGAGGAGTTCGCGGAGTTCTGCGGCACGATGATCCGCCGCTATGCGCCGGGCCGGGTCGAAGCCATTCCCATGCGAGCCTTGGCTGGCTAGCGCGATGCAGGTCGTACTGCACGGCCTGGCATCCCGTCGACCTGTTGGCGGCCGGGTGGCGCTGGTCGTGGCGCATCCGGACGACGAGACGATCGCCGCGGGCGGCAGCCTGCATCTGCTGCCGGACTTGCTGCTGGTGCACGTGACCGATGGCGCGCCGCGGACCCTGGCGGACGCGGCTGCGGCCGGGTTCAGCACGCCTGCCGCCTATGCAGCCGCCCGGCGCGGCGAGCTGATGGCGGCCCTGCGGGTTGCGGGCGCGGCCCCCAGCATGGCCGAATTGGGCGTCGTGGACCAGGACGCGAGCCTCGACATGCACAGCATCGCCCGCAGCCTGGCCCGGCTGTTCGACGCGCATGGGACGGAGGCGGTCATCACCCATGCCTACGAGGGCGGCCATCCCGACCATGACGCCGTTGCGTTCGCCGTCCACGCCGCCGCGGGACGCCGCCCGGTGCTGGAGTTCGCCGGGTATCATGCCGACCCGGCGGGCAGGCTTGTGACCGGCTGTTTCCTACCGGGTCCTGAGCCGCTGACCGTCATGCTCACCCCGGCCGAACAGGCGCAGAAGCGGGCGATGTTCGACTGCTTCGTGACACAGGCCGCGACGCTCCGGCCCTTCGGCACACGCGTCGAAAGCTTCCGCCCAGCGCCCGCCTATGACTTCACCGCTCCGCCGCTGCCCGGCCGGCTGAACTACGAGCATTGGGGCTGGAGCATGACTGGCGCACGCTGGCGCGAGCTGGCTCAGGGGGCCCTGTGCAGCGCCTAACCATCCTCAGCGTCGCCTACCCGCTGGCACCCGTGAGCCCAGACGCGGTCGGCGGGTCGGAGCAGGTGCTGAGCAGCCTGGACCGCGCGATCATGGACGCGGGCCACCGCAGCGTCGTGATCGCCTGCGCGGGGTCCGAGGTCGATGGGGAGCTATGGTCCTACCCGGCGGCGCCCAGCGACCGCCCGATCGACAACGCCGTGCACTGGGCCGGCCAGGAAGCGATCCACCGCGTCACCGCCGAGGTCCTGCGTTGCCGGGACATCGACCTTATCCATATGCACGGGCTCGACTACGAGGCCTGCCTGCCGCCGCCGGGCGTGCCGGTGCTCGCCACGCTGCATTTGCCGCCGGAATGGTATCCGCCCAGCGCGTTGGCGCCCACGCGCGACGGCACCTGGATCAACTGCGTGTCCGAGAGCCAGATGCGGCGCATGCCGCCGGGGCCCCGCCTGCTGCCGCCCATCGCGAATGGGGTTCCGGTCTCGCAGCTCGGGGCGGTGCAGCCGCGCAAGTGCGGCTACGCGCTCACGATGGCCCGGATTTGTCCGGAGAAGGGGCTGCATCTGGCGCTCGACGCGGCGCGGGCGGCCGATGTGCCGATGCTGCTGGCGGGCGAGGTTTTCCCCTACGCGGCGCATCAGGAGTATTTCCACCGGGATATCCTGCCACGGCTCGACCGGCGGCGGCGCTATATCGGGCCGGTCGGCTTCAGCCAGAAGCGCCGGCTGCTGGCCGCTGCACGCTGCCTGCTGGTGCCGAGCCTGGTCGCCGAAACCAGTTCGCTGGTGGCGATGGAGGCGGCGAGCTGCGGCACCCCGGTCATCGCCTTCCGCAACGGCGCGTTGCCGGAGGTGGTGGAGCATGGGCGCACCGGCTTCCTGGTGGACGACGCGGACGGCATGGCGGCGGCGATCCGGCAGGTGCATAGGATCGAGCCGGACGCCTGCCGCGAGACCGCGCGCCGCCGTTTCTCGATCGAGCGCATGGCGGCGGCGTATATCGAACGCTACCGGATGCTGGCGCGCGTCGCTGCGACGGTATGACCGGGATCGATTTGCTGGACAGCGACGCGGCGCTGCTGGCGCTGGCGCCGGAGTGGGAGGCGTTGTGGCGCCGGGTGCCGGGGGCGTCGCCGTTCAGCTCGCCGGCGTGGCTGCTGCCGTGGTGGCGGCATTTTGGCACCGGGATGCCTCGGGTGGCGACGCAGCGTGTCGGTGGGCGGCTGGCGGGTTTGTTGCCGCTGTATCGGTTGGATGAGCCGGAGGTGCGCAAGCTGCTGCCGATCGGGGCGGGGACTACCGACCATTTGGATGCGCTGCTGGAGCCGGGGGTGGCGGTGGGGCCGCTGCTGCAGGCGGCGCTGGACCATGCGCACGGCGATGGGGTGGATGTATGCGATCTGATCGAGGTGCCGCCGGGGTCGGCGCTGCTTGGCATCGCACCGGAGGGGTGGAGCGTGCAGTGGGCGGAGGGGGAGGCTTGCCCGGTGCTGGCGTTGCCTGCGACGGTCGCCGGCCTGGCTGATGTCGTGGCGGCGAATACGCTGCGCAAATTGCGGATGAACCGTAACCGGGCAGCTCGGGCTGGTGGGTTTACGATTGAGACGGCCGGGCCGGAGACGGTGCAGTCGCTGTTGTCGGAGTTGGTCCGGCTGCACCAAGCGCGTTGGACCGCACAGGGCGAGGTCGGGTCGCTTGCCGGTGCGGCGGTGCTTGGCTTCCATCGGGACACCGCACCGGCGTTGCTGCAGGCTGGCGCGCTTCGGCTGCAGGCGCTGCGGGTCGATGGCGAGGTCGCAGCGGCGTGCTATGCGCTGCTGGCCGGTGCGGACCGCGTCTTGTTCTACATGAGCGGCTTCGACGAAGCGCATTCCTTCATTAGCCCTGGCACGTTGCTGCTCGCCGCCATGCTCGAGCAGGCGATCATCGAGGGCCGCCGGACGGCGAATTATTTGCGCGGGAGAGAAGCTTATAAATACGCCTGGGGCGGTATTGACCAGATCAACGCATCTTGTCGCCTGATGCCAATGCGCGAATAACGCCTCCGCCTTCGCCTTTGGAAATCGGCGGTCGAAACAAGACGTTGCCGATCCTCTACCAAATAGTATGTCTGAACGGGTTACGCTGGGCCGTCGCCGGTGCTCGGCAGCAACACAAGCTGGCCGTGCCGAACGCCCCGTTCAGCAGTGACATGGTCGGCCATGTGACGAACATCCCCGGCGCTTCCACGCAAAACCGCGACCTCAAGGCAGCTTTGCGCATCGAGATGCACATGCAGCGTCGATACGGCCAGGGCGTGATGATCATGAAACTCGAGTGCCAGCCTGTTCGGCAGGTCACGGCGATGATGGTCGTAGACATAGACAAGCGCAGCGATGCACGGCTCTTGGTCCTTTAGCGTTTCCAACTGCCGCATTCCCGCACGCATGAGGTCACGGAGTGCCTCGGAGCGGTTCTGGTACCCGCGGCGCTCCATCAGCGCGTCCAGCTCGGCGACCAGACCCTCCTCCATCGTAATCGTAATCCTCTTCACGGTTCCCCCTTTTGGCCATCACGCAAACGAGTATGATGTTCTGTGTCAAACATCATACCGACGCTGGAGACTGAGATGAATAGCCCGATAGCGACCGGTCTGCGGGCTGTCACGCGCCGCGGTTTTCTCGGTGGGGCGACGGCAACACCGATGGTTCTCAGGTCCCGGTCAGCGTCCGCGGCCGCTACACTCAACATCACGGCCTACGACGGATTTGTCCCGGAGTCTTTTCGGGCAGCGTTCCAATCCGAGACCGGCACCAACGTGCGCCTTCGGCTTGCCGCCAGCCAGGCGCCGGAGCTGAGTCTGCTCGTCACCGAACGGGATCACCCGCTGACGGACATCTGCACCGTGGTGGCGGGGCGCCTGCATCAGTTCGTCGATAACGGAATTATCGAGCCGTTGGATGTCTCGCGCTTCAAAAACTGGAACCGACTCCACCCGGTCTATTCGGAAGCCGAGTGGCTCAAGGTGAATGGCGCGCTGATGGCAATCCCCCTTGTCGTCGGCGCGAATGTTCTCGTCTGGGATACCCGGGAGGTGGCACCCGCCCCGGACAGCTGGTCGGCCATGTTTGATCCAAAATACCGGGGCCGGACGACCTACGACATCGAAGATTTCCTGCTTTGCACGATGCTTTTGCAAGGAGCCGACCCGACCTTCCTGTCCTATGCCGGCACTGCTACCGAGGCAATCCGGGCGGTGAACGCCGCACGGGACATGCTGATACGCAGCAAATCGCAGGTGGTGCGCTTCTTCGACGAAGGTAGCGAATTGCAGCAGCTGCTGACGGGCGGCGATGCGGTGCTGGCGCAGACCTACGCCAGTACGCCATCGCGCCTGGTCCTTGCCGGGCAGCCGTTTCGCCGGACTGTCCCGCGCGAGGGCAGCATGGCGTTCATCTACAGCTTCGCCATCGTCAAGGGCGCGCCGAACCGCGACGCCGCCTACCGGTTCCTCGACGCGATGCTGGGTGCGGCCGGCATGGGCACCGCACTGACCCGCTCGGCCGGCTATCCGTCGACGTTCGTGGACGCAGGAGTTGGGCTGACCGGCATCGAGCGCGACGCTTACGCCATGGACGAAGAAGCGGTCGGCAGGCTGCGTTTCTCCCGCTTCGAGGGACAGGCGCTCAGTTCGAAGCTGATCGACAGGGCGGTCGAGGAAGTCCGGGCGGGATGACGCAAGTCCTGCGCCTGGTTTTCGTCGCCGTGCCCGTTGTTTGGGTGGCCCTCGCGCATGTCGGCCCGCTCGTTGCCATGATGAGGATCAGCTTGCTGGATGCCTTCCCGGTGGCGCCGGGGACACCGTCATTACTCAGCCTTGGTGCCTACGCGGCGCTTTTCGAAGGGTCGGGCTATCGAGTGGCTCTCGGACAGACATTGATGCTGGCGGCGCTGGCGACCTTGATTTCCTTTGTTCTGGCCTGGCCGCTCGCGTGGCATGTCGCCGTTCGAATTCGGCCAGAGGATCGCTTTTGCCGTTTGGCATTCCTGGTCGCACCGTTTTGGACCAGCGAAGTCCTGCGGATGTTCGCGTTGGTCCTCTTGCTCTCCAATCGCGGGGCGCTGAACGGGTTCATGCGCTGGGCCGGGCTCACCAATGCCCCGGTGTCGCTGCTCTATGGCACCGGATCCGTGCTGGCCGGGATTGTCTACACCGTCATGCTTACCATGCTTCTGCCGCTCTATGCGGCACTCAGCCGAATGCCGGAGGATCTGCTCGACGCCGCGGCCGATCTCGGCGCGAACTGGTGGCAGCGGCAGTTCTTCGTTGCGCTGCCACTCGTATCCGGCGGCTTGGTCTCCGGAATCGCGCTGACGTTCATACTGGCGTTGGGCGTGCTGGTGGCACCGTCTCTTCTAGGTGGGGCCGGAACCCCGACCTTCGCATCCGTCATCACTGGGTTCTTCGAAGGCGCCAGCGGAAGATGGCCGATGGGGGCGGCGTTCAGCCTAATCCTGCTCGGCACCGGCACGGCGTGCGCCGCCAGCATCGCTTGGAGCACGCGCGAGTTCATCGCGCGGACGCTTGGCCCGAGACGGGTATCCGTTTGAAGCAGGGCGGGTTCTCCGACACGTTCTATTGGATGGCCGTGGCTCTGCTTTCGCTGCCATTGTGCCTGCTTTTGATCACCAGCCTCACCGACGCTTCAGTCGTCGGATTCCCGCTCGGCCACCCCAGCCTGCGATGGTATCGCGAGGCACTGACCGATGGTGCCAATGGGCGCGCCTTCACGATCTCGATCGGCCTGGCAATCTGCTCAGCCTGCCTGGCGGCACTGGCCGGAACATGGATTGCGCTCGCCGCACGGATGCTTGGCCCGCGATCGCGCTGGCTGCTGCTCGCCGGGACGATGGTGCCGCTTGTAACGCCCGGCGTCGTGCACGCGATCGGCCTGCGGATTGGGATCAGGCAGGTTGGCCTCGATCCCGGTCTGCTGGCGATGCTCATCGGGCACACGGTGCACGCCACTCCGCTGACCGCCATCATGATCACCGCGCGGCTCGATACGACGCCGCGCGACCTCATGGACGCGGCGCGAGACGTTGGCGCCGGGCCGATCCAGGGCTTTCTGAATGTGCAGCTCCCATGGCTGTTGCCATCACTCGCGGCGGCATCGGTCCTGGCGGCGGTCAACAGCTTCGACGACTTCGTTCGGTCGTTTTTTCTTGGCGGCTACGAACCGACCCTGCCGGTGTTGATCTTCGGACGCCTCCGCACGGGGCTGACTCCAGAAATCAACGCCGTCTCCACGTTGAGCCTGTTGTTCGTGATCGGGGTTTTCGTGATCGCTGTCCGCGTCATGCGCGCGCGAAGGCCATGGGCAGGTTCAGGCGAACATCGCCGGCGCAGCACCTAAACTGGCAGGTTCAGCCCGGTCACCTGTGCGCCACCCTCGTCAGACAACTTGAGGACGCTCCACGATGCCGGCGCGAGTTCGATGCGGTGCATGAGATCGAGCGGCATGCCGAGACTGTGCGCAAGGAATGCTTTCAGCACATCTTGATGACCGACCAGCACCACCTCGCCACCCGGATACACCTGGCGCAGCCGCGCAAGAACACGCAGCCCGCGCGCCAACGCCTCCACCATCATCTCCCCGCCCGGCGTCGGCGCCGTGCCGCGAAACTGGTTCCATGCCCGCCAACCCGGCGCATCCTGCAGCGCCCCAAACGCCATCCCCGTCCACTCGCCAAAATCGATCTCGTCCAGGCCGGCCTCCGTCTCGACCGCAAACCCCAGCGCCGCAGCAATCGGCCCAGCCGTCTCCTGCGCCCGCTCCAGCGGGCCAGAAACCACCGCCACCACCGCAGACCCCGCAAAATACCGCGCCAACGCCGTCGCCTGCTCCCGCCCGCGCGCGTTCAACGAAACCCCCGGCATCCGCCCCGTCAGCACCCGGCCCAGCAAGTCATGCTCGGCATGCCGAACCAAATGGAAGACCGTCATGCGTCCTGGGCGCTCTCCCGCTTGGCGAAGGCGTCGTCCAGCCGGCTGTCCCACAGCCGCACGCCACCCGTGATTCCCGCGTCGTTCGACACGATCCGCACATCGTCCGGCAGCTCGAAATCGACCTTCCGCGCATCGCCGCCGCCAATATACAGCATGTCGAAGTTGACCACGGCCCGCAGCTGCGCCAACACCCGCTGCACCCGGCGCTGCCATCGCTTGCGTCCGACCTTTTCCAGCGCCGCCACACCGACATACTGGTCGTAGGTCATGTCCTTGCGCACGACATGCTGGCTCATTTCCAGTTGCGGGGCGAGCCGGCCCTCCTGATACAACGCAAAGCCAAAACCGGTGCCGAGCGTGATCACAAGCTCCAGCCCACGCCCCGATATAACGCCCAAACCCTGCACCGTCGCGTCGTTCAGCATGCGCACCGGCTTGCCAAGCCGCGACTGCAGCGCGCCGGCCAGGTCGTAACCACCCCATTCCTCCGTGCCCAGGTTCGGCGCGGTCCGCACGACGCCATCCTTGATCAAGCCGGGGAACCCCACTGATACGCGATCGAACGACCCGAGCCGCCCGGCCAGCTCGACCAGCGCTGGCACCACCCGGTCCGGCGGGGACGGGTGCATGGTGGCCACCTTAAGACGCTCGCCCACGGTGCCGCCGTCGCGGTCCAGCAGGCCCGCCTTCAGATTCGAGCCGCCAATATCGAGCGCGAGGGTGACCGGGGTGGCACCTGCCTGCTGCTTGGATTCGCCGGGCGGGTGCTCGGTGTTCGGCTCGGTCGCAATGTCGGCGTCGTTCATCGTTGCTCCAGGATTCTCGGGCCAGCTTGGGTGCCGGCGATGACGCGAGTCGCCATGTGGATGAACAGCCCTGTTTCCACCACGCCGACGATGGCCTTCAGGCGTGCGTTCAGCGCGGCCGGATCGGCAATCGCGGCAAAGGCGCAGTCGGCGATCAGGTTGCCGCCGTCGGTCCGGAACGGCCCGCCATCCGCCTGCCGGATCGCGACGTCGGCCCCGGCGTCCCGCATCCGAACGACCGTCGTCTGCCAGCCGAACGTCACGATCTCCACCGGCAGGCGCACGCCGCCGAGCGCCGGGACCAGCTTGCTCTCGTCCACGACCACGGTCATGCGCCGGCTCGCGGCGGCCACAATCTTTTCCCGCAGCAACGCGCCGCCCAGGCCCTTGATGAGGTCGAGCGTGCCGGTATGCACCTCGTCGGCGCCGTCGATCGTGAGGTCGATCGCGGTATGCTCGGCGAACGTCGCCAGCGGGATGCCGAGGCCGCGCGCCTGCTCCGCCGTCCGCTCCGATGTCGGGATGCCGACGATGCGCAGCCCGGACTGCACGCGCGCGCCCAGCACCGCCACCGCGAGCGCCGCCGTCGACCCGGTGCCCAAGCCGACCACCATCCCGTCGGTCACCTCCGCCACCGCGGCCTCGGCGGCCTGCTGCTTCAGCGCGGCCTGGTCCAGCGCCGCCATCACGCGCGCTCCGGCAGCTGCGCGACGATATCCTGCACGACCTCGGAGGGCCGCGGCGCGACCGAGACGACGATCGGGTACTCGTCCGCGCCTGGCTCCTCGAGCGCTGCGAACTGGCTATCGACCAGGGCGGCGGGCATGTAGTGGTTCAGCCGGGCCGCCTGCCGAGTGGAAATAAGCTGCTTGTCGCCCTGCAGATACACCAGCCGCACATCCGGCCTGGCGCGCAGCAGGATGTCGCGATATGCGCGCTTCAACGCCGAGCACGCGACGATGCCGTGACGCCCGGTCGACCGCGTGGCGTCGATCCAGGCCGCGATGGCGTGCAGCCAGGGCCAGCGGTCCTCGTCCGTCAGCGGCGTCCCGCCATGCATCTTGGCGACGTTCTCCGGCGGATGGAAATCGTCGCCATCCTCGAACTCCCAGCCCAGCCGGCCAGCGAGCAAGGCGGCGATGGTGGTCTTGCCCGAGCCGGACACGCCCATGACGACAAGCACGGCAGGCGGCACGGCGGGTGGGGCTTCAGCGTTCATGGCGACGACGATAGCCATGGATGCACGAAGCTCCTAGCCCGCTGCGGCCTGATCGGCGAACCAATGCAGCTCGCCCATGGGATGGTAGTTCGCCGCCGGCAGGTCCGTGCTGCCGGCTCGCACCCTGGCCAGCACGTCCCGCTTATCGGCGCCGGCCACCAGGAAAGCCGCATGACGGCAGCTTTCCAGCGCCGGGTAGGTGAGGGTGATGCGCGTGGGCTCGCCCTCGGGCGTTACCGCCGCCGCCCAGGCGGTGCGCTCGTTCAGCACCGGCGTGTCGGGAAACAGCGACGCGGTGTGGCCATTGGTCCCCAGTCCCATCAGCACGACGTCGAACAACGGCCGGGCCGGGTCGAGCACCGGGGCGCCATAGAAGGCCTGCAGCGTAGCCTGGTATTGCGCGGCGGCGGCCTCGGCTTCCATGCCCTCGGTCGGGACCGGGTGCACGTTCGCGGGCGGCACGACGGCGCGGTCGAGCATCGCCTGCATTGTCATGCGGTAGTTGCTGCGGTCGTCGGACTGCGGCACGAAGCGCTCGTCGCCCCAGAACCAGTGCACGCGGTCCCACGGCACCTGCTCCACGAATGGTGCTGCCGCCAGGACCTGATACAGCAGCTTCGGCGTCGACCCGCCGGACAATGCGACCGCCAGCGGCCCAGGACGGGCCTGCAGAACGCCGGCCATCCAACCGGCGACGCGAACGGCGAGGGATTGCGGATCGGGCGAAATGTCCATCAATGGCCTCGCGGCAGGATGAATTGGTCGATCGCCTGCGCCCAGCCGTCCCCGTCGTTGGAGCCGGTCACCGCCGCCGCACGCGCCTGCACCTCGGCCGAGCCATTGCCCATCGCCACCGCGAACCCGGCGACGTCGAACATCGGCAGGTCGTTCGCCATGTCCCCCAGCACCGCCACCGCCGCCAGCTCGACCCCGAGCTGTGCCGCCAGCAGTCGGACGGCGTTGCCCTTGTTCGCCTCGGGATGCGTCACATCGAGGTAGTAGGTCTGCGACCGCTTGGCGTTGGCCGTGTCGCCCAGCGATTCCTGCAGCTCGCTCTCGAGCCGGGCCAGCAACGGGGCATCGTCCGTCACCCCCACCAACTTGCCGCCCTGGTCGATATAGGGCTCGAAGCTGTCGACGATGCGTTCATTGAAACGGACGGTATGGCGCTCGTGCGCGACATGCGGGCCGTGCGGGTCCTGCGCCAGCCACTCCTGCGCGGTGAAGAACCAGGCGCTGACGCCGTTGCGGGCGAACAAATCCAGCGCCGTCCGCGCCGCGTCGGGCGGAACAGTGCGCTGTTGCACCACGGTCCCGTCCGGCTGCGCGATGGTGCCGCCGTTGAACCCGGCCAGCAGGCCCGACAGGCCCAGCTCCTCGGCGATCCACAGCAGGCCGCGCGGGGGCCGGGCGCTCACCACTGCGAGCGGAATGCCGGCCTCCCGCAGCCGGCCGGCCGCCGCCACCGTGCTGGAGGCGAGCGACTTGTCGGTCCGCACCAAGGTGCCGTCCACGTCGGACACGACCAGGCGTACCGGCATCTGGATTGAGTTCGCCATCAGCTGAGCTTCAACCACCAGCGGC
This sequence comes from uncultured Acetobacteraceae bacterium, assembly GCA_964657765.1. Lineage (GTDB taxonomy): Bacteria > Pseudomonadota > Alphaproteobacteria > Acetobacterales > Acetobacteraceae > CAHJXG01. Next base: position 11,451 of record CAZZWN010000071.1, read on the forward strand.
CGTCCCGTTCCAGCAGTGCGTCCGCAGCCGCCGGGCCACTCGTGCCGGCGGTGTAGGTATGGACGGTGCTGTGGCCGGCCTCGACCTCGTCCAGGATCGGCTGCACGACTGCCCAGCCTGCCTCGATGTTGTCGGCGCGTTGGAAGAACGTCGCGTCGCCGATCATCACGTCATACAGCAGCGTCTCGTAGCCGGTGTTGGACGGCGTGTTGAAATAGTCGGCGTAGCGGAAATCCATCGCCACGCCGCCCAGTTGCAAGGTCGGGCCCGGCACCTTGGCGCTGAGATTCAGCGTGATGCCCTCGCTCGGCTGCACATGGATGACCATCACGTTCGGCGTCAGCTCCTCGATCGGGGTGCTGCGGAACATCGCGTAGGGCGCCTGTTTGAAGTGCACCACGATCTCGGTCCGCCGCAGCGCCATCCGCTTGCCGGTGCGCAGGTAGAACGGCACCCCCGCCCAGCGGAAGTTGTCGATCTTGAGCCGCATCGCGATGAAGGTCTCGGTCGTGCTGTCCTGCGCGACGTCGTGCTCGCCTCGGTAGCCCGGCATGTCCTTGCCGTTCAGGCGGCCGGGGCCGTACTGGCCGCGCACCACGTCCCGCGCCACCCGGAAGCTGTCGAGCGGTTTGACCGCCTGCAGCACCTTGGCCTTTTCCGCGCGGACCGCGTCGGCGTCGAAGCTGTTCGGCGGCTCCATCGCCGTCATCGCCAGCAGCTGGAACATATGGTTTGGCACCATGTCCCGCAGCGCGCCGGTCGTTTCGTAAAAATGGCCGCGGGTCTCGACCCCCACCATCTCGGCGGCGGTGATCTGCACGTGGTCGATGTAGTTGCGGTTCCACAGCGGCTCGAAAATGCCGTTGCTGAAGCGCAGCGCCATGATGTTCTGCACCGTCTCCTTGCCGAGGAAATGGTCGATGCGGAACACCTGCGACTCGTCCATGCGGTCCAAAATAAGCTGGTTCAGCGCCTTGGCGCTCGCGAGGTCGTGGCCGAACGGCTTCTCGATCACCAACCGGCGGAACGCGTTGTCGCCCTCCTGCATCAGCCCGCTATCGGCCAAATGGACCAGCACGGGCCCGAAGAAGCGGGCGGCAATCGCGAGATAGAACACGCAGTTGCCGCTGACCCGGTCCTTGAGCGCCGCATACGTCGCCGGGTCCTCGAAATCGCCGGACTGGTAAAATAGCCGGTCGCGCACCCAGCCCCAAGCGTCGTCGTTCAGCCCGTCGGACGCGAACTCGCCGCCTTTGTCGGAGACAAAACTCTGCATCGTCGCGGTCTGGCTGCGGCGATAGGCGTCGTCGTCGAGTGCCACGCGGTCGATGCCGATCACCTGGAATTCGTCCTGCAGCAGCCCGGCCTGCTGCAGGTTATACAGCGACGGCATCAGCAGCCGCTTCGTCAGGTCCCCGGCCGCGCCAAAGATCACCAGCGTCGAGGGCGGCGCCGGATCGGCATGGGCAAGGCCCTCGGGGCCGGAGAGCGAGGCCGAGACGTCCATCGGCTAGGCCTCCCGCTCGTGTTCCTGCACCTTGATCGCCGGATCGACCGGCAGCGGCTGCGGGATCACGCCCGGCGTGGTCGGCTCGACATGACCGCCGAACCCGGCCCGCATCGCCGACAGCAGCTTGTTGGCGAAACTGTGGTGACGCCGGCTCTCGAAGCGCGCGAACAGGCTTGCGGTGATCACCGGGGCCGGCACCGACTGCTCGACGGCCGCCTCGATCGTCCAGCGCCCCTCGCCGCTGTCGGCCACCTCGCCCTGATACTCCGACAGGTCGCCGTTCTTCGTCAGCGCGATGGAGGTGAGGTCCAGCAGCCACGAGCTCACGACGCTGCCGCGGCGCCAGGTCTCCGCCACCTCGGCGACGTTGATATTGAAGCGCTCGCTTTCCGGCAGCTCCTCAGAGTCCTTTGTCCGGAGGATGTCGAACCCCTCGGCGTAGGCCTGCATCATCCCGTATTCGATGCCGTTATGCACCATCTTCACGAAGTGCCCGGCGCCGGCCGGACCCGCGTGGACATAGCCCTGCTCCGAACGAGGATCGTGGCCCTCCCGCTCCGGCGTGCGCTCGATGGTGCCGATGCCGGGCGCCAACGCGGCGAAGATCGGGTCGAGCCGCTCCACGGCCGACTTCTCGCCGCCGATCATCATGCAGTAGCCGCGCTCGATGCCCCAGATGCCGCCCGAGGTGCCGACGTCGACATAAATGAGGCCCTTCGCGCTCAACTCCCGCGCACGGCGGATGTCGTCCTTATAGAAGGTGTTGCCGCCGTCGATGATGGTGTCGCCGCTCTCGAGCAGTTCGCCCAAGTCGGCAATCGTCGTCTCGGTGATCTTGCCCGCCGGGAGCATCACCCAGATCGCCCGCGGCGGCGTCAGCTTCGCCACCATGTCGGCGAGGCCGCTGGACGCCGTCGCCCCCTTGTCCGCCAGGCCGTGCACCGTGGCTTCGTTGCGGTCGTACACCACGGTATGGTGCCCGGCGCGCATCAGGCGCTGGCTGATGTTGCCGCCCATGCGGCCCAGCCCGATGATCCCTAGTTCCATGCTTTGCTCCCGTTACAGCGCGGCATCGACGGCGCGGGCCAGCCGCGCCAGCCCGGCGTCGACATCCGGGCCCAAATGCACCCGCAGCGCCCGCCTTCCGCGCTCCGCCAACACGTCGAAATCGCCGCGCGCCTGTGCCGCCTTCACCGTGCCGAAGGTGAATTTCTCGCCGGGCACGGGAAGGTCCTTCGCATCGTCGGCGGTGATCTGCAGCACCACGCCGCTGTTGGGGCCGCCCTTGTAGGTCTGGCCCGTCGAGTGCAGGAAGCGCGGCCCGAAGCCCA